>JBJFGK010000081.1:0-3515 GCA_051892655.1 Prevotella sp. | reverse complement strand
CTGTGCCTAATGGTGATGATCAAATGTTTGAAGAATATCAGCCTTTGGTAGAAAGGCTTGTTGATGTTCAAAGAAAACTTGCCACACAATTATTAGCTGAAGCTAAGCAAAAGATTAACGAAGGCATTGCAAACAACGACCAGAAGTTACAAGAAGAGGGTTTCTTATGCCTGTTCCGTTCTCATAAGGCCCTGCCGAAAAACAAGCCCCTTATAAAATTCCTTTCAGAAGACGGTATTAAATCGGGTATGCTTAAGACAGAGGAATATTATATGGAAAACAACAACAGACACATGCCTGAGGCTGTAGAACCTCTATATTTTGTTGTTGATGAGAAACTAAACTCTGTTGACCTTACAGATAAGGGTACAGAATGGCTTGCCGCACAAGTCAAGGACAAAAAACTCTTTGTCCTTCCTGATATTACAACAGAACTTGCCGCTCTTGAAAACGAGACCGAACTCACAGACGAGCAAAAACTTGACAAAAAGGATCAGCTTTTCAATCATTACGCCCTGCAGAGTGAAAGAGTACACACATTACAGCAATTGCTCAAGGCATACACTATGTTCAATAAAGATGACGAATACGTTGTCATTGACGGAGAAGTGAAAATTGTTGATGAACAGACAGGACGTATCATGGAAGGCAGGCAATGGAGTGACGGTCTGCATCAGGCTGTAGAGGCAAAAGAACATGTCAAAGTAAAAGAAGCGACCCAAACATTTGCCACAATTACATTGCAAAATTACTTCAGAATGTACCATAAATTAGCCGGTATGACCGGTACGGCAAGTACTGAAGCCGGTGAGTTTTGGAACATATACAAACTTGATGTGGTGGAGATACCGACAAACAAGCCTGTTAAACGTAACGACATGGATGACCGCGTGTACAAGACAGAACGTGAAAAATACAATGCCGTCATCGAAGAGATTGAAGCCATGCGTAATACAGGACGTCCTTGTCTGGTCGGAACGACATCTGTCATTATATCAGAAAAGCTCAGCAAGATGCTTGATATGAGACATATACCACACAAGGTGCTAAATGCGAAATTACATCAACAAGAAGCTAATGTTGTTGCTGAAGCCGGTAGAAGTACACTTGGCAAAGTAACAATAAAAGACAAAGACGGTAACTCTCATATTGAAGAAAGAATGTTAGGAGCTGTTACCATTGCCACAAACATGGCCGGCCGTGGTACTGACATCAAGCTGACACCGGAAGTAAAGGCTGCCGGTGGTCTTGCCATTATAGGAACAGAACGCCATGAAAGCAGACGTGTGGACAGACAGCTGCGTGGACGCGCCGGCCGACAAGGCGATCCGGGAAGCTCTGTATTCTATATAAGTCTTGAAGACAAACTGATGCGTTTGTTCGCAAGCGAGCGTATTGCACGAATAATGGACCGTCTTGGATTTAAAGAAGGTGAACGTATAGAGAGTCCTCTCATTACTAAGAACATAGAAAGAGCACAGAAAAAAGTTGAAGAAAACAACTTCGGCATACGCAAACGTCTGCTCGAATATGATGATGTAATGAACAGACAGCGCAAAGTTATATATGAGAAACGTCGTCATGCCCTTATTGGAGAACGTATAGGTATGGATATTACCAATATAATATGGGATCGTGTCGTAAATATAATTGAGCGTAACGACTATGAAGGATGCAAGAATGATTTCCTAAAGGTATTATCTATGGAATGTCCGTTCACAGAAGAAGAGCTTATAAACACGAACAAAGCGGATCTTGAAGAACAAGCTTTCCAAATGGCAATGGCTAATTTCAAGCGCAAAACAGAGAAGATTCAGTCTGTGGGATGGCCTGTCATTAAAGAGGTTTTCGAAAAACAAGGAAGCCATTATGAACGTATAATGGTACCTATAACCGACGGTAAAGCAGTCTTCAACATTCCTTGTAAGTTGCAAGAAGCATACGAAACGGAAGGAAAGAGTGTTGTAAAACAATTTGAGAAAACAATACTTTTACATATCATTGATGATTGCTGGAAAGAAAATCTACGTGCACTTGACGAGTTAAAACATAGTGTTCAGAACGCGTCATACGAGCAAAAGGATCCTCTTATAATATTCAAACTTGAGAGTGTAAAGCTCTTCGATGACATGGTTGACCAGATGAACAACCGAATAGTAGGAATATTAATGAGAGGCCAGATTCCGGAAATGCAACAAGGAGATGTAAAAGAAGCGGCACCGGAACAACACAGCCAACGCTATAATGAGCAGAAAGACGATCTCAGCGACCCTGCACAAAGAGCTGCAGCCAACCATGATACGCGCGAAAGTGCCGAAGCTGCGAGAAAGGCTCCTATTCGTAAGGACAAGTTACCGGGACGTAATGACCCATGTCCTTGTGGCAGTGGCAAGAAGTTCAAGAATTGTCACGGGCGAGGTTTAGTATAACCTCGTCGTGACATCTCCATAAAACGGACGAACAAGAATACACCTTTCAACTTTAAAAACAAATAATAAGGTACATGAGATCTAACTTGATTTATAGAACATGAAGATTAATATCACTAACCTCCAAAAGCTTTTTGGCGAAAAAACAGCCGTCAGCATAGACTCCTTCACCATAAATAACGGTGACATGTTGGGTCTTGTTGGCAACAATGGCGCAGGCAAGACAACCCTATTCCGTATAATCCTTGACTTGATAAAGGCAGACAACGGTAATGTCATATTGGCACAAGAGACAGAAAACGGTACAACAAACGAGATAGACCCTGCAAAATCGGAAGAATGGAAAAGCATTACTGGCGCCTACATTGATGAAGGCTTCTTAATAGATTTCCTTACGCCTGAGGAATATTTCCATTTTATCGGAAAGATAAACGGACTATCAGTCAATGAAACAACAGAAAGAGTCAAGGAATTCGAGACTTTTATGAGCGGTGAAATTCTTGGACAGAAGAAGCTGATACGCAATTTCTCGGCAGGAAACAAGCAGAAGGTCGGTATCATCTCTGCTCTAATCAATCGCCCCCAGCTGCTTATTCTTGACGAACCATTTAATTTTCTTGACCCTTCCAGCCAGAATCATCTGAAACATATTCTTACTAAGTATAACGAAGATACAGGTGCGACAATCCTTGTAAGCAGCCACAATCTCACACACACCATCGATATCTCCAACAGAATAGCCCTTCTCGAGAACGGAAAAATAATTAGAGATCTTCCGAATGACAAGAAGAGTGCGGAGAAAGAGCTTGACGAATACTTTAATCTGGAATAGTAAAAGATTGAATATATTTTTATTCAAGACACATGGAAGCAGATTTATCAGATCATTCCACGTTGTTTAAGCATTGCTTTTATCCGAAAACCGGACAGAAGCAATGTTTTAAATTTATGCGAAAATGTATGTCTGAGAGTGCTTCATTACTTAACGGGATGCAACAAATACCATATTTTCATATGCATAAAAAGTATATAAATTATTTGTCATATTCGGTTGTTTACCTTAATTTTGCAACATAATACCAACAA
>JBJFGK010000080.1:0-14574 GCA_051892655.1 Prevotella sp. | reverse complement strand
CAGAGAGTTATCGGTCATTACATCCGTATTGCTTGTCATAAGTTGTTTGCGCGCCATAAGTTCCATGCTGCGCAAACGATCCTTATAAAGATTGTTGGCATTTATCTTATCTATGCTTAAAGCAGCGTCACTATTACCGCCCCATCTGCGACATAGGTAAAGCTCATCATATATTCGTCCTATCTTATAACGTCGGCTGAAAGCAAGGCCGAGAGCATAATCTTCACCATAACTTGTATTAGGGAACCTCACTTGTCTTAAAATCGGAGTAAAGAAAGCTCTCGGAGCACCAAGCCCATTGATGCGTAAAGCATTGTTGCAACCATTGTCTTCAGTCCATTCTGCGTGGCTTATGAGTCCGGGAGGCAGAGTATTGAGATCAAAGTCGCACATGCGGTAGCTGCCAACTATCATAGCTGCACGCTGAACATAAAAAGCCTTGACAATAGTCTGCAACGTAAGCTCTGAAGAATAAAGGTCATCGCTGTCAAGCTGTACGGCAAAACGTCCGCAACGTTCGTCATCAATGGCGACATTCCAACAACCTCCTATGCCTAAGTCCTTGCGTCCGGGAATAATATGTATGAGTTGCGGTCTGCCGTTACGGCCATCATGCTCTTCGGCATAACGTTGTAACATCTGTGTTGTCCCGTCTGTCGAATGGTTATCTACCACAATGACATTAAACGGAAAGTCTGTTTTCTGGGACAAAGCACTCTCCACAGCATCGCCGATAGTCTTTTCTCTGTTTCTAACAGGAATGACGACAGATGCTTCATATACAAACTCCTGCTCGTTGAAGTCGGGCTCGCTATATGAAGAAATATCGACAAGAGCACCGATCTTTGCAAGATGTGCTGTAACAACTTTCTCCATTTCTATCTGAACATCGCGATTGGCAGGATTAACATAGTCAAACTGTTTGACTCCGCTTGCTCTTAAATCGGTCTCCTCTTCTGTATAAAGATACTCATTGATATGGAACACACTACCCATACGACTGAGATAGAGCCACAATTCATACCATCCGGCATAGCAAAAAGCCGATGATGCATATTCTTCTGCGAAAGTTCTTAACAAAGAAGCCTTCAACATAACCACAGAACCAAAATCGAAATCATCGCGCAAACTGCCTTCCTGCCAGTCTATGACAGGGTGTGGCTTTAATTCACCACTCTCAACAGACCACCTGTCTGCATATACCAAAGCGGCATCTGTTTCTGCCGCAACTCGCAACATGCGATGTATGGAATACTGTCCAAGCGTAACAGGTACGGTTTTCAGAAACACAAGTGCGTAATCTGCCGTACAACGGCACGCCATATCACGAACAGTCAAAGAAGAAGACAGCCCCTCAACGGTCATCAAGAAGCATCCTTCAAGTGCGCTATCGTCAACAGACGCGTCATCTGATACAAGAACATTGATATTCTTTATCATACGGCTACCTTTAAGCTGCCTCAATGTGTTGTCAATAGATTTGAAATCAGTACAAGGCAAAAAGCAATCTATGGTTCCTTTCATCTAATTTTTGTTTCTACATTGGTTATTAAATTAACGTCATCATATTGGCAACATCAAAATATGCTCTACACCGCCTATATATGACATAAACATTGCTCTTAATAAAATCACTATACAAAGTTAAAGCATTTATATGAACATTACAAGCAAAAGACATTGTTTTTAAATCTATGTGGTTCGTTGTTGGTTTATTATAACATAAAAAGGAGAGACCTTTTGATCTCTCCTTTGATATAGTGTCGTTTTAATCTGCTTATTTTATAATTACAGTAGAACCGGATGTGAGTGTGAAGTCATTAATCCATTGTTCTATCTTCATATAAAGACAAAAATCTTTCACAAAAGGTCAAAATAAGTTGATATAAAATCCAGATTTTTGATAAAAGCGCCAATATTTCCATATTGCATCTGCTCGTAAATCCTAAATTTATTTCCCTGCCCCATGATAGAAACATTTATGGCTCATTGTTTTCATCTATATTATTCTATGGATTAAAATAATATCTAATGAGGGGAAAATCCCCTCATTAGATATTAAGTTAAGATATATGCAGATTTCAATTAATCTGCATAAACAATAGTGATTGTCTTCATTCTAATTTGTGATGCTGCACCTGTCGTTGTACTAACATTCGTAATTGTTGTAGTCTGACTATCAATAGCGGAAATTGATACATTGATGCCATCTGTTACAACACTACCCGGATTTGCTGTAATATCTCCAGATGCATTGTATATATCAGTATTATATTGGTCAACAACAAAGACAATTTTTTGTATCTTCTTTGATGCTGTAACAGTCATACTGTTTTTAGGATACATGCGAATACTTGTACCTGTTGTATAATATTTAGGTGCATTTGTATTACCTCCACCATCAAAAGAAAGAGTTGTGCCATCAGATAAAGTAAGCGTTGTAACCGCTGTTGCGTTCTCAAGTTCCAAGTCAGACACATTTAACGTGATAGAATTACCTGTAACTTCTTCACCACCGGTATCACCACCGCCGGTGTTGCCGCCACCATTACTCTGCAAACTTACGAGATATGCTTCACCTTGTACTGTCTCCGGAGTGTTACCCATATAGTTTGTGAGTTTACCGTAAATTACCACATCATCACCCGGCTGTAATAGTGCTCCAGAAGTGTATTTTTCATTATTGAGATATAATGCACGAAATACATAGAATTGATTGTTGTCTGTACCATCATCTGAGATGTAGAATGTAGCATTACCATATTGTGTACCATATTGTTCTTTTACAGAAACTACTTTACCTTTTATATAAAATCCATTTTCGCTTACTTCACCTGAAGCTAGTGATAATGCATAGTTATTTGCAGCTATACAATTGAAAGGATTAGCCTCTGTTCCATCACCAGTAGCACCACTTATTTCTCCACCACC
Source organism: Prevotella sp. (assembly GCA_051892655.1). Classification (GTDB taxonomy): domain Bacteria; phylum Bacteroidota; class Bacteroidia; order Bacteroidales; family Bacteroidaceae; genus Prevotella. The sequence continues at coordinate 11,643 of JBJFGK010000080.1, read as the reverse complement.
GGCTCCGCCACTGACATTACCATTGAGAGAATATAGATATGCGGATCCTTGAACAGTCTCATAAGTATTACCCATATAGTTTGTTATCTTTCCACATATAACAACTTCATCTCCTTCCTTTATCAAATCACCTGATGTGTACTTGACATTGCCTAAATATAATGCACGAAACACATAGAATTGATTGTTTTCTGTTCCATCATCCGAGATATAGAATGTAGCATTTCCATATTGTGTACTATATTGTTCTTTAACATATACAACTTTTCCTTTTATGTAAATAACCTCAGATTCTGCACCAGATTCCAATTGAGCTGCAAGATTGTTTGCTGCAACACTGTTATAAGGATCATCTACCGTACCTGTTCCGGTCGGTTCTACAACTACAGTCTCACTGCCTCCACTACCTCCGTCGCCTGCATTAGGGTCTTCGTAAGGCATAGGCACGTCTTCGCAACTTGTAAATGTGAATGTCGCCATTGCAAGGGCTAACACTGAATATAATATCTTTTTCATATTGTTTTGATTTTTCTAATTGTTTATTGAATATGTATTTTATTCAGCCATCTCTATATCTGATGACTCGCGCAGCAATATCTGCCATGTATAGCCGTAGCTGGCAGGATTGGAAGAATATACTGTAAAGATACCTGTAAGATTGATATTGCCTTGTGGCATTATCTGTGCTGCAAAATCAGCATAGGTACTTGAGCGAACAACGAAGTTGGAATTTGTCTTTCCGTTGACTTTTATAGTACGGCTGACGCCATTTCCTGCGTCTTTCTCCGCTTCACTTGCCCATACTTTCACTCCGTTGGCTTCTGCCATCTGCACTCCCTTAACAGTCATGACTTTACCACATTTTGCCTTGACGTATTCAGCATCTGCCATCTTTGTTACATCAAACTCTTCGGGTTGCACTCTTGAAGGATCAGCCTTGCCAATAAGCTTGAATTTTGTCTGCCATAGAGTACGGTTCATACGGCTTGGGAAAGTCCTACCACTGGTGTTTGTATATGGAGTTCCTATCTGCGGCTGGCTGCCATAATGACCTATATAGAGGTCTTTAAGGTCGATAAGTATCTCTTGTCCAACAGCAAGATATCCGAAAAGTCCACCTTGTGATATACAAACAAGTATTCCGCCTGTCTCATCTTCTACACTTACTTCGTTGTAAACGTTTCCTTCAATGTCATTGGCGGTTACTATACCCTTTATCTGTACATCGTCTTTTATCCTTATCGTATCATAAGCGTTCCATGTGTTTCCGAAATATCTGCTCTTGAGGTCTGCTATTGAAATAACATTGGTCTCCTGCAGATCGTTGTTACCGAACTGAGGCTCGTCAGATATGTTTGAACTCCAGTCATCGTCCATACAAGACACGGCAGCCGTGCAGACAACGATAGCAAACAACAACTGTTTTATATATTTGATATTTTTCATTGTCGTGAGAGTTTAGAATTTATATGCGATATTCAACATGCCGTTTGTTCCGAAAGCATAGAATTTGAACGGGTTCTTTGAGAACTTATAGGCGCGAGAGTTACCGGATTGCGTATAATCGGAGCGGCTTTGTTCAAATCCGCCTGTCGTTATATTCCGGTTGTTGAGAATGTTGGTCACCATGAAGTTTATAGACAGCGAGCCGTGTTTCAGATAGATGCTTCTTCCGATTGAACCGTCAAGCATAAATCCGCCATGTCCTTTGGTCTGCTCAAGAGCAGATGGAAGAATCTCGCCTGTTATAAGATCAAGTACCTGCTCGTTTGCCGCAGTGTTGTTAAGATATGCAGTCTGACGGTTTTCTATTGTACTCTGATAGCGATAGCTCGGTGCATAGCTCAAATAGATACGGTCATAGTAGTTGCAGTTGAGGTCAACAAACCAACCGCCACTATGGTAGCTGATACCAAGACTTGCAGCTGTAAGCGGAGTTCCTGCATCACGCATGTTGTCATTATATACTATTTCGTCTGTATATGCGCCTGATGTAGAATTCATGTATCTTACTTTTGAATCGCCAAGTATGCGTGCGTCGCTAATAGTTCCCAAGAGTTTGATGTCAAGAGCACTGCAAACCTTGAACTTCAAGCCTGCCTCCAAGCCGTAATAAGCTTTTGTCATGCCTGTTATAGACACATAAGAGAAAGAGTTGATATCATCATAATAGTAGTTCTGCCAGTCTGTGACATTTGTAATATAGCTGTAATAAGCGTTAATGTTTGCGTTAAGCCATGATGTCTGCAACTGATAGCCTATCTCAGAACTGAATACATGTTCGTTTTTAAGATTAAGCACGAAGTCGTTGTTTATTTCCGGCGAAGCGAAGGCATTACGTGCCTGCGGTGCGCGCATCTCGAAACCTAATCCTAAATTGATTGTATTTCCTCTGCCAAGATTTATGTTTGAACCGAATTTCACACCTCCGTCAACAAAGTCTGCCGTCTTGCTCTTGCCGTAAGAGTTGTCGGCAGCAAGTCCGTTACGCATCTTACCTTCACGTTGCATTGATGTATAGCCTAATTTTGCGGCTATGGTGTAGTTGAGACAACCGAAGTTTTCAGTATAGCTTGACCAGAGTTTGGCATTGTTTACAAATATATTGTAGTTGTATCCGAACTTGTCACCCTCGCCAATAACTGCATTGGGGTTGTTAAGGTCATATTGTATTTCAGGAGAGTTGCGGTCGTATGTACCGAGCGCATAAGTATTGATGTTGTGGAACTGTGTCGCTCCGAGCAAGTCTTCCATCGTCTGATAGTGCATACCTTTGTTAGTTGCGGCAATAACACCCACATTGAATTTCTGTGTCTTGCTCAATTGTTTGTTCAATGTTGAAGCGAATGTCATGGTAAGTGCATCGTTATGTACTGCCTGTATATAGTACATAGCATCGCGTCCCTGTATTGACACTTGCTTGTTTGAATATATAAGCTTGTCAAAGTTAATTTGTCTGTTGGCCTTGCATGCAGTCCAGAAGTTGTATGCCGTGTTCCAGTCTTCCAGACACTGTGCCGTGCGGTTGGCATCATCGCCTTCAAACCATACGTCATAGTAGCTGCTCGGCATATTCTTCCAATAATTTGGATGTGGATTATCAGAATTGTTATAGTTCAACTTAGTCTTTTCATACATGCTGTATTTACCCATAAGCGATGTTGTGAGCTTTGTGTCATCGTTGATATTCCAATCCCACGTAAACAACGCCGTAGGTGCAAACTCTGTCACTATGCGTGAATTGCGTTTCTTTCCGTTCTGATATCCCCAATAAGGGTTATAGTATTTGTCATTTGCCAACCAATACATCTCATCTGTACCCACTCCTTGTGACGCTCTTTCCGTCGGGTTGCCCCAAGTGGCAAAAGTAAGGGAGTGTTTTCCTCCGCCGAACACTTTCTGCGCTGCAAGGAAATATGAGAGAGAGTTATAGAACGTACCTTCAACATAGCCTTCGTTAGCCCAACGATAGGTAACATTGCCTGAGAAAGCCCACCCTTTGCTGTTGAGACCCGAATTGAACGTGTACATTCCGCGCAAGGTGTAGTTTCTGTTTGCACCGCTTAGCGTCACCCTGTGCCCTGTAGGCATTGCTGCCGGACGGAAGTTGTAGTTGTTTGAACCGCCCATTCCCGACATCGAGAACGTATTGCTTTCAAACGGCAGAGAAAACTCTACGTTACGTGTCTGCTGGTTAAGACCTCCGACATGAGAGAACCTGAACTGTCCAGCCTCCATATCGTTCATCGGAACACCATTAACATAGACCTCGTTATACTTCTGGTCAAATGCACGATAACGGAAGTGTACCGGCGAGAAGAGATATCCCACTTCGCTGGCATAGATGTTTGTGTTGGAATTGACAATCGTGATGTTTTGCGACATGTCATCATCCTCACCCAACTGTGCTTCCGTGAATGTGAATGCCGCCTCACTCAGAATGGCACTCTTTAGCTCTGTGGAGTCACTCTGGGCAAAACCCAGAGGTGCATAGCACAAAGCCATCACTGCTAATTTCAGCTTTTTTTGCATAATATAGGTTTTTGGTTATATTCTGAATTGCAAATGTAAGAATTATTTAACTACAATCCAAATAAAAGTGAAATTTATACTCCAATATTTACAATAGTTTCACAACTGTTTCACAGTATCTTAATATCCTGCCATCCACAAACGGCCGACACATTAATTATATAGTTTCAAAGTTAAAAAAATATTTGTCTAAAATTGACATAAGGTAAATTTATGCGAGTTCGGGATAAGTTCTGTTCATAATAACGTGAGTTACATTAATTTTTACTATATTATCAACTTTGTATGAGCAATATCCTATCCCGAACTCATGTATATTATGAACGAAACCGGTGTTACGCGCGGGTGAAAAGTTGGATTTCATCTAATATGTCAACTATTCTTTTGATAAAATATACAAGTTTTACTTCTTGATAAATACAATAAAACTCTTGCCAAATACAAACAGTCTGATCCTACGATTGATTAACCAGAAAATTATACATGCATAATAGCTTCTCTCTAAAATAAAAAGTTTCAAAACATCTTTCACCTTCACCCGTATTATATATCTTATTGATTTTCATTATATTACTTGTTTTGAAAGGTGAAGGATATTTTGAGAAGCGGTGATTTGCCCCACAAAAATCACGTTTTTTATAAAAATGGGGCTTATTTTCGTGCTTATTTTTGTAAAAAATCCATGAAATTGTGTTGGTTTTGATGCTTTATAGGGTCGTTAAACAGCATGGTTAGCATGCGAAAACAATATAATAACGACAGCCAAACACTATGTTGAACAAATGAAAACATAATAGTAGCATCCGAGAAAGGATATATCGGTTTTTAATAAAAATTTAATAAACAATTCATCATCCAATTATTTTGTACTTATAACCTATTTCATTATCTTTGCCGATAAATATCATACTCATGAAAAAACTACGTTTTATTTTTGTCCTTGCGCTAATTTTCATTGCGCTTGGTGGCATTGCCCAAAAGAAATATTCGGTATATGGCATCGGTTTCTACAACCTTGAAAACCTTTTTGACACATGTCATGACGAGGGCAAACGTGACTTCGAGTTTCTTCCGGACGGCTCTTACAGGTGGAACGGTGTGAAATACACACACAAACTACGCAACATGGCTCGTGTACTTGCTGACATGGGCACAGACGTACTGCCTAATATCGGATGCGCAGCTATAGGAATATCTGAGGTAGAAAACTCAAAAGTGCTTGATGATCTGACTGCACAAGAGCCTTTGCGCGCGCGTAACATTAAATATATACATATAGAAGGACCTGACAAACGAGGCGTTGATTGTGCCATGCTCTATAATCCGGCACTGTTTACCGTAAAAGGGCAAAAACTGTTTCCATATATTCCGGACGAGACAATGCCGGAAAACTATACCACACGTGGCTTCCTTACCATTGACGGAGAACTGGCAGGCGAGCCGGTAACAATAATTGTCAACCACTGGCCGAGCCGTTTTGCAGGTTCGTCTTATCGTGAGAGAGCCGCAGTACAGGTATGCGCAATCAAAGACTCGATAATCGCAGCCAACCCAAAGACAAAGGTTTTTGTCATGGGTGACATGAACGACGACCCCACAAACAAGAGCATGAAAGACATGCTCAAGGCAAAAGCGGAAATAAAAGACGTGAAAGACGGTGACATGTATAATCCTTGGTACAACATTCTCGTAAAACAAGGGACAGGCACATTGTCATATCAAGGTTCTTGGAATCTTTTTGACCAGATTGTAATGTCCCCTAACCTACTCAACAGAGACGGTAGCAAGGATTTTACGGAACTGAAATTCTGGAAGAACCAGATTTTCCGTCGCGACTATCTATTCCAAAGCGAAGGGCGATACAAGGGCAATCCGAAGCGTACCCATGCCGGAGGCATCTGGCTTGACGGATACAGCGACCACCTGCCTGTAGTGGTTTATCTTGCCAAAGAACAGCAATGACACTGATAAAAGCAGCCATAAGAAAAGCAATCTTTTATCATGGAAACAGCCGGACACACACTTGAAACAGAGCATCATCCTCTACAACCGTTTCTTCCCGACAACGCAAGGATGCTGATGTTGGGCAGTTTCCCTCCGTCACGCCAACGTTGGTGCATGGAGTTCTTCTACCCCAACTTCATCAATGATATGTGGCGCATATTCGGAATAGTCTTTTTCAACGATAAAGACCATTTTGTAGATGCCGAGAGAAAGTCTTTCAGAAAAGACGAAATAGTGAAGTTTCTTACCGACAAGGGCATTGCCCTGTATGATACGGCATGCGCTGTAGTAAGAACACGCAACACCGCATCAGACAAAGACCTTGAGATAATAAGTGAAACAGACATTAAGAGCCTTATCGACAATATACCGCAATGTACAAGCATTGTGACGACCGGTCAAAAAGCCACCGATGTGTTGGTAGAACGCTACGGAGCGACAGCTCCCAAGACCGGAGGTAATTCGATATTACACATCGGAAACCGCAAACTGACATTATTCAGGATGCCAAGCAGTTCGAGAGCCTATCCCATGAACATTTACAAAAAGGCTGAGTATTATACCGCCATGTTCAGACAAGCAGGTTTCATTACTGTAGATAAAATAAATACAGAAACTCTACAAACCAAATAAAAACAATGACAATAATAGGCATAGCCGGCGGAACAGGTTCCGGCAAGACAACCGTAGTGAATAAGATAGCAGAGGCATTGCCTCCACATTACGTTGCAGTGGTACCTCTTGACTCATACTACAACGACACATCACATATGACAGAAGAAGAGAGGCATGCCATAAACTTTGACCATCCCGATGCATTTGATTGGAAACTGCTGAACAAGCATATCAACGATCTTCGCAACGGGAAAGCAGTAGAGCAACCTACATATTCATATATATTATGTAACAGGCAGAAAGAGACGGTACACGTAGAACCGAGACCGGTAATTATCATTGAAGGCATTATGACACTATTGAACAAGAAGTTGCGCGAAATGATGGACCTTAAGATATTTGTAGATACCGACTCCGATGAAAGACTGATACGCAACATACAACGCGATGTGGTAGAACGCGGACGCACCGTAGACATGGTAATAAACCGCTATCTGGATGTTCTGAAACCCATGCACGAGCAGTTTATCGAGCCTACAAAAAAATATGCCGACATCATTATACCGCAAGGCGGAGAAAACAAACGCGGAATAAATATAATGTGCAGATATATCGAAAGTCTGGTAAAATAGCGCAACAATCACTGTTATCACGCAAAACACAAGCCAAGACCCGTAAAAAACATCCGGTTCTTGGCTTATTCTATTATTAATACCGCATCATGCCATAAAGACAATAAAAGTTTCCGGCATGACTGCATCTGTCTGTAATGTCACTACTCTACGCTATCTTCTATTGTCACAGCCTCATCTTTCATTAGATGCCTTATCTTTCTCTCCATGACATAAATCTTTATGGCGTTTATACACTCTGTCACGCCATAAAAAAGCAGACACCAACCTATTATCAGCAGTGGCAAGGATGCCGTTTCCATTGGTTTAATAACAACAAACAAACCTGTGACAAGAGTCAAAGAAGGACAAAGCCAGAACCATAAAGGTACAGAACCTATCTTTCTAACACCGACAAGTGTCACAAACTGATTGACAGCTCCAAGTATCAATAAGGCTCCAAGCATATACATGAGCGATGTGACAAAAGTACCCGGCATCACTATCAATATTACACCGAGAATGACACTGCCCACACCTACAATAGGAAACACAGGTTTCCGGCGCATTACCGGTTGTCCCTGCGCATCGTAAATCTCGATATCGTCTTTACCCGAATGTTCGCTGAGATACGTGGCACAAGATATCGCACCCGAAACAAAGAACATGACGCCTATGGCTATCGTAATACCCTTTACCGTACTATCCGGATTGTTTAACAAAAGTATGCCTGTCGCTATTGCACAAATGGCACGAAACATGGAACTTCTTAATATTTTCATTGCTTTATGTTTTGGGCTTATATCGCTGTTATAGTGCAAATGTAGTAAAAAAAAGACAGCAATAGCAAACTTTTACTTATTTTTGCCATAACAATAACCAATGATATGACAACACTTCTACTCGTAAGGCATGGTGAAACCATAGACAATGTAAACAAGATAATGCAAGGACAGACGCAAGGCGAGCTTACAGAAAAAGGTAGAGAACAGGCCAAAGAACTGTCAAACATAATTTCAGGCAGACATATTGACGCCTTTGTTTCAAGCGATTTACGACGGGCTGTCGAGACATGCGAAATCATTGCATCGCCTCACAATATTGCCGTACAGACCACAGCATTATTGAGAGAAAGGGACTGGGGCGGATTTACAGGCAGATATATACCGGATCTGAAAGATGAAACATGGCCAGACGACATTGAAAGCATAGTGAACCTAAAACAGCGTGCCGGTAGTTTTATATCATATATAGTGCGAACATTCCCCGACAAGACCGTGCTTGCCGTTGGTCATGGCATAATAAACAAAGCCATTCAGTCTGTATATTACAATAAGGAAATGAAAGACATAGCTCCCATGACTAACTGTGAAGTGAGAGAAATTGTCTTATCAGCCATATAACAAACAGCCCGACAAATGAATGTCGGGCTGTTTGTTATAATTATCACTATTATTATCTCCTGCTACCGAAATGACCGCTACCACCACTTGAACTGCTGCGACTGCTTACTCCTGATGATGAACTGCGGCTGCTACTGAAAGAAGCCCCACGACTGCCACTTGTTGAAGAGTTGCGGCTGCTGTTTAACGACGGTCTGCTTGATGCCGGACTTGAGGAAACCGTTTTTCTTCCCGTTCCTAAAGATGAGCTGTTACTACTTGATGTAGTCGTACCGCTTCTAACTATTGTATTGTTACGGTCATTGTTGAATCTTGAATTGCCCGGACTGAAAGTATTGTTTGGTCTGCGGCTTCGTACACTTCCCGTTGTACTGTTGTCAGAGTTGCCCGTACCGTTATTAAAATGTACCGTTGTGCGTGTACTGCTTTCTCTGTTGCTACGTTCACCGCTGCCGAATGTAGGACGAGAACCGTTGTTAGTTCTGTTTCCTGATGTCGATCCGGTCATATTGCCGTTATGTCTGTTATTATTATGAGATAAACCCTGCTTGTTGTCATTGGAAGGTTTGTTGTTCTTACCGCTGTTGTGTGAGAAATTATGTCCTTTGCCATATTCTCCTCTGTCAAAACGGTCTTTCAAGCCATGTCCGGACTTGACACCGCCATGATTAAACGTGCGTCCTCTGTACCAACTACATCCTCCGTTATTTTTCCAACCATGTCCTCCTCTGTAAGAAACATATATGCTTGGACGTCCGAAATAGAAGTAAGTCCTTACCGGATAACGGCTGTATATTGCGAAATGCCACACACCCGATGTCCAATATAACGGTCTGTAGAAATAAGACGCTGCACAATAAGCTCTGTATTGCCAGTCTAGAAGGATATAGCTCATGTCTGTATTTCTCCATGTCCAATATGAACCATATAGGTCATCATAAGTATTTACACTCATAAGATAATCAAGATTAACCTCATAAGCGGCATCATACTGCTCTTGTGTGAGGTTTAGTTCGTATGCCATCTTATCAGTTAGGAAAAGCGCTTGCTCACGAGCTTGCGTATAACTCATCGCATTTGCTGTTATTGTCAGCGTTAAGAGAGCTGTTATTGCTGTTATAAACTTTTTCATAATCGTATTTTTTTAGAGGTTTGTCACTATTGTTATGTTTTCTGTTGCAAAGAAAAAGAATAATATTATCACATGAAAAGGTTTTTCCCTAAGTTTGCGGAGGAAAATCCCTAAACGTTTTATGGGTTTAAGAAAAGGCTTGTCTCTATCACTTTCATGATACTTCCCATCATTACATTAAATGACATCAAACATCAATCATTATACAATATTAATTGTGTTTTATCGTTTTATAACAAAAACAAAAGCAACGGGGACGCCAAAGAGTCCTTGATATTTTACCCTAACACAAAACAAAAACAATTTTATGACAAGATATTTACTCCCGGCTATACTTTTCGCATTTTGCATTAAAGCCGCTGCCGAAGACTACAGCGATATTGAGAAGAGCAAAGCAAAGCCCTTTGATGGTCTTACATACAAAGTTGAGATGCAGTCGTCTGTGTCTGAAGACAAGACACCATTATGGCTGAATGCCAACAAATACGGTCTCAGTTCCCTTGAAAAAAGCAACGGCTACATGAGAGCAGCTCTCATACGGCCTTTACGCGCCGATTCGGCACGTCGTTGGGGCATTGGTTATGGTCTGGACATGGCTGTTCCTTATCATTACACAAGCAACATCGTAGTACAACAAGCATTTTTTGAGGCTCGTTGGTTGAATGGAAGCATTTCTGTTGGCAGTCGTGAATATCCTATGGAACTTAAAAACAACCGTTTAAGCAGCGGTTCACAGACGTTAGGCATCAATTCTCGCCCCGTACCACAGGTAAGACTTGCCCTACCCGACTATTGGACGTTGCCGTTTCTTCATGGTTGGCTGCACTTAAAAGGACATATAGCATACGGAAAAATGACCGATGACAATTGGCAACATGATTTTACAAGCATGAAAAGCAATTATGCCAATGACGTGTTATATCACAGCAAAGCGGGATATATAAAGATTGGCAACGATAAAGTGTTCTGTCCGTTTTCCGTTGAACTTGGTCTTGAAATGGCATGTACATTCGGAGGAACGGCATATCAGCCTGACGACAACGGAGAAATGATGACAATAAAGAACAGAACGGGACTCGGCGCATACTGGAATGCCTTTTTACCCGGTGGTTCTGACGCGACAGAGACCGTCTATCTCAATTCTGAAGGCAATCAAGTGGGCAGCTGGCTGATACGCATTAATTGGGATAATGACATATGGGGTGTTAGTCTATATGCAGACAAATATTTTGAAGACCATTCTTCTATGTTCCAACTTGGTTCATCCGGCTATGGTACGGGTGAAGAATGGCAACAAAAGCAAGGTCACAAGTTCATGTTATATGATTTCAAAGACATCATGCTCGGCACGGAATTAAGGTTTCCTCAAAGCCAATGGGTAAAGTGTGTCGTGCTGGAATATCTTTATACCAAATACCAAAGCGGACCTATATACCACGATCATACAACAACTATAGCTGACCAAATAGGAGGTAAAGACAATTTCTATAATCATTCTATATATACAGGATGGCAACATTGGGGGCAAGTGATAGGCAATCCGCTTTATCGTTCGCCTATTTACAATACCGACGGCAATATTGAGGTACAGAACAACCGCTTCATGGCATTTCATCTCGGCATGGAAGGTCAACCTTACGACAATTTTACATGGCGGGCATTGGCATCATGGCAAGAAGGATTGGGTACATACGACAACCCTTACGACGAGAAACACCACAACGTAAGCTTTCTTGTGGAAGGCCGTTATGCGTTCAGCGGAAAACTGTTGAAGGGTTGGAGCATCAATGCCGCTTATGGCATGGACTTCGGGAAAATATTGGGACACAATCACGGATTCCAACTT
>JBJFGK010000079.1:0-14619 GCA_051892655.1 Prevotella sp. | reverse complement strand
TCCTCTTGAATCGAGAATCTCTCTTGCATGCACTTTTTCAATTTTCATAATTGTCTGTTTTTATAACGATTTATAAATTAAAATTCCATGTTATTATAAAACAATGTGGTAGTATTATACTCGCTACCTTAAAATTTGCTGCAAAGGTACTGCCAAATCGGCAATTAACGGCGTAATTCAATATTGATTTTGTAATGAATTAATTTTTTTTAATACAATGTGTGCATACAGAGCTTGAGTGGAGACGTAATTGGCGAAGCGGAATCTCTTGAATAGAAATTATGAAAACAGGTATTTAGCCCATGCGATATTCTCCGGCCGTGATACCTACCAGACGTTTGAAATATTTGCAGAAGAAGGACGGGTTGGGGAAATGCAGATCGTCAGCAATGTTAGCTATGGATTTTTCTGTGTGCATCAGTTCTATTTTTATCCGTGTGATTAGTGCACGGTCAATCCATTCTTTTGCCGTGACTCCGCTAGTCTTGCGTATGGTCGTGCTGAGATACCGTTCGGTAAGACACATCCGTCCTGCATAGTAGCCTATATGATGCTGTTCGTGGCAATGTTTGTTTACAAGCAGGATGAAACGGTCGAATATTGTCTGTTCGTGTGACCTTGCAGACAGATGATGTTCGGAATTGCGGCGGTAGTTATCATTATAATGATGAATCAGTGCAGCAACGAGAGAGGATACTACCGGACGTGAATAGTCCGGCTGATGTACCACATGCCATAGTGCGTCCAATATGCGGCGCGCTGTCAGAATCTCATTTTCGGAAACAGATAGTTGGAAGTCGCGTTGCTGACCATTGAAAGCCAACGGTATCTTGTTTTGTGGAAAAGGTATGATAAAATCGGAGAAAAGAGCGATGCCGAATATCTCAAGATCATCAGAGAATGATATCGGATTAATGATAGTTCCGGGTGCAAGATAAACAAACATGCCCGCCCGTATGTGACAATCCACGAGATTGAGATTGGTTAGACCTTCACCACGCACTACAAAACCAAGACGGTGGTCGTTAATGGTAAATGGCGCTTTCTGCTGTGTTATTAGTCTGAACACATTAGGATTGCCGTGTAAGATGCCTATCTCATTGTTGAAAAAGACGTAATCGCTGATTTGTTTGGAATGAGGCATGATGATTTCTTTCATCGTTTCCATATCCAGCAGTTTCGGTTCTTGTTTAGGCGTGTGATGTTTCATGTTGTTTACTCCGCTCATATTTATGTTTTTGTTCGTAAAGATAATGATTTTCGGTCAGATTCGGGCATGTTTATATAAAAAACGAACAAAAAGGACATATTCTCCACTTTATAGATAGTAATGATATCATGTAGCCATATTATTTTTGCAACCGAAATTAAAGATATTAATTAATGAGAAAAATTGTTTTAATCATCCTGTTGTTGCCCATTGTGGCACAAGGACAAACCTTAGAGGAATGTCAACAGGCCGCAGAAAGGAACTATCCGTTGATACGACAGTATGGACTGATAGAAAAGACAACGGAGCTGACAGTGGCAAACATACAAAAAAGCTGGTTGCCACAAGTGTCGGCATCTGCACAGGCTACATATCAAAATAGAGTGACCGCCTTTCCGGAGCAAATGCAAAATTTGTATCATCAGGTCGGAATTACTATGGAAGGGCTGAAAAAAGACCAGTATCGTGTCGGAATAGACATACAGCAGACTGTGTATGACGGTGGTGCTATCAAGAACCGGAAAGAAATAACCCGTAAAGAGGGGGAATTGCAAACCGCCCAAAATGATGTAAATATTTATAATGTGCGTAAACGGGTGAACGAAATGTACTTCGGACTGTTGCTGATCGAAGAACAAATCAAGTTAAATGCAGATCTCCAGAACTTGCTGAATGTCAATGAAGAAAAGTTGGCTTCTATGTTTAAAAGCGGTACGGCAGCAGAAAGTGATTACCAGAATGTAAAGGCGGAACGTCTGAATGTCATGCAACAGATGGTAGGTTTGCAGGCACAGCGCACAACATTCGTAAGAATGTTATCTGAATTTTGCGGTATTGAGATCAAAGAAGCGGTAAAACCGGTGTCTCCGATACAGGAATGTGTAACCCCGAACCGTCGTCCGGAGCTGGAAGTCATTAATGCGCAATTGAGATTGGCCGATGCTCAGGAAAAAGCCCTTAACGCTGCGCTGATGCCGAAACTTGGAGTTTTCGCTCAAGGCTTTTACGGCTATCCCAGCTATAATATGTTTGATGACATGATAAGCCGTAAATTTTCGTGGAATGGCATGATAGGCGTACGTCTTTCTTGGAATATTGATGCGCTATATACTCACAAAAACGATAAGGCAAAGATACATCTTCAGCGCGAAATGGCAGAGGTAAATAGGGCTAAATTCCTTTTTGACAATAATCTGGAGCAGATACAACAAAAAGAGAATATAGGACGCTATGGTAAACAACTTGCCGGTGATGCGGAAATCATAGCTCTTCGCTCGTCCATTCGTAAGGCGGCAGAGTCAAAATTGACACATGGTATTATTGATGTGAACGACCTTGTTAAGGAAATAAATAATGAAAATGCCGCGTATGTGCAAAAGACAATACATGAAATTGAAATGCTGAAGGAGATTTATGATCTAAAATTTACAATTAACCAACAATGAAGATATGAAAAAGAAGAATATATTGGTAATGGCAATGCCGGTTTTGGCGGGACTGATGCTTAATGCCTGTGGAAATAAAGAAAAGGATTATGATGCTACGGGAGTTTTTGAGGCAACTGAAACAACGGTATTTGCAGAACAGTCAGGCGTCCTGATGAGCTTTAATGTCAATGAAGGTGACGTGGTCAATGAGAATAAGGAAGTGGGACTGATAGATACCACACAGATCTGGTTGAAAATTGTGCAGACCGGAGTGTCAAGAAACGTCTATCAGAGTCAAAAACCGGATTTGGAAAAACAAATTGCGGCAACCCGCCAACAACTGATTAAAGCAAAACAAGATCAACAGCGTTACAAGGAACTTGTGGCAGACGGAGCCGCACCCGGCAAGATGCTTGATGATGCCAATAATCAAGTTGAAGTGTTGCAGAAACAGTTGGATGCACAGATATCATCATTGACAGTTAATACCAACGCTCTTGATAAGCAGATGGAGGCTGCCGGAGTTCAGGAAGACCAACTGCGGGACCAGCTACGGAAGTGTCATGTCTTAACACCTACGTCCGGTACAGTGTTGGAAAAGTATGTGGAACAGGGAGAGTATGTCTCCATAGGCAAACCTTTGTTCAAGATAGCAGATACAAAGAACATGTTTATTCGTGCATACATTACTTCTTCGCAACTGCAGGATGTCAGACTGGGACAGAAAGTAACTGTTTATGCAGACTATGGTGACGGAAAGAGAAAGGAATATCAAGGAAAAGTGAGCTGGATATCCGGCAGATCAGAGTTTACACCTAAGACGATTCTTACCGATGATGAGCGTGCTGACCTTGTGTATGCTTTGAAGGTGGCGATACAAAACGACGGATTCGTTAAGATTGGAATGTATGGTGAAGTGAAATTTTGATATGATAGAGGTTCGTAATATATCAAAGTCATACGGTAAGGTAAAAGCTCTTTCTGATGTGTCTTTCTCGGTTAATAAAGGCGAGATATTCGGTCTTATAGGTCCGGACGGGGCAGGTAAGACGACAATGTTCCGTATTCTTTGTACCCTTTTGCTACCTGATAAAGGAACAGCAATGATAGAAAGCTTTGATGTAGTAAATCAAATGCGGGAGATACGAAAAAGAGTAGGATATATGCCGGGACGTTTTTCCCTTTATCAAGACCTGACGGTGCAAGAGAATCTGCAGTTTTTTGCCACTTTGTTTGGCACTACTGTTGATGAGGGATATGATAGTATAAAGGCTGTTTATTCGCAGATAGAAAGGTTTAAAGACCGTAAGGCAGGGGCTCTTTCTGGGGGAATGAAACAAAAGTTGGCACTTAGTTGTGCTTTGGTACATCAGCCGAGTGTCTTGTTTCTTGACGAACCGACAACGGGAGTTGACCCCGTAAGTCGTAAGGAATTTTGGGAAATGCTCTCTCTGCTTAAACAACGTGGTATAACTGTTGTCGCATCTACCCCTTATCTTGACGAAGTATATCGGTGTGAGCGTGTGGCATTTTTGAGTGAAGGTAAAATACAAGGTATAGACACGCCGGATGTTATACTTGAACAATTCAGAGATATATTTAATCCACCCGGAATCAAACGCGAAAAGACAGTAGAGACGAGAAACGATAATGTCATTGAGGTGTCACATCTTGTAAAGGCTTTTGGCGATTTTCATGCAGTCGATGATATTAGTTTTTCTGTCAGACGTGGAGAAATCTTCGGTTTCTTGGGAGCAAATGGTGCCGGTAAAACAACAGCCATGCATATTCTTACAGGACTTAACCAGCCGACAGGCGGCTCAGGTACGGTGGCAGGTTTTGATATTCGGACAGAATATGAGAAGATAAAAAAGCACATAGGCTATATGAGTCAAAGATTTTCGCTCTATGAAGATCTTACTGTTGCTGAAAACATACGCCTGTTTGGTGGAATATATGGTATGAAAGATGAAGAGATAGCCCGTAAATCCGAGCTTCTTTTGGGACAGTTGAAGTTTACGGAACACAAGAATGATCTTGTAGGTTCACTGCCTCTTGGATGGAAACAGAAACTTGCTTTTTCTATTGCCATATTCCACGACCCCGCCATTGTGTTTCTTGATGAACCTACCGGAGGTGTTGATCCAGCTACCCGTCGGCAGTTTTGGGAACTTATTTATGATGCTGCCCGGCGTGGCATTACTGTTTTTGTAACCACTCATTATATGGACGAGGCCGAATATTGTGACCGCATCAGCATAATGGTAGATGGTAAGATCAGTGCAATGGGAACACCGGAAGAGTTGAAACGCGACTTTAAACAGCCGGATATGAGCCACGTGTTCACTTATTTGGCACGTGAGGCAAAAAGAGGAGACTAAGCGTATGAAACAGTTCTTATCTTTTGTTGTTAAAGAAGCACGCCATATTTTGCGTGACAAGCGTACTATGCTTATCCTATTCGGGATGCCCGTAGTGATGATGCTGTTGTTCGGTTTTGCCATTACGACAGATGTGAAGAATGTTCGTACCATTGTTGTTACATCACAAATGGATTCGCAAACTCAAAGTGTCATTGAGCGTCTTGCCGCATCGGAATATTTCACTGTCATAACCACAGCCGCTACACCTCAAGAGGCGGAACGTATGATAAGCAATCAGCAGGCTGACATGGCTGTTGTGTTTGGACATGACTTCGCATCAAAACATTCAGGCATACAGTTTATCGTAGATGGAGCGGATCCTAATATGGCACAGCAATGGACAAGTTATGCTGCAAGCGTAATAACAAATGCACAGTCCGACTTCGTAAACGCCAAACTGCTGTATAATCCGCAAATGCGCTCTGCCTATAATTTTGTGCCTGCTATCTTGGGTATGTTGCTAATGCTTGTATGTGCCATGATGACTTCAATTTCGATAGTACGTGAGAAGGAGCGTGGAACGATGGAAGTATTGCTCGTTTCGCCTGTTAGACCCATAGTGATTATCATTGCCAAAGTTGTTCCTTATCTTGTACTCGCCTTTGCAATATTGACAACAATCTTGCTTATGGGACGTTATGTACTTGATGTGCCGTTGGCGGGAAGCATTTTTTGGATATATGTAGTATCAACTATTTATATTGTGCTTGCCCTTTCTTTAGGACTTCTTATTTCCAACATTGCAACGACCCAACTGATGGCTCTTTTGCTTTCTGCAATGGTGTTGTTAGTGCCTATTGTAATGTTGTCCGGCATGATGTTTCCGGTAGAGTCTATGCCGCAGATACTGCAATGGATAGCCGCTGTCGTGCCGCCTCGCTATTATATACAAAGCATGCGTAAACTGATGATTATGGGAGTCGGCATTGGTGATGTTGTGCGTGAGGTAGTCATACTTGGCACAATGACATTGTTTTTTCTCGTAGTGTCGCTTGTAAAGTTCAAGAAACGGTTGGAATAAATAAAGCCAATCGTAAAATTTAAATCGTAATTTATGCTAAGGTATCTTATACGGAAAGAATTTTTGCAAATACGTCGCAATGCGTTTCTGCCACGTCTTATAGTCATATTCCCTATAATGATGATGTGTGTCATGCCGTGGGTGATGAACCAAGAAGTGAAAAATATCTGTGTTGATGTTGTTGATAATGACCGTTCTACCATTTCTTCACAACTCGTTCATAGTATAGAGGCCAGCAACTATTTTATTTTTAACGGGCAGAAACCTGACTATCAGACAGCCTTGAAGGATATAGAGACGATGGATGCCGACATTGTT
This sequence comes from Prevotella sp., assembly GCA_051892655.1. GTDB lineage: Bacteria > Bacteroidota > Bacteroidia > Bacteroidales > Bacteroidaceae > Prevotella. The sequence goes on along the minus strand of JBJFGK010000079.1, from coordinate 8,220 downwards.
ATGGTAATACCGCAACATTTCGGTTGGGACCTTACGTTGGGGCATAAACCACAAGTGCTTATCGCCTCTAATGCTGTCAATGGAACAAAAGGCTCTATGGGTAGTTCGTATCTGTCACAGATAGTGACGGCACATGTCAATCCTACATCAGCGGCCATACAGTCGCATGTTTCTACGTTGTACCTGTACAACAAACATCTCAATTACAAAGTGTTTATGATTCCTGCCCTCTTTGCAATGGTAATGATGTTAATGTGCGGTTTCTTGCCGACACTCAATATTGTCGGTGAGAAAGAGACCGGAACAATAGAGCAGATTAATGTTACCCCCGTTCCTAAATGGTCATTTATCCTTGCAAAACTTATTCCATATTGGATTATAGCGATATTCATCATCATGGTCTGCCTTGTGCTTTCAAGATCTATTTATGGAATCACCTGTCAGGGGCCGTTATGGCTGGTCTTCGTATTGGCAATGCTTTTGGCTTTCTTCTGGAGTTCATTCGGGCTGATAATATCTAATTATAGCGATACCATGCAACAGGCAATCTTTGTTATGTGGTTTTTTGTTGTTACGATGCTGTTGCTTAGCGGGCTGTTCACTCCCTCACGTTCCATGCCATACCTTGCTTATCTGACCACCTATGTCAATCCTATGCACTATTTTATAGAAGGTATACGCACAGTGTTTGTCAGAGGAGGTAACTTCAACAGCGTTTCCCATCAAGTTTTTGCTCTTTTCGTTATCGCCTCCATTATGGGCGTTTGGGCTGTGATGAGTTACAGGAAGAACCATTGATATATTCTTGGCTTCGGATAAAGCTGGTTGATGTTTGGGAAATTGGTTGTTGGGATAATGGAATATATGCCAAATATAAAAGAACGATTTAGTTAAAAACGTACATTCTTTTTGTATTTATCTTGAATAACACTAACTTTGCAGACTATTTTTAACAACACGAAAGATAAAGATGGCATATTTGTTTTCTTCAGAATCAGTGTCGGAAGGACATCCCGACAAAGTTGCAGATCAGATTTCAGACAGAATATTGGACCAACTGCTTGCTTATGATGACAAAGCAAGAGTTGCAGTTGAGACACTTGTGACAACCGGACAGGTTATAATAGCTGGTGAAGTGACAAGTGATGCCTATGTCGATTTGCAGACATTGGCACGTGACACCATAAAAAAGATAGGATATACAAAGTCTGAATATCAGTTTGATGGCGATTCTTGCGGTATTCTCAATGCTATCCATGAGCAAAGCGATGATATAAATCGCGGTGTGGATAATGGTTCCGATGAAAATCAGGGAGCCGGAGATCAAGGTATGATGTTTGGTTATGCCTGCAATGAGACGGAGAACTATATGCCGGTGTCACTTGACTTGGCTCATCTTATAATGAAGACTCTTGCTGATATTCGTAAAGAAGGCAGGGAAATGACTTATTTGCGTCCCGATTCAAAGAGTCAGGTAACCGTTGAGTATGACGATAACGGCATTGCACGTCGAATAGACACCATTGTTGTCTCAACCCAGCATGACGATTTTGACGATGATGATACAAAGATGCTTGCCCGTATAAAGAGTGATGTCATCAACATTCTCATACCACGGGTCAAGGCTTCAATTCATAGCGACAAGGTTCTTGCTCTTTTCAATGATGATATAAAGTATTATGTTAATCCTACGGGTAAGTTCGTTATTGGCGGTCCTCACGGCGATACCGGTCTAACCGGCCGAAAAATCATTGTCGATACCTACGGAGGCAAGGGCGCACATGGTGGTGGCGCATTCTCAGGCAAAGATTCAAGCAAGGTTGACCGCTCGGCTGCTTATGCCGCACGTTATATTGCCAAGAACATGGTTGCGGCCGGAGTGGCAGACGAGATGCTTGTGCAGATAAGTTACGCTATCGGTATGGCACGCCCTGTAAGTATTTATGTCAATACTTATGGCAAGAGCCATGTAGATAAGACCGATGGCGAGATAGCCAAAGAGATTGACCGCATGTTCGATTTGCGTCCTAAAGCAATAGAACGCAGCTTGAAATTGCGTCAGCCGATGTTTAGTGAGACAGCTGCTTATGGGCACATGGGACGTAAAAATGAGGTGATTACCAAAACGTTTACGAGCAGATATCATGAGACAAAATCAATGGAGGTGGAGCTTTTCACATGGGAAAAGCTGGACAGAGTGGATGATATAAAGACCTTATTTGGTATAGACAAGTAATAAGAAGTGTTACAGTCAGATTCGACGATAACTCATGGATCAGCTCCGGTCGCTTCTACGCTCACAGAAGAGGTGACATCTGTGCGTCATGATGCAGACGTACACGATGGGAGTGTGGGCGGAAGTAAGACAAAAGTCCGTAAAGACTCTATTGCAAAAACAGATTTCAAGACAGACAATACGGCATTTTATCGGCTTGTAACAAATGCGGATGTCGTCGAGGGCGATACTGTTGTAAAGACTGATAGTGTCAGCTTTCATCAGTATTATCGTGAGAGCTTTTTTTCAGGAAAAGACATGATGCATCCTGAGATTAGTGGAGGACGTTATGGCGTGCCGGGCGATCCGATTCCTTATACTATCAGAGGTGACAATACGGTAACATCAGTCTTGCTCGGGTGCTTTATTCTTGCTTTGATAGCTTTTTCAAAATCACGGCAATTTATCTTCAGACAGGTTCGCAACTTCTTTTACGAACCCAAGAATCAGACTACCAATGAGTCGGAAACCACTCAAGAGTATAGATTCCAGTTTTTTCTGATTATGCAGACATGTCTGTTGTTGGCGGTTGTCGCTTTCCTCTATGTTCAGGAACGTGTGGCAGACACGTTTATACTCTCATCGCAATATCAGCTGATAGCGATATTCTTTGGCGTCTTTGTTTCTTATTATGTGTTAAAGGTGCTGCTTTATGGTTGCGTAAACATCATATTTTTTAATAGGGCAGATAATATCAGGTGGTTACGGCATCTTTTCTTTATTATGTCTTCTGAAGGAATGTTGTTGTTTCCGCTGGTTATGTTGCAGTCATATTTTGATTTATCATTACAAAAAGCGTTGTTATACCTAATAATTGTTGTAATTTTAGTTAAAACGATGTTGCTTTATAAGTCATTTGTTATCTTTTTTAAACAAAGTTCTCATTTTTTGCAAATAGTTTTGTACTTTTGCACCCTTGAAATAATACCGCTGTTCTCTTTATGGGGCATTTTGGTAATGATTGTGGACTATTTAAAGATAAATTATTAAGGTAAGACGATGGTAAAAAAGATTCTTGTATCACAACCCAAACCGAGTAGTGAGAAGTCTCCGTATTTTGATATGGAGAAGCAATATGGGGTGGAACTTGTTTTCAGACCCTTTATTAAGGTGGAGGGAATGTCATCCAAAGAGTTCCGCCAGCAGAAGATTAGCATTCTCAATTATACGGCAGTGGTATTTACTTCACGGCATGCCATAGACAATTATTTCAAATTGGCAATGGATATGAGGCTTGAGATACCGGAGTCGATGAAATATTTTTGTGTTACAGAGACTATAGCTCTTTATATACAAAAATATGTTCAATACAGAAAGCGTAAGATTTTCTTTGGCAAAACCGGTAAAATGGATGATGTACTCCCTTTGATGCTAAAGCATAAAACGGAAAAATATCTTATACCGATGAGCAGTGTTCATGATGACAGTGTCAAGACAATGCTTGACAATAACGGTCTCGACCATACGGAGTGCGTGATGTATCGCACCGTGAGCAATGATTTCACGGAAGAGGAGAAAAAGTCTTTCGACTATGATATGTGTATCTTCTTCAGCCCGTCGGGAATCAATGCCTTCAATAAGACATTCGGTGCCGATAAGAATAATGATGTCGTTGTGGGTACATTCGGTCCGGCTACAGCTAAAGCCGCACATGAGGCAGGGCTGCATGTGGCTGTGGAAGCGCCTACAAAGGATTTCCCTTCAATGACAAGTGCATTGAGAGATTTTCTTGACAGAAACAAATAAATAGAAATATGTCTATATCAGGCAATCTGACGTTTGGCAAACAAGAGAAGCTATGCGCCAAGAGGGCCATTGATCGTCTCTTTGTCGGCGGGAACAGTCGTTCGGTTGTGGCTTTTCCCATACGGTTGGTATATGTGCCTGTCAGACGAGAGCCGGATGAAAGTCTTTTGAAGGTACTGATCACTGTTTCCAAGAAACATTTTAAGCATGCTGTTGACCGCAACCGTACAAAAAGGCTTTTGCGCGAGGCGTGGCGTCGCCATCGCGGTAATATAATAAAGACATTGTCTTTGAAGGGAACGGAAGGTCTTGATGTCGCTTTGATATGGCTTGACGATAAGTTATGGGCAGCGGCGGATGTGGACCTTCGTATGTCATTACTTGCCAAACGTCTCTCGGACAAGCTTTTAGACCAATCGCAAAAAGCGAATGAAGATAAGGATTCAACTGATGTCTCCGATAAAGTCATGATGCCATGAGAGCCGTGTCCTCTATCATATTGCGATGTATAGTGTGGGTGTTGTGTTTGCCTATACTATTTTATCAAAGAGCAATATCTCCCTTTACGCCACCGTCATGTCGTTTTACCCCAACATGTTCTGCTTATGCGTTGGAAGCATTGAGAAAACACGGTCCCATAAGAGGCTTGTTGCTTGCCGTCAGACGCATATTGCGTTGTCATCCGTGGGGAGGCAGCGGTTATGATCCGGTTCCGTAATACTCCGAAATACAAATTTGTCTGAATAAAGAAAAATACATAAAAACATTAAAAATAAGATGGAAAAGAACTTTGTTGAAGAATTGAGATGGCGCGGCATGTTAAGTCAGATAATGCCGGGTACAGAAGAGCTGTTGCAGAAGGAACAGGTTACCGCTTATCTTGGTACTGACCCTACGGCAGACTCCCTTCATATAGGCCATCTCTGCGGCGTTATGATGTTGCGTCATTTGCAGCGTTGCGGGCATAAGCCGTTGGCTTTGGTTGGCGGTGCTACAGGTATGATAGGAGACCCGTCGGGTAAAAGCCTTGAACGCAACTTGCTTGATGAGGAAACATTGCGCCACAATCAGGAATGTATAAAGAAACAGCTCGCTAAATTTCTGGATTTCGAGAGCGATGCACCTAATAAGGCTGAACTTGTAAACAACTACGACTGGATGAAAGATATGGGTTTCTTGCAGTTCGCTCGTGAAGTTGGTAAGCATATCACCGTAAATTACATGATGGCGAAGGAAAGCGTGCAGCAGCGACTTAACGGTGAAGCCCGTGACGGTCTTTCTTTCACAGAGTTTACATACCAATTGCTTCAAGGTTATGACTTCCTTTATCTTTATCAGCACAAAGGCTGTAAGTTGCAGATGGGAGGCAACGACCAGTGGGGCAATATGACAACAGGTACGGAACTGATACGCCGTACTCTTGGCGGAGAGGCAGAAGCATTTGCCCTTACATGCCCGTTGATAACAAAGGCCGACGGTAAAAAGTTCGGCAAGACGGAGAGCGGCAATATATGGCTTGATGCAAAACGCACGTCGCCATATAAATTTTACCAGTTCTGGCTCAATGTGAGTGATGATGATGCAGAGAGATACATCAAGATCTTTACAAGTTTGGATAAAGAGACAATAGACGCACTTATTGAAGAGCATCGTCAGGACCCGGGCAGACGCCAGTTACAGCGTCGTTTGGCAGAAGAAGTGACCGTTATGGTTCATTCGCGCGAAGATTATGACATGGCTGTCGAGGCCTCAAACATACTCTTCGGCAAGTCCACAAAAGAAGGTTTGCTAAAACTTGACGAACAGACGTTCCTCGATATCTTTGAAGGTGTGCCTCGTTTCGAGGTCTCCCGTGACGCTCTCGGACAGCCTGCGGTAGAGCTACTCACTTCTGCAGCAGCCGTATTCGCCAGCAAAGGGGAGATGCGCAAGCTTGTTCAAGGAGGCGGAGTGTCTGTTAACAAGGAAAAACTTGCCGCTTTTGACCGCACCATTACGGCAGAAGACCTCATAGACGGTAAATATCTTCTCGTACAGCGTGGCAAGAAGAACTATTATCTCATTATCGTGAAATAGACCGGAAGATTTTTCTCAAGCCTGTTTCTTGGTCTTGAAGTTTTCATTACACAATATAATATGATTTTGAAATATGACAAATGAAGAATTAATGAGAAAAGCCATAGAGCTTTCTATAGAAAATGTTGCTAACGGAGGCGGTCCTTTTGGTGCCGTAATAGCACGCGATGGAGAAATCATAGCGACCGGTGTAAACAGAGTGACTGCAAACAACGATCCTACCGCTCATGCTGAGGTAAGCGCAATAAGAGCCGCTGCTGAGTCTCTGGGCAGGTTTGATCTTAGCGATTGTGAAATTTTTACATCGTGCGAGCCATGTCCTATGTGTCTGGGAGCCATTTATTGGGCAAGACTGAAAAAGATTTATTTTGCCAACAATAAGACTGATGCGAAAAACATCGGCTTCGACGACTCGTTTATCTATGATGAGTTGGCCCTGCCCCTTGACAGACGTCATCTTACAGCGGAAGAAATGATGCGCAACGAGGCAATCAAGGCGTTTGAAGCATGGACGGCAAAAACAGACAAAATAGAGTATTGACACAACAAAAAGTGTGACTCTTCACTAACAGACAGGCTGCATCGAATATACGGTGCAGCCTGTTGGCTTTTTAATTAGCCTGCAATGATGAACCTTATTCGTAGGATGTTTATGTCCGCAAGGGACTGTTCTTGAACGCATGGGGCAGGAAGCCTTGCGGACAGGTTTGAAGACGTAAATCTTCAAGAGTTGGAAGAGGGAAATGGCACAAATGGCACGTTTGGTGATACTTTCTCCGACCAAATTGATGATGATGACCGGTGTGAGTTCTTGCATCTGCGGTTTTTTAACTAAAACGAAGTCAATTCAGACACCTGCGGACAGGATATTTAACCCAAATCGGTCATTAGACCGAAACATGTGCACGAGTTGTAATAATTAGAGTCTTTTCATTGCTTTTGCCTTTCTCTTGACCGTATTACATCCCTTTTCATCTCGTCACAGCCCGCTATGTCTTCGCTGAAAAGGTCGTACTACAACCAAGATAAAAGCATAACTCCAATGAAATCTAATGACCGTTTTGGGTTTAACGGTGTAAATAATTTCAGTAAGAGAGCAAGAATAGTGTAAAGTAAATTCAGGCATAGTCAACATAATGGGGTTAATAATCATAACAATGGTGCTTAGAGGTCTTAAACACCATTGTTAGAGGTTGTGAACAGCATAGTTAGAGGTTTTAACCAGCCTGTTTTTTAATCCATGCAGACGGGAACATAATAGGTTTATTGTAAAAACATTACCCGCAGGAAACCGAAGCCCCCTGCGAGTATGATAGGAATAATATGGTCTTAGTTAGAAAATATATTCCGTATTGCTTGCTACCATAGCATATATTTCATATCCTTGAGGCATTTCTGCCTTTGAACCGGGAATAAAAATACAAGGCCATATAAAACATCCGAGTACAACAGCAAGTGGAGTTTTGTTTTTTCCATATACACGTACAGTCGTATCAGAGAAGAAAAGAGGAGAGCCGTTGGGCAAAGTCATCTTCTGAATTGAGATGACAAGTCTTCCTTTTGTTCCTGCTATGGTACTTTTTTTTGCCTCTACAACTTTTCCTTTTACGATAGTACCGCTTTCAAACACATTCTTCCCGTCAATTGTCAAAGGAGAAATAGTAACAAAATCAACAACCTGTCCCTCATTAAGATCGGCTGCCTTAACAGTTTTGGCAGCTTGAAGAGGAATAACTGTACCGGCTTTAATAACTACTTTTTCTTGAGCCATTGCCATTGAGCTTACAAACAATGCAATGATTGATAAAATAAATGTTTTCATACCAATTATAATTTATGATTAATAACTATTTACTACCTTTTGCACGATTATGTGTCTTGCAAAGCATTTGTCAATTACTTTTATAAGGATCATCGCAAATGCAGAGCACTGTCTTGCCATGGAAATGCTGCCAATAATGCTGCAATTCCATCTCTATATCGGACATTTGAGTGTAGAACTCGTCCTTTTTTGCCGTCTTGGCTGCGTTCAGGTTCTTGTTTGCCATAAAAATATTGATAGTCGTTAGGCACTCAACTATCAATCACGCCGAGACACAATAATGGCGCGATGCACCTTATTG
>JBJFGK010000078.1:2599-14676 GCA_051892655.1 Prevotella sp. | reverse complement strand
GGCGGATTGCAAATCCGCAGTTTTAATACGTGGGGATTACAAATCCCCACGGGCAGGTTCTATTATGTTCTGCTCTTGCTTCGTTCATCGGTTGCAATCCCGTGCGGACAAGAATAAGACTCGGATGTCCGTGATATAAGGATTTACACGACAAGGGGCATATCTCAAGTCATTGAAGACTATTGATATACCCCTTGTATAGTTGTTGGTACGCTCTTGAGCTATACCGTCATTGTTTTATTTCAGTGCAATCTTTTCTACCCGGCGACCGTGTCTGCCACCTTCAAAGTTTGTCTTGAAGAAAACGTCGAGTATCTTGCCCGCTGTCCTGTTATCTACAAAGCGACCCGGAAGCACTATTGCGTTGGCATCGTTGTGTTGGCGTATTAGTTCGGCAATCTCGGTGTTCCAAGCCAGACCGGCGCGCACGCCCTGATGCTTGTTAAGAGTTATCGCCATTCCCTCGCCGCTGGCGCAGATAGCGATACCGGGATATACATCGCCGTTCTCTATGCCTGCCGCCAGCTCGTGGGCGAAATCGGGATAGTCGCAGCTCATGTCAGACCATGTGCCATAGTCCTTGTATTCTATACCTTTCTCTTCGAGATATTGCTCTACAAATTTTTTCAACTGAAAGCCTGCGTGGTCACAGGCGATACCGACTGTTTTCATATCCATAATTTATTCCTCCATTAATGCTTTTACTTGATTATATACGTTCTCGGCAGTATATCCGAGTTTCTCGTCTAACACTTTATACGGTGCTGAGAAGCCGAAGCTCGGCATACCGAATACCTTTCCGTTGGCACCTACCAAGCCTTCCAATGTTACGGGAAGACCGGCTGTCATACCGAAAATCTTTGAGCCTTTGGGCAGAATGTTCTCCTGATACTCTTTGCTCTGGCTGCGGAAGAGACCTTCGGAAGGCACACTGACAATGCGTATCTTGATGCCGTCTTTGCGCAACAGCTCGGCGCCTGCTACCAATGTGCTCACTTCAGAGCCGTCGGCAAGAAGAATGACATCGAAGTCATCGTCAGAACCTGCCACGATATATGCTCCCTTGCGTGCCTGTTCATAGTCGTTTCCGGCAGGCAGTTTGGCTATGTTCTGGCGAGAGAAGATGAGAGCCGTAGGAGTCTCCATGTTTTCCATTGCCATTGCCCAGCATACGGTTGTCTCGTCGGCGTCAGCCGGACGGAACACTCTTACGCTGTCTTTGCCGTGATGGTTCTTCAGCTTCTCCATGAGGCGTATCTGTGCCTCTTGTTCAACAGGTTCGTGGGTAGGTCCGTCTTCGCCTACGCGGAACGCATCGTGAGTCCATATAAACTTGATAGGCACTTCCATGAGCGCCGCCATGCGAACGGCAGGCTTCATATAGTCTGAGAACACGAAGAACGTGCCGCAGGCGGGTATCACACCTCCGTGCAGGTACATACCGATGCACATGCAAGCCATTGTAAGTTCGCTCACACCGGCCTGGAAGAACGCTCCCGAGAAGTCGTCTTTTACCAAAGACTGTGTCTTCTTTAGGAATCCGTCTGTCTTGTCGCTGTTGCTCAGGTCGGCGGAAGAGCATATCATGTTGGGCACTTGCTCTGCGAGAACGCCAAGACAAGCGGCGGAAGCGGCACGGGTTGCCGAGCCTTCCTTCTGTACCAATGCGCTCCAGTCAACCTTAGGAGCATTGCCGCTGAACCATTCTTTCATGGCAGCCGCCTTGTCGGGGTTGCTTTCCGCCCATGCAGCCTCTTCTTTACGGCGTGCTGCGACGATGGTCTTGAGTTCTTCCCTGCGGCGTGCGTACAAGTCAGCCACTTCAGGGAAGATCTTGAACGGGTCTTCGGGGTTGCCTCCGAGATTGTTTATAGTGTTTACATAGGCATTGCCTCCAAGCGGAGCGCCGTGAGTCTTGATGCTGCGTTCATAGCTGCTGCCGTCTTCTTTCAGCGCTCCCTTGCCCATTACTGTCTTTCCGATGATGAGGGTAGGGCGTTCGGTCTCCTGTTTAGCCTTGTCAAGGGCTCCGCGTATCTCGTCGGCATCGTTGCCGTTGATTTTCAGTACGTTCCATCCCCATGCCTTGTATTTGGCTTCGGTATCTTCGCTCATTACCACACCGCACTCGGTAGAGAGCTGTATGTCGTTAGAGTCGTAGAACATGATGAGGTTGCTAAGTCCGAGAGTGCCTGCAAGACGTGCCGTGCCTTGAGAAATCTCTTCTTCTATACCGCCGTCAGAGATGTAGGCGTATATCTTGTGTTGCATCACTTCCTTGCCGAGACGTGCTTCGAGGAACTTCTCGGCTACGGCTGCGCCCGCCGCGAAAGTGTGGCCTTGTCCTAAGGGGCCTGATGTGTTCTCTATGCCGCGCTCAAGGTCTCTCTCGGGGTGTCCCGGTGTTGGAGAGCCCCACTGACGGAACTGTGCCAGCTCGTCAAGGGTGAACTTGCCTTGTAGGCACAATGCGCTGTATAGCATCGGAGACATGTGTCCCGGATCAAGATAGAAGCGGTCTCTGCCTGCCCATGTCGGGTCTTCGGGGTCATAAACAAGATACTCAGAAAAGAGCACGTTGATAAAGTCTGCACCTCCCATTGCTCCGCCGGGGTGACCGGAGTTGGCTTTCTCAACCATTGAAGCTGCCAATATACGGATATTGTCGGCAGCTTTGTTCATTAGTTCTTTACTGTTCATTATAATTATAGTATTAAATTTGTGTTTTGAATGTTCAAGGTTTGTAATGCAAAGATAACGCCAACGAGCGGAAAGAGAATTTATTCTCAATTTTCCGAGTGCAGCTTATCTTATGCAAAGATAATTAAATTTGCATAAGAACAAAAGAAAAGCGGCTTTAATTGTTGAAAAAACGACATTTTTGTTGCGTTTGTCGGGTGTATAAAGAATTTGTGTCGGCTGTCATATATAAATAATGTCGGTGTGTAAAAACGGCTATACCCGTATTTCAGGGCTTGCTGTCGTTACACACCGCACTTGTTTGCCTTCGGCTTTTGCTGTCATTGCCTTCGGCTGTTGTCGCGTTTGCCTGTAGCCTTTTGTTGGGTTGGTCTGTGCTACAAGGGCGTTTAGCGTATGAAATTGGTCTTTATCTTGGCTTCAGCCTTAGGACGGGCGACACCGGCGTTGTCTCCGGCTTCGATGCATTTTAGCATCCACGCCATGTTACGTGCCAGTTGCCGCATGGTCTGTATGCCTTCTTCGTCGCGTAACACTTCTTCCGGTGTGTTGCCGTGCACTTGGTTCCAGTAGTTAGAGGGCACTGTCGGCATGTTGCTTATGCCGTAATACTTGTTCAGGTCATCATATCCGGCTGTCGCCCCTCCGCGTCTGCAGCTTACGACTGTTGCCGCCGGTTTGTTGGCGAAGATTGTCGCTTTACCGCAGAAGGCTCTGTCCATGAACGATTTTATCGCTCCCGACGGGCCGGCGAAGTGTATCGGTGTGCCGAAGACGAAGCCGTCGGCTGTCTCCGCTTTTTCAAGGAAGGCGTTTACAGTGTCTTTGTCGTACCAGCAGCGCATGTTGCTTGAGCAATGTCCGCAGCCAATGCATCCTATTGTAGGCTTTATGTCAATCCAGAATATCTCGGTGTCTATTCCGGCGGCTGCAAGCTCGTCTGCCACCACTTGCAGAGCTGTGTGTGTACAGCCTCTTTTGTGTGGGCTTCCGTTAACGAGTATTACTTTCATATATGCTTGTGTGTTAAGTGTTTGTTGTTTCTTGTTAAATAAAAGGACAGTTATCTTTCCGGGCTGTTACGGTAAGTGGTTTCCGTAGTCGCGTTCGCCGAAGATAGATGTCCCTATGCGTACCATTGTGCTGCCGCAATCCATAGCTGAAACATAGTCGTGGCTCATGCCCCAAGAACATTCGCGGAAGTAGGGCTTGTCGGCAAAGAACCGGCTTTTCGCTTCTTTGAAGAAGTCGGCGGCAGAGAGGAACTCGCTGCGTATGCGGTTGTCGTCGTCAACGTAGGATGCCATTGTCATTAGTCCGCAGATGCGCACGTTTTGGAGCTGTTTCCATTCTCCGCTTTCAAGCATCTGGCGACATTCGTCTATGGTAAATCCGTATTTTGTCTCTTCTTCCGCAACGTGCAGTTCGAGCAGCACGTCAATCACGCGGTTGTTCTTTTCGGCCTGTCGGTTTATTTCTTTCATCAGCTTGACCGTATCAACGGCGTCTATCGACGTGATGTATGGCGCGATGTATTTTACCTTGTTGGTCTGCAAATGACCTATGAAGTGCCATTCGATGTCTTGTGGCAGGGCAGTGTGTTTGCGTTGCAGTTCCTGCACGTGGCTTTCTCCGAAGATGCGTTGCCCCGCATCGTAGGCCGCCTGTATCTCGCTTTCGGGGTGATACTTGCTCACTGCCACCAGTCTGACACCTTCTTTCAGCGTTGCGGCTATGGTTTTCAGGTTAGACGCTACATCCGTTGTCATTGCGCGTTGTCCTCCTTTGCCTGTGTCTGTTCGTACTCAGGCTTGTCGTCGGTTTCAGGTTTTTTTATTGCTTTGGTGTGTTCGAAGACGTCCATGATCTGTGTTTCGGCAATGTTGGCGATGACATAGTCAATCATGGTTCCACCCATAACCTCGTCAATGTTCTTGATTGCCTGTTGCAGAGTGTCCGCATGTACGAGATATGTCACGCTGGAGCGTTTCTCTTTCTCGGTCTTTTCGTCTATTGTTATAAACTGCAGCTTGGTCTTGAACCAGCGGTCGGCAGAAGGGGCGTCGCTGAAAAACACCTCTCCGTAGGGTGCTTTCTTTATGTCTCTCACTTCAAACTCGCCGCTGATATATGATGACATCTCTTCGATGATGCTTGATTCAGCCTCTGTAAAGCTCAGCGCATCAACGGTATATGTCTCGGTTACTTTCTTCTGCATGCCGTCTTCCATTGTCTTGTCGTAACGGATCTTACATTCAAACCATGTTGTAGTTCTGCTTCTCATGTCTTTATGATTTATTTTTTTACCTTATTTATATATGCTACCGTTTGTTTCCGGTTAGATTAATGCAAAAGTAATCAAATATTCCGACAATGCAAAAAAGCCGAAAGAAAACATCTTGTCTCTTTTCGTTGTGCCGCAGGATATGCCGCGTGTGAAAAAATAATGCTTAATGTTTTGAATATTGGCGGGGAATATATTATCTTTGCAAAGATAGACGATAAACGATTGCATATCGTAACTCTATGGTTTATATAAGCCAAAGATATAGTTCTTAAAATACAAACATATAAGTAACAAAATAAAAATTCAAGAAAACATGAAAAAGATTAAAGTATTGACAGTAGCATTGTGCGGCGCAATCGTAATGAGTTGCAGCACAAACGCCGGTACGGGAGCATTGATAGGAACAGGCGGCGGAGCCTTCGTTGGTGGCATTATAGGCAAACTGGCAGGCAACACCGCAGTAGGAGCGGCAGTAGGAGCAGCCGTAGGTGCCGGAACAGGCGCGCTTATAGGCAAGCACATGGATAAAGTGAAAGCCGAGACAGAGGCTAAGTTGCAGAACGCAAAGGTTGAAGAGGTTACAGACGCCAACGGTCTGAAGGCGGTGAAAGTGACTTTCGACTCGGGAATACTCTTCGCTCTTAACAAGTCAGACTTGAATACGGCTTCAAAGAACGAGCTTGCACAGTTCTCGACAGTGCTCAAAAACAACAGCGATTGCTCGGTTGACATACAAGGCTACACCGACTCTACGGGCAACGACGCCATTAACGTACCTTTAAGCCAGAAGAGAGCAGAGGCGGTGGCAAGCTATCTGAGGTCTTGCGGTGTCAGCAACTCGCAGATACAGAATATTCAGGGCTTCGGTTCTTCCAACCCTGTTGCCAGCAACTCTACAAAAGCCGGACAGGCTCTTAACCGCCGTGTAGAGGTATATCTCTATGCCAGCCAGTCAATGATTGACGCTGCCAACAGCGGCAACCTGTAAAGACAACGCCGCAGAGGCATCATTGACGGTAATGAGGACAATAGTGACAACGGTCATACAGTCTTCATGGTATGATGAACTTTAATGTTTCTTGCTTCAAAATGAAAATAGGAATAATAGGCAAAATATTCAAATGGATGGTGGTAGCTTTTTTCGGCTCCACCATTCTTGCTGTTGTGGCATTGAGATTCGTTCCTGTCTACTTCACTCCGCTTATGTTCATAAGATGCGCGCAACAGATATCAAAGGGCGAAGAGGTAAGGCTGAAGCACCATTGGGTGCCTTTGGGCGACATATCAAGACACTTGCCCGTAGCCGTAATGGCAAGCGAAGACCAGCGTTTCCTGCTGCATCACGGCTTTGATTACAACGCCATAGAACAGGCGGCAATGAGCAATCTGAAAGGCGGAAGGAAACGCGGAGGCAGCACCATATCACAACAGACAGCCAAAAACGTGTTTCTCTGGCCCGGACGCTCGTGGGTGCGCAAGGGACTTGAGGCTTACTTCACTGTGCTGATAGAGATGACATGGAGCAAACAGCGCATCATGGAAGTCTATCTCAACTCAATAGAGATGGGACCGGGCATATATGGCGCCGACGCTGTGGCACAACAGCATTTCGACAAGCCCGCCGCAGACCTCTTCCGCAGCGAGTGCGCACTGATAGCGGCAACACTGCCAAACCCTATAAGGTTCAGCTCAAAGTCGCCGTCGCCATACATGCAGAAACGCAAACGACAGATAGAACAGCAAATGAGGTTTATGCCGGCGTTTCCGGAAGAGGGACAAGACATAGACCCAAAGACTTCAGAAGGCGGTATCTACCGCAACAGATAGACCAAAGCCGTTAAAATGACGACAGATATAGATTTCCTAAACCAGCTTAACGACAGCCAGCGCAAGGCTGTGGAATATTGTGACGGACCGTCGCTGGTCATTGCCGGTGCCGGTTCGGGCAAGACAAGGGTGCTTACATACAAGATCGCCTACCTCGTGGCAAACGGTATGAAGGCATGGAACATACTCGCACTGACCTTTACCAACAAGGCCGCCGACGAGATGAAACAGCGTATAGCACAGCTCATAGGCGAAGATACGGCACGATATCTCAATATGGGCACCTTTCATAGCATATTCTCAAGAATACTGCGTGTGGAAGCCGAACACATTGGCTATAACCCCAACTTCACCATCTATGATGAAAGCGACTCGAGAAGCCTCCTGAAAACGATAATAAAAGAACGCCAGCTCGACGACAAGAAATACAGGCCGTCGTCAATACACGCACGCATAAGCATGGCGAAAAACAATATGATACTGCCGGAAGACTATGCCCGCACCAATGCTTTCATTAAAAGCGACGTAGAGCAGAACATACCAGACTTTGCCAACCTCTATGCCGCCTACTGCAACAGATGCCGCATGGCAAACGCGATGGACTTCGACGACCTGCTGACAAACACATACATGCTGTTCAAAGAGCGGGAAGACATCAGACAAAAATACGAACAACGATTTAAATACATCCTGGTGGACGAGTATCAGGACACCAACTCCGTGCAGCAGAGCATTGTCTCGCTGCTGGCAAAAGACACTAAAAGAGTGTGCGCCGTAGGCGACGACGCACAGAGCATATATGCCTTCAGAGGGGCGAAGATAGACAACATACTCGATTTCCAGAAAGACTTTGAGGGCACGAAGCTGTTTAAGCTTGAACGCAACTATCGCAGCACACAGCGTATAGTACAGGCTGCAAACTCTCTCATCAAGCATAACCAGAGGCAAATACCCAAAGACGTGTATAGCAAGAACGACGAGGGCAACAGATTAATGGTGAAGCCGTCATACAGCGACCGCGAAGAGGCTCTGATAGTATGCAACGAGATAAAGAGACAGAAGCGTGAAGACAACTGCAACTACAACGCTTTTGCTGTGCTTTACCGCACTAACGCGCAAAGCCGCAGCTTTGAGGAGGCCATGAGAAAGCTCGGAATACCATACAGGATATACGGCGGGCTGAGCTTCTATCAGCGAAAAGAGATTAAAGACGTGCTGGCTTACCTGAGGCTTGTGGTCAATCCCGACGACGAAGAAGCGTTGAAGCGGATAATAAACTACCCGAGACGAGGCATCGGAGACACTACTGTTAACAAGATAGCAGGCGTAGCATCGCTTAACGGAGTGAGCCTTTGGGCGGTTATATGCAGCCCTGAGAACTACGGGCTGATGATAAGCGGTGCGACAATGGCGAAGATTGACGCCTTCAGACAGCTGATAACAAAATTCATAGACAGATATACTACCGAAGATGCCTATACCATCGGTGTCGATATAGTGAAGGAAAGCGGCATATCTGCCGATATATACATAGACAAACAACCCGAAAACATAGCAAGACAAGAAAACTTGCAGGAGCTGCTTGGCAGCATGAAGGAGTTTGTCGATTCACGCCGCGAGGAAGGACAGGGCGATGAGGTAGGACTTACAGACTTCTTGCAGGAAGTTTCTCTGCAAACCGACCTTGACAGCGATAATGGCGATGATGACAACAAGGTCTCTCTTATGACCGTACATAGCGCAAAAGGACTTGAATTCCCCTCCGTTTTCATTGTGGGACTGGAAGAAAATCTCTTCCCAAGCTCAATGGCAATGGGCAGTCCGCGTGAACTGGAAGAAGAGCGGCGGTTGCTCTATGTCGCGATAACGAGAGCCGAGAAACACTGTGTACTGACTTACACGTCGAGCCGATACAGATACGGCAGAATGGAAATGCAGTCGCCAAGCCGTTTCCTTAAAGACATTGACCCTAAACTGCTCGATATAGAAGAAGCCGACGATGTGTTTGGAACGACACGGTCGGATACTCCGTTTGGCAATGCGATATACTCCAGATATCAGAACAGCCGTCCCGTAGCTTCACAGTTCAGAGCCGACAACAAGCCGCGTGAAGTCTTACACCGTGAAGACAGACCGGTAAGCGACACTTTCTCACAACGTTTCATACGCAGCTACGAGTCTTCACGAGGCTCTTCGTCAAGACCGGCAAAAGTTTCTCCCACAACTGTCGGTGCAAAACCTCTGCAACAGAGACCGCCGTCAGGATTTGTCTCGGCTTCAACGACGCCGCGAACAGGTGGCGGAGATAATGGCTGTGAAAACATCAGCGAAGGCTGCATTATCAAACATGAACGTTTCGGTATTGGAACGGTGATACGTCTTGAAGGCAGAGGCGAGAACATGAAAGCCACCGTTAAGTTCAAGAATGTCGGAATAAAACAGTTGTTGCTCAAGTTCGCGCGTTTCAAGGTGATAGGATAGGGCGGTTGCAGCCCGTTATCCGTGCATGTTCGCGGGTCTCTTAGGCTTCCACAGGCATTATAAAGATAATAACGATAAGCGGAAGGCACGGAAAAGGCATGACACCAACTAAATCTAATGTTTTATTCAGTATAAATAAAAAACGCCTTGCCGGTAAGACAAAGCGTTTTTATTTGTTTTGTAGAGCTTATAATTAAGCCTCTGCAGGTGCTTCTGCTTCTTCTGCGGGAGCTTCAGCCTGTGCTTCAGCCTGCTCAGCAATAAGAGCTGCTTTCTTCTCTGCAATTTTCTTAGCCTTTTCTTCATTAGCTTTCTTCTCTGCTTCGAGGCTCTTTGCTTTAGCTTCTTTCTTTGCTTTCTCCTCTGTTTCGCGGAGTTTGTCCAGACCCTTTACCTTGTCTGCCTTCCATGCTTCGAATTTCTTCTCAGCGGTAGCCTCATCAAATGCGCCTTTCTTTACGCCGCCACGAAGATGCTTCATCATGTAAACGCCTTCGCTTTTGAGGATGTTGCGTACGGTGTCAGTAGGTTGTGCGCCTGTTTCTACCCAATAGAGTGCACGCTCGAAATTCAAATCTACTGTTGCGGGATTGGTGTTAGGGTTGTAAGTACCAATCTTTTCTGTAAATTTACCATCACGTGGTGCTCTTACGTCAGCGATAACGATTCTGTAGAAAGCATAGCCTTTACGTCCGCCACGCTGCAATCTGATTTTTGTTGCCATTGTTTAATAATTTAAATTAGGTTTGAATTTTATGCTGTCATCTCGTAACAGCGGCTGCAAAGGTAATGCTTTTTATTTGTTTACAAAGCGTTTTGTACCTGTTATTTTCTGTTTTTTAACAAAAACATGCTTGTTTCTTGTCTCTTTGCCTGCTTTTCGGGACACATTTCTGTTTTTTTGATGCTTTTCACGTCAGTAAATACATGTCTTGTGTCCGACATTGGCAATGCTTATTTCAGCAAATCGGGACGCAGCTTCCTTGTCCTTTCATAACTCTGTTCTATCTCCCAGTCTTTTATTTTCGCCTCGTTGCCGCTAAGAAGAATGTCGGGCACTTTCCAGCCCTTGTATTCGGCTGGGCGTGTGTATATAGGTGCTGACAGCATATCATCTTGGAAGCAGTCGGAGAGGGCGCTCTGTTCGTCGCCGACGACACCCGGCACAATCCTTACAATGGCGTCTGCCATAACGGCGGCGGCAAGCTCGCCACCTGTAAGCACATAGTCGCCGATGCTTATCTCCCGTGTTATGAGATGTTCGCGTATGCGGTGGTCGATGCCTTTGTAGTGTCCGCAGAGGATTATAAGGTTCTGTTTCATCGACAGGTCATTGGCTACATGTTGGTTAAACTGCTCTCCATCGGGCGAAGTGAATATAACTTCATCGTAGTCGCGTTCTGCCTTTAGGGCGGAAATTGCCCTGTCTATAGGTTCACACTGCATTACCATACCGGCAAAGCCACCGTAAGGATAGTCGTCCACACGTTTCCATTTGTCGGTACTGTAATCGCGGAGATTGTGCAAGTGTATCTCTGCAAGTCCTTTCTTCTGTGCCCTTGCGAGTATGGATTCGTGTACGAAGCCTTCAATCATCTCCGGCAATACAGTTATAATGTCTATTCTCATATTGTGTTCAATCTGTTTTATTGCTCTTGTTGCTATAATAAGCTATCCTAAATCCAAATAACCATTTAACAAGCGACTGCAAATTTACTCAATTAAATTTTATCACAAATAATTTATGAGAAGTATTTAAATATTGAAGTCATTAAGCCGATAACAAAAAAACTTAATATAATACTTTAAAACAGATATCATATATCTATTACATAATGCAAAGCTGTGCATCGCAAGTCGCATTATAATGTAACAAAAGTGCGAGCTTGATGGTGCACAGCCATTATGTTTGCCTATACTAATGCATGTCGGCAAATCACGATTATTTTAATTTGAATGTGATTGGCATAGTATATTTGGTACTTACCGGTTCTCCTTTTATTTTTCCGGGTTCCCATCCTTTCATCTCACTAACAATTCTCGTTGCCTCATCTTCCAATTCTTTTACTGCTACAGCGTATTGCGTTTCAGTAACAGATTGGTTTTCCGTTGCTTTAACGTCTGTCTTGGCACTTATGTTGTCAGCAGATTGGTTGATAGATTTGTGTACATCATACTTGTCAAACAACGACCTTATAATCTGTACATCCTTGACTTTCCCGTTCTTGTCAATAACAAACTGCACTATAATACGCCCTTCGACACCGCATGACATGGCAGTTTTGGGATAACGTATATTGTCCCTGATATAATTCATTAACTCTTTGGGACCACCTAAATAATATGGCAACTCTTCAACGGTGGCATATACCTTGTTGCCGTCGTTCGCTTGTGGAGCAGCTAACTTTACAGTCTGAACGGATGATGTGCCTGTTTTGACCATGTCAGACTTGTTTTCTTTTGTTGAAAACAAAGTTTTTTCTGCTTTTGTTTGTGTCATAGACAAATTGTCTGTAACTTTGTTACCGATTGTTACTACTGATTTTGCGTTTTCTAACGCAGGCTCTAACTCATTGGTGGCAAAGGCACTGAGTGCAACAAATGCCACAGGGATGACATACAGCGCTTTGCTGAGCATCCACCGATTGGATTTTTCTCTTAACATCATAGTTAAACGTTTTTTAATTAAACTGTGATTAAAGCTGTTAGCGAAAGTGTAGGAACCGGAGCTGACAGCTTTTCTTATCAATAAAGTCTTGTATTCCCGAATGTCAATACCGCT
>JBJFGK010000078.1:0-2499 GCA_051892655.1 Prevotella sp. | reverse complement strand
CGCTTTTCTTTCCACAGCACTCCATGTGTGACGGCACGATATACGCTTATGGCACTTGCTGATTTTAACAGCAAAGTGACAGCTGCACCTATTGTATATATTATAGTAAAGATCTGTTCGTATGTCCATGATGACCAAAAAGATACATTCTTCATCGGTGCGACGGCATCATTTCCTGTTTCAATCATAGGTGTTTCGACTTCAACAACCGCCGTTAGATTGTCCATTACCGACATATTACCAAATGACAGAATGTGTATATCTATTAACGGAAGTACAGCCGACAGTATCAATATTACCAACAACAAGAATCTGTTGAAGCGAAAAAACGACTCTCTGGATAACAGCAGCATGTATGGAATATAAAGCAGCGACAGGCAAAATGCTGATTTTAGAGCGTAAACAAACATGGTATTATTCTTTTATCATATTCAACAATTCTTTTATTTCATTGTCGCTAAGATGTTCTTCTTTAATGAAGAAACTCATCAACGACTTACCCGAACCTCCGAAAAATGTGTTTTTTATATTTTCCATGACTTGTCGGGTGTATTCGGCACGCGAGATTAACGGAAAGAAACAGAATGCTTTGCTGCCTTGTTGACGATTATGACCGACAAAGCCTTTGGCTGAGAGTATCTTTAAAAATGTTGCAATGGTGGTGTATGCCGGTTGTGGCTCGGGGAAACTATCTACAACTTGATTGGTTGTCATGTTGCGACCACTGCTCCACAGAATATTCATCACCTCCATTTCCGCGCGTGTCAATGTACGTTCACTATTCTTATGCTTCATAATTGCGACATATTATATAGTCGTCGCAAATATAAACTAAGGTTTTAGATATTGCCAAGCCGCAGAATGGAAATTGTTTCGTATGGCTAAGATTTTAACTTCTATTATTAGTTATTCCTTTCGTTGCCGTAATTTATTATATCACGATGTTGAATATATATCCCGACAATATAATAAACAGCGTTACGGTAGTGAAAAAAACGATGATCAGTCTCCATGTCATTACTTTTTTCAAAAGTGTAGCTTCGGGAAGAGACAAGCCGACAACCGCCATCATGAATGCAATTGCAGTGCCGAGTGGTATTCCTTTTGCTACAAAGACCTCGACAACAGGCACAATACTTGCGGCATTGGCATACATTGGCACGGCAAGAACAACACTAAGCGGTACGGCGAACAGATTGTCGCGCGACATATATTGCTCAAAAAATCCTTCGGGTACAAATCCGTGCATGAAAGCGCCGATGCCAATACCTATTAAAACATATATTAGCACGCTGCGAACAATGTTCAAAGCATCCCTCACAATAATAGGAAGACGCTTTAAGAACGTTGTTTCTTCTTGTTCCCATACTTCTGACTGCCGTAACGACTGTGCTTGTATCTGTTTAACCCAGTCGCTGAGAAATTTTTCAAGATGCATACGACCTAAAACCATGCCTCCGAAACATCCCAATACTATGCCGCTGATAACGTAAATGGCTGTTGCCTTGATACCAAACGAGCCGAGAAACATTGCAACTGCCACTTCGTTTACAAGTGGCGAGGTAATAAGGAACGATAAAGTAACGCCAAGAGGTATGCCGCCTTTTACAAATCCAATAAATAATGGTATTGAAGAGCATGAGCAGAAAGGTGTTATAGCACCGAAAAGCGACGCAAACAGATATTGCATTCCGTAGAGTTGGTGGCTGACAAGATAATTGCGAAGACGCTCAATGGGGAAATATGCGTTTACAATGCCCATAACCGAGCTTATTAGGAATAGCAACAGCAGTATCTTTATACTGTCGTAAACAAAGAAATTAACGGCACTACCTAATGCTTCGGAACTGTCAAGTCCCATTATTGAATATACAAGCCAATCGGCAAAAACTTGAATCATATTTTTAATTATTATATATCCAACAGACGTTTTATATCAGTCTCAGTGGGGACTTTGCCTTTCATCACTACTTTACCGTCTATTACAATAGCGGGAGTTGCCAGGATGTTATAGCGCATGATTTCTTCTATGTCCTCAATTTTTGTTACTTTGATGTTCCTTCCGCTATCTTTAACAACCTTTTCCACTATGCCTAAGGTTGTCTTGCACTTGCTGCAGCCGGGACCGAGAACTGTTATCTCCTTTGCGTCTGCAACAGGAGTGACAGTTGGAGAAGGTATTGTGTAACTCTTTTCTTGTGAACAACTACAGGCTTTTGGAGTGAATAGGGAAGCCCAGAACCCTTTCTTTTTTTTGTTTTCCATATCTTTAAATATATAATGTATATGCGTAATAAAGTCCCACAGTTATAAAAATAATTGCAACGACAGTATTTAATACTCGCTGAAATACTTGTATCTTTTTATAAAATACAGCGATGTTAGCCACACTATAGGCTATAATCCATGCAACAATTACAACCGGAAGTCCCGTCGCCAATAATAGTAAATTCGTTTTCATTATATATAAATTAAGTTTGTATTTCGTAAAATAACGAA
>JBJFGK010000077.1:0-3658 GCA_051892655.1 Prevotella sp. | reverse complement strand
GAAAACAGAGCACTTAGAAGTAATTGGAATAAAAACATCGTTCAAAAGAATACTAAACTTGTAGGAGACGCCGTTGTCGTTTATGGTCTTGATTCAGATAATAACACTCCGCATCTGACAAATGAGAGTGCCACTTTTAATATGACAATTGGAGGATTGTCTACCGGACAACATTCTTTATTGATATATTTGAATGTTACAGATGGTAATAGAACAACAATAGCACCTATTGACGTGTTGGTAAACGGCGAAACTGTTCAGTCGGGTTTGATAATGTCAAATCAAGCAACTGCCGCTTCTGCTGCTGCAACGGCTTACTTTAAGTTCAATGCAGTAGAAGGAGAGAACGTTAAAGTAAGTTTGATTTCCAAGCCGGAAGCCGGTGAGACGTATTCTACTTCAGGTATTTATGTTAATGCTATTGTCTTTGATCGCCCAAATCCCGCTACAACGGCGCTTGACCCTTATCCTGCAAATCTGGATATGCACGTGAATGCCGATAATGGCTCGTTGGATTTGTCGTGGACACAAGCAGAGTCGGCTGTAAAAAACATTATATATATGGGTGTTAGTGAAGATAATTTGGCAAAAATTGCCGAAACTTCTACACCTACTTATCATCTTACCGGATTGTCAACACATAATGTTTATTATTGGAGAGTTGATCAACAAGATGCTAATGGCGTTGTTTATCAAGGTGATGTTTGGACTTTCAGACCACGCCGAGTTGCTTTCCCGGGAGCTGAGGGCTATGGAAAATATGCTATCGGCGGACGTGGGGGAGTTGTCTATCATGTTACTTCTCTTGAAGATTATTCAGGAACGGAAACTCCAATACCCGGAACATTCCGTTATGGTATAAGAGAAATTAGCGGACCACGTACAATCGTTTTTGATGTGTCAGGTATTATTTCTTTGAAAGCGCGACTGACATGCTCTGATCCTTATGTTACCGTTGCCGGACATACTGCACCGGGAAAAGGTGTTTTGTTCAGAGGTGCCCCATTCGGAATGGCTAACGACGGTATAACTCGGTTTATGAGAGTTAGACGCGGTTTCCACAACGATGAAGAGGAAAATATCAATCGCGGACTTGACGGTTTGGGCATGGCAGGAAATAATCATGCAATTATGGACCACTGCTCTGTCGGTTGGACTATTGATGAGGCTTTCAGCTCAAGAAACGCAAAAAATATCACACTACAACGTACATTGATATCAGAGGCGTTAAATCAAGCAAATCATCCTAATTATGATCCGGGCAAAACTCACGGTTTCGCAGCGACAATAGGTGGAGATACCGGTACCTATCATCATAATCTCTTGGCGCATAATTCAGGACGAAACTGGAGTCTTTCAGGCGGACTTGACGGAAAAGGTGCTTATGCAGGTCATCATGATATTTTTAATAACGTTGTATATAATTGGGACGGACGCACAACAGACGGTGGAACACATGAATGTAATTTCGTTTCAAACTATTATAAAATGGGACCGGCTTCAAATAATCAATTTCTCCTTACCGCCCAATTGGAAGGTACGGGAACAGGAAGCCAGGCATATTATGTAAAAGGCAATATTCGCGATAACAAAGACGGCTCGCTAACCGAAGATAAAGAAGGCGTAACATATAATTATCAGAAAGCAAGCAGCCAAGTTCTTGATTGGGACGTGTTTGTTGACCAACCCTTCTTTGAATCATTTGCGGAAATAGAGTCTGCACGATTGGCTTATAAAACCGTTTTGTCTGATGTCGGCGCAACCCAACCGATATTTGACGACCATGATATTCGTATGGTTCGCGAAACTTTTGAAAGGAGTTTTACTTATACAGGTAGCAAAACAGGCAAAAAAGGTCTTATCGACAGAGAAGCCGATGCCGGAGGATATGAAGACTTCCCAATAGAAAGCCGTTCTGAAAATTATGATTCCGATATGGACGGCATGCCCGATTGGTGGGAGAATGTCAACGGATTAAATCCTTATGACGCCGATAATAATAAGGTATCTTCTCCTTTTGGATATACTGCTCTTGAAACTTATCTGAACTGGATAGCGGAACCTCACTATACTATTGAGGCAAACAAGAAAAATGAAGTCGTTGATTTGCGGACATTATTTAAAGGTTTCAATGACGATCTTACTTATGATTTGACATCTGTATCTGCAGGTTGTACGGCTAACATTGAAGGAGGTCTCTTGTTTGTAACTCCTTCTGAGGGTGGAAGCAGATTGGAAACAATTACCGTGACTGTAACCGACGGCGATAACGTTGGCAGTATGACAAGACAGATTAATCTTTATGTTAATTCAGGATCATCTGATGGCATCTATTCATGCGATGTGGATAATTCACAAATTGTCAAAGCGTCTGTATATTCAACAAGTGGTATACTTTTGAGAAAAGATAACAACACGGAAACATTATCATCGGGTGTATATATAATTAAGGAAGAATTGTCAGACGGAACGACAAATATGAAAAAAATAAGAATAGATAAAAACTAAGATTATCTTGAAGCTAATGTGTTTTTTTAGAATGAGTGCCACTATCCATAAAGGTAGTGGCACTCTTGTTTTTCAACTTTTTATACTAATTCAGTAATTGGGAGTTTGACTTGGTAGAGAGCCGTATGAACCACAACCATGATGAAATTATTGAGAGCATAGAAACGTATCAGTTTTCAGCCATCAAGAGCCTATAATCGAGATAAAAGACGTTGAAAATGAAAAAAATCCGCTACTTATTGATTGAGTAACGGATTTTTTGTATCTTTGCATCAACGATTCCGTAGCTAATGACTACCGATTCGTTGCCAGCGGGGGCTGACCATTGGTCAGCCGTCCGTTTTTTTATATAGTAGCCTTATGTTTCCATCAGGTTCCCTTATCCATATTTCTTTGATGTTTTGCCCCTCATTGACACGCCGCTCTATGCTATGTCTCATATAACGTTCTGTCAGATTTGGCTTGTCAATGATGAGTCTATCAGATTGTTTCATACCATCATTGAGCATATTACGGAAAGCGTTTTTTGGATTTGAAGACGTGAATCCTTCATGCTCATACCAAATTCCGTTTATGCATAGGTCAGGACACTTACCCTCATACTTTGTACCGACGAGTGAACTGTAAACGCACTCGTAGTGGAATTTAGGAGGACGTGACATTTTAGGTGTGAGTATTACTTCTGCATCATGCTCTCTTGCAAAGAATGTTGCAATCTGATTGAGCTTATGGAAATCGCTGTCGCTGCGGTTTACCAACCTGTTTATCGTTACCGTTCCATTTCCTTCATTTCTTGTTTCTCCGACCTTTGCCAGTCCTGAATGCAAGAGTCGGCACGCTTCGCAGAGTTCATTTTCCGGAACGAAAGCGAGTTTGAGTTTTCCCTTTGCCACATCACAGTCCCGGCATCGTCGTATGGTGTATGGGTTGTAGTCTGGGAATGTCTTTTGCTCTATGCCCGGGTTGAAGTGGAATATTCCTTTTGTGTCGTCACCGGTAGCCACTTCTCCGAGAGCCATTGCCTCGTCGTGTGGAGTGACGGGGTATTTAGCCTTTCGGACTTGCACGACGGCGGAGACATCAAAAATGAAGCCTTTTTATGTTTCATCTGCCATAATTGTTAAGGATTATAATATAATTATGGTAATAG
>JBJFGK010000076.1:0-3664 GCA_051892655.1 Prevotella sp. | reverse complement strand
TGTAAAGGGTGACAAAGTCATCGTTTTCAAGATGAAGCGCAGAAAAGACTACCGTAAGAAGAACGGTCATCGCGCTCAGTACACAGAATTAACCATTAAAGAAGTAATCGCTTAAATTTAGGAGGAACAGAAAATGGCACATAAAAAAGGTGTAGGTAGTTCTAAGAACGGTCGCGAATCAGCTTCTCAGAGATTAGGCGTTAAAATTTGGGGTGGACAGAAAGTCATTGCCGGCAACATCATCGTACGTCAGCGTGGCACAAAACACAACCCGGGTAAAAACGTAGGTATAGGTAAAGACGACACATTGTACGCTCTCGTTGACGGAGTTGTAAACTTCCACAAAGGTCGCAGAGACAAAAGCGTCGTTTCAGTAATACCTGAAGCTGAAGCTTAACAAAGAGAGAGTTCTCAAAATATTTATTCCAAACAAACAACAAAAATCCTGTATCTCTGTCGAGATGCGGGATTTTTGCTTATATATGTGCAATCGTAAAAATATTTTTTGTAATTTTGCGACGCAAAAAGGTATTATTTATACAAACCATTATTATTATGCTTACACTAAAACTTATCAGTGAAGAGACTGAACGCGTAATCAAAGGACTGGAAAAGAAACACTTCAATGGTGCCAAAGAGGCCATTGACAACGTGCTCGCCATAGACAAACGCAGACGCGAAACACAACAGAAATCAGACAAAAACAAACAAGAGACCAAACAACTTTCCGCACAGATTGGCTCGCTTATGAAGCAAGGCAAGAAAGACGAAGCCGAACAGATAAAGGAAAAAGTTGCACAAATAAAGGCAAACGACAAGATTCTTGAAGAAGAAATGGCTAATGCAGAGAATGAACTTAACACCCTACTCTGCTCAATACCCAATATTCCGAACGAAGACGTGCCCGAAGGCGCCGGCGCAGAAGACAATGTCGTAGTGAAAGAAGGCGGAATAATACCGCAACTTCCCGAAGATGCAATGTGCCATTGGGATCTTTGCAAGAAATACAATCTTATAGACTTCGATCTCGGAGTGAAGATTACGGGTGCCGGATTCCCTGTTTACATTGGCAAAATGGCACGCTTTCAAAGAGCGCTTGAAGCGTTCTTCCTTGAAGAAGCACGCAAAAGCGGATATCTTGAAATACAACCTCCTTATGTCGTAAACGAAGCTTCAGGCTACGGCACAGGACAGTTGCCCGACAAAGAAGGTCAGATGTATCATGCAAACCTTGACAATCTGTATCTCATTCCAACGGCAGAAGTTCCGGTAACCAACATATTCCGTGATGTCATTCTCGACGAAAAGGACCTGCCGATAAAGAGATGCGCATACTCGGCATGCTTCCGAAGAGAAGCGGGAAGCTACGGCAAGGACGTCAGGGGACTTAACCGCCTGCACCAATTTGACAAAGTGGAGATTGTACGCATAGACAAACCCGACCATTCTTACGAATCTCTGAACGAGATGCTTGAACATGTCGAGAACTTATGCAAGAAACTTGAACTGCCTTATCATATACTTAAACTTTGCGGCGGCGACATGAGCTTCACTTCTTCCATTTGTTATGACTTTGAAGTCTATAGCGCAGCACAGAAACGCTGGCTCGAAGTGTCATCGGTAAGCAACTTTGAAAGCTATCAGGCAAACAGGCTGAAATGCCGTTATCGCAATGCGGAAACAAAGAAGACCGAACTATGCCACACACTTAACGGCTCGGCATTGGCTCTTCCGCGCATTGTGGCTACTATATTGGAAAACAACCAGACACCGGAAGGCATAAGAGTGCCGAAATGTCTGATTCCCTATTGTGGATTTGACATGATTGACGACAAGAATTTCTAATTACAGATAACACTAAAAAAGGTGGAGACAACCTATCTCCACCTTTTTTAGCGTTTCATTTCTACATCATTTCAACTTTGTCAATGCATAGTTATTATTAAAGCCATAAAGTATAAAAGTGTAAACAATCATCCTCAGCGTCCAATAGTAGCATATCCGTTATGGGGTTTGAATATCTCCATCACCTTCAGGCATATCAGGTACGTTTGCAGATGTAGATCCTGCCATAAGATTTTGCACTTCTACTTTCAGAACCTCACATAAAGGCTTCAAGTACTCGTTCATGTCATTTGATATCATATCCATTTCTTTTCAAAATTTGATATAAAGATAAATTATTTTCCGGATTAACCAACAGAGTTTCCTATTAAATTAATTATATTTAACTCGGTTTTAAATGTCACAATTATCATTCATTCTCAATTTGTTTGCAAATATAGCATAAGTTTTCGGTTTTCTCGACAAATTAAACGCATTTTTAATAATTGAGTTGATAAAACACACATTTATTTTATATAATCTTTTGCACAACGACTTTTTCTTGTTTTAATTTGGTGTTATCTTGACAATAAGTTACCTTTGCACCAATACAATGTGTCACTAAATATCAAATATAGTTTACCAAATGAATAAAATAGTCAGGAAAGAGCAGTTTTCCGAGAAGGTTTTCCTATTCGAGATAGAAGCTCCTCTGATAGCCAAGAGCCGTAAAGCCGGCAATTTCGTAATTGTCAGAGTCGATAGCAAAGGAGAACGTATGCCACTAACAATAGCAGATGCCGACATAGAAAAAGGCACCATTACGCTGGTTGTTCAAGAAGTGGGACTTTCGTCTGTCAAACTCTGCCGTCTGAATGCCGGCGACAATGTTGCAGACGTTGTAGGGCCTTTGGGAAATCCTACACATATAGAGAATTTCGGTACTGTGATATGTGCCGGAGGCGGCGTTGGAGTAGCTCCGATGCTACCGATAATAAAGGCGCTGAAAGCCGCAGGCAACAAAGTGCTCTCAGTATTGGCAGGAAGAAACAAGGATTTGATTATACTTGAAGACGAAGTACGCAAATATAGCGATGAAGTAATAATCATGACCGACGATGGTTCTTACGGAGAAAAAGGCGTAGTGACAGTCGGAATAGAAAAATTCATCAAACAAGAGCCACACATCGACAAGGCTTTTGCCATCGGACCGCCGATAATGATGAAGTTCAGCTGCCTGCTGACACAGAAATACAACATCCCTACTGATGTCTCTCTCAATACTATAATGGTGGACGGTACAGGTATGTGCGGAGCATGCCGGTTGACAATTGGCGGAAAGACCAAGTTCGTATGTATTGACGGCCCTGAATTTGACGGCGCATTGGTAGATTGGGATGAGATGTTCAAGCGAATGGGAACGTTCAAGAGAGCCGAACAAGAAGAGATGGAGCACCTTGAAGAACATCTTACGGCAGCAAACACGGATGCGGAATGTACTTCGTATAAGTGCCAAAACCACAGCGACAACGACGGCAAACCTCTTGAAGAGCTTACTGACCGTAATGCCGAATGGCGCAAACAGCTCCGAACAGACATGAAGCCGAAAGAACGCACGGCGATAAAACGTGTCGTGATGCCGGAACTTGATGCCACCTACCGCGCAACATCAAGAACGGAAGAGGTAAACACCGGACTTACGGCTGAAATGGCTATGACTGAGGCTAAAAGATGTCTTGACTGTGCCAAGCCGACATGTATGGAAGGATGTCCGGTAAGCATAAACAGCCCGTCGTTTATCAAATGTATAGAAGCCGGAGAGTTTCTCAATGCGGCAAAA
>JBJFGK010000075.1:0-15142 GCA_051892655.1 Prevotella sp. | reverse complement strand
GCTTTGATAAGGAAACCTCCGCTTCCACAGCAAGGGTCACATATAATCTCGCCTTCTTCAGGGTCAAGTAATGCCACCATGAAATCAACAATGGTGCGTGGCGTAAAGAATTGTCCTAATTCACCACGGAATGTTTTACCCAAAAATTTCTCAAAAGCAATACCTTTTACATCATCGGCTGTATGAGACAAATTGTAAATTTCCAACTCTTTAACAATAGCTTCAAAACTAGATTCTTTGATTTTAATTGTGTCGTTAGTATCAAAAAGTTCATCTTTGGAAAATTCATCCTTAGTTAATTCAAACCAATAATACATATATGGAATGTCGTCTTTGGGGCCATTCCTTTTCACATTAATCGGTCTAATATTTTTTTCATAATGAGCTTCTTGTTTCTTGAATTGCTTTAAGGAGAATATATTATCTTCATCTGGATTACGTTCATAGCGGATCTTCATAAATAATACCTTACTGATCTCATCAAAAGCCGCTTCTGGAGAAAGTTTGTCATTGTTACGAATAATGTTATGGCACTTGAATAATAGTTTACTAAACCCATCGCGAGTAAAAACTTTGGTTTGGCTCAACAACTCTTTTATCCTCTTGCTATTGGTGAGTTCTTCTGCTTTGGGGATATCTACAATTTCTTCAAGCCGTTTAGGTAACTTTCCCTTTACAACTTTGAATATACGCGTTTCCTTTAAGTTTGTAGTTACAAAGAAATCTGCTCCTGCCCAAGCTGCATAATTGTAACCTTGAAAGTAGTCTTCTTCTCGGATTGTAACATGTTCTGCTTTACATTCTACAACAATAGTTGCAGATACTTCATCATTTTTGGCAGATGCAGATTTCCAAATTACGATATCTGCTCTTGCTTTTCCTTGACCTCTATGAGAATTACTAACTTGTATTTCTTGCCCCATTTGTTCTAAATCGAATCCATAGTGGTTTACCAATCTACAAATGTATTCTTGACGAACACGTTCTTCTGGAGTTAATACAAGCCATTTGCCCTTCAAAGGTGCAAAAATCTTATTATCTTTTATTTGGATTTCCATATTCCTATTCTTTACTATTGATTAAATCTTTGGGGTTAATTTGAAGAATCTTTGCTATTTCAAATAATACTTCTAAACTTGGTTGCCGTCTGTTACATACATACGCATTAACTATACAGAAACTTTTACCAAGTTTCTCTGCCAGCCATATCTGCTTGATTCCTCTTTCTTCAAGCACCTCTTTTATTCGATTCATGGGTCTATCCATCGTTTTATTTTTTACATAAGAAATCTATAGTCAAATCAACCATTAATGCTGTTATTGTAACCCCACGCTTTGTTTCATCATTCTTGATAGACGATTTTACAACAGAGGAAATGAAACTTGTTACTAAATGCAACATCTTATTTATTGGCTTATCTTCCGGCTTGTTGTTAAGTATTGCATCTATACCCTGTAGAGCCGTAATTGCAGCATTTGCTTTTGCGAAATTTTCATTATTTGGTGCAATAGCTTCCGCAAGACTTACTGCATATTTAGACACCGCAAGTATGTCGGAAACTTTAAGTTGTTGCCCCTGTGAATTTTTGTATAAGATTTCTTCTTGTCGAAATATGTGATTAGGCTGATAAAGAATGTTTTGTGCATATGTGTAATGGGTTCGATATATATTGCGAATATTAATCTCATTTTGTAAGGCTTTCAAACATCCCACAATATTCATTCGCAATAATGTATCATCCTTGATGTTATCAATGGATGTTGGTAATATGTCAGGTAAAATTCCATTTGATAGCATTTCCTGCTTAGTTTTACTTTGTACCGATTCTGCAAAATTAGGAATGCCTATATAGCCTGTAGCAATATAGTGATTTATCATTTCATTTCTATCTCCCATTATATATGCTTTATAAAGATTGGAATATGCGATTTCCAATCTTAAAACTTCATTAGCATATTGCTGTTCTAGTATATTTATTGCGTTCATATATTTATTGTTTCTTTGTTTGCAAAGATATAAAATATTATGCTATACAAAGAGAAAAGGAGAGGAAAATTCCCCTCCTCAACTCTAAACCATGTCTCAGACATTCAAATCCTTCAGTGCAAGCGCATAATTGGGACAAAAACCGTCCATGATACACTTCAAACCAAGTATCTGATTATACTTGTAGTCATCACCTTCGGTACAGAGGTATTTGTAACCGTAGCGAGGCGTGTACTCTTTGAAGAACCGAGCCAAGTCTTGTATGTTCTCTTCTTGGTTCTTCTTGAAGTTACTGCGCACGATGATGATAGACCGGTAGGGGAAGTTGCACGATTAGCATTTGCAGATAGCCTCAATGATAATGTGCTTACTAGGAAAATAAGGTTGCTGCTAAATTTGTATCAGCATATAATTTGAATGATGATAAAGCTGGTTACGGTTAAAGGTCTTGCCACGATTGAAAGTGTGAGCAATGTTGTTCTTTTTGATTACAACAAATATCCATGACTCGTTTACATGAAATTTCTCTTTGACTTCTGCAGTTGTGTTAATGACAGTGTTAATAGGCTTTAAATCAATCTTCTTCACCACGATTTGATTATTTGCCTTGATTACCAATCACGCTTTATATTTTTTTAGTGCATATTGTTTGGAACGACACGCTGTTGTTGTTTTGTGGCGATAGATTCTTTAACTGCATCAAGTGTAAATTCATTTAATTTTCAGATTTGTGCCATTTTTGTGCTATGCGTTTCATTAATTTACTTCAGGTGTCAAATATACAGCTCGTTTTCTTTCCTTGTAGTACATACCTTTTTGAGTTTTTGTGTTGCCAAAAAGGTCATTATGGTTCCGATTCCTCTTGCCCCGTTAGGACAAACGGAAACACACTTCATGCATGAAATGCACTTTGCTGTATCAACTGACTTCGGGTCTGCATAAGGGATGGCATCCGCAGGGCATTGTTTAGCACACATACCACAACGATTGCAGCCACGTCTTCCTTTCGGTTGTGGCACCTTGCCAACTTGTTTGTAAGGACGATTGCCTGACACCTGTGGCATCGTGAAGTTGTCTTCCTCTGCCTTGTGCATGATGTTTGAACCGAACTGTCTGAGCATCTGCTCGTCATCGGCATCGGGTCGCCCTTGTCCGTATTTCCGGATGATGCTATGCTCGGCAACTGCACCTATTGCAGCAATTACCCGGAAGCCCATCTTTGTAACCATATCCTGCATCTCCAGCAATGCATCATCGTAGGCACGGTTACCAAAAACAGCTACCACCACACATTTCGCCCCTTGTGGATTTATCATCCGCAGACGTTCCATAGCCAATGGCGGCACACGTCCTGCAAAGACAGGCATGGCAATTACAGCCAAGTCTTCACCGTTAATATTAGGCAAATGGATTTCTGCAGCTTTGACGCATAAATCTGTAACTACACTCTCTATTCCCATGACTTGGCAAAGGACTTCGCTCACTCGTCGAGTTCCTCCTGTGGGACTAAATGTGATTTGATGTATATTCATATTTTTCTTAATACCTATTTGCCCACGCAGAAGTGTTTGAATATATTTGCGAGTGTTTCATCGGGGTTTATTTCTCCTCCTGTAATTTCTGCGAGGCTGTGTAGGCATGTACGCAAATCAATGGTTAGCAAATCTGTTGGCAGTTGGTTGTTCATGCCTTCAATAACTTTTGATATTGCTTCATGAGCGATGGTAAGTGCTTCAAAGTGCCTTATGGATGTTACTATTGTATTGTTTTCTTTTATTTCCGGTATGTCTGTGATGTCGTAAATGGTGTTTCTCAGTGTTTGGATGTTAATGTCTTTTTGTGCACTTATGCCAATTATTGCCGTGTTCTTAATTTTTTCTTTTAGCTGGGATGATATATCGTTTATGTCAATTTTATTATTGATGATGATGAGTTTCTTGTTTTGGCATTGGTCTAACATCTCCTTTATCTCAATGTCTGTTGGCATTTCGTCAAGTATCCACAATACAACTGTTGATTCTGCAATCTTTTTATAGGTCAGTTCTATGCCTATTTTTTCTATTTTGTTTGTTGTGTTGCGTATTCCGGCAGTATCTATAAATCTGAATGTTATGCCGTTTATGTCTGTCGTGTCTTCTATGACATCTCGTGTTGTGCCGTGAATGTCGCTTACTATTGCTCTATTCTCCCCAACGAGTATGTTTAACAGAGTGCTTTTGCCTACGTTTGTTTTACCTATGATAGCGACGGGAATACCTTCTTTTATGGCTTTGCCTGTTTCGAATGAACTGGCAAGTTCTGTTATTTTTGTATCAATGGTTTCAGTAAGCTCCATTAGTTGTGTCCGGTCTGCAAATTCCAAGTCTTCATGGTCGGAAAAGTCCAATTCCAATTCAAGCAATGACGTGAGTTTGAGCAGTTGTTCACGTAACTTCGACAAATCGTTTGAGAAGTTTCCCCGCAGTTGTCCCATAGCGATACGGTGTGTTGTGCTGTTTGTCGATGCTATGAGATCTGCCACTGCTTCTGCTTGACTCAGATCCATTTTGCCATTAATGAAAGCACGTTGTGTAAACTCTCCGGGTAAAGCCTGCCTACATCCTTGTTTTATAAGTAGTTGGAGTGTTTGCTTTAATATAAACTTTGAACCATGACAACTTATTTCCACAGAGTCCTCGCCAGTGTATGAGTGTGGTGCTTTGAAAATGCTTGCCAATACTTCATCTATGGTTGTGTTGTCGTTGTTGTCTATGATGCATCCGTAGTGAACGGTATTAGGTTTGGCATCTGCAAGCTTTCGTCCAGACATTGTGCGGAATATTTTGTCCGTGATGTTTATTGCATCTTTGCCGGAAATGCGTATTATGCCTATTGCACCTCCTGTCGGGGTTGCAATAGCGCATATTGTGTTGTCATTGTTTGTGTTCATAAATTCTTTTTTCCATGCAAAAGTAGTATTAAATCTTGATTCCATGATAAAATGAGACCAAACTTTTCTATTACGGTTGAAAATATTAGGATTTTAAAGCTTTATGATATACTTTGTCAAATATATTTATTTTCTGTCGTATCTGCCATAGATGTTGTTCGTAACTACCATGTTTATGCTTGCTAAACATGATATTTACGGTGTCTTAATACTATGATTATAGAAACAATAGACGTTACAAACTTTTGGTTAGTAAAATAATTGTTGTATTTTTGCATAACAATTTGCAGATGGTGTTATGTTTCCACTTGCTTGAATAAAAATTATTTTTAGATGATTACTTTTTTAATAAGTTTGTTGGCTCTTGTTTTAGGGTATGTTGTATATGGTAAATTGGTAGAGCGTATATTCTCACCTGATGACAGAGTCACGCCTGCAGTCAGTCATGCAGACGGTGTTGATTTTATTGTGTTGCCGGGTTGGAAGATATTTATGATACAGTTTCTCAATATTGCCGGTACAGGACCTGTGTTCGGAGCCATATTGGGAGCCAAGTTCGGGCCGTCTGCTTATATTTGGATTGTATTGGGTTGTATCTTTGCCGGTGCTGTACATGACTATTTGAGCGGCATGTTGTCCATGCGCAACGATGGTGCCGGACTTCCCGAGCTTATAGGTAAGTATCTCGGCCACAAAGTAAAAATAGTGATGTTGGTATTTTCCATCTTTCTGTTGGTGATGGTTGGTGCTGTGTTTGTGTATAGTCCGGCTCTTATTTTAGGTAGTCTTTGTGGAGATTCTATCAGCTGGGTATATGTTTGGTGTATCATTATATTTGTTTATTATTTTATTGCCACAATGTTGCCTATTGACAAGATTATAGGCAGAATATATCCGCTGTTTGCATTCTCCATGCTTTTTATGGCTTTGGCATTGATGGTAGTTCTTTTTATCAAATGGCCACAGTTGCCGGAGCTTTTTACCGAAGGTGTATCTAATATGAATCCGGGTGCAGGTACGATATTCCCGTGTTTGTTTATTACTATTGCCTGCGGAGCAATAAGTGGTTTTCATGCCACCCAAAGCCCGTTAATGGCAAGATGCATTAAAAACGAGAAGCAGGGACGTCCGTTGTTTTATGGTGCGATGATAACTGAAGGCTGTGTAGCGTTGATATGGGCAACCGTATCTATGTATTTCTTTTATGGGAATGCGGCACAAGAGTTGGGACTACCTCTTACTTTGCAGGCACCGGAGGTCGTAACAGAAGTATCCACAGGCTGGCTTGGAGTTATAGGTGGCTTTCTTGCATTGATGGGTGTTGTTGCAGCCCCTATAACAAGCGGTGATACGGCGTTGAGAAGTGCACGATTGATAATAGCCGATTTTGTCAATTTGGAACAAAGGTCTAAGATAAAGAGACTTTATATTTCAATCCCTCTGTTTGCAGCAACGTTAGGATTGTTGTGGTTCAATATTTCCGATAAAGACGGATTTAGCGTTATATGGAGCTA
The DNA here is from genome assembly GCA_051892655.1 of Prevotella sp. Lineage (GTDB taxonomy): Bacteria > Bacteroidota > Bacteroidia > Bacteroidales > Bacteroidaceae > Prevotella. The sequence continues at coordinate 8,712 of JBJFGK010000075.1, read as the reverse complement.
TTTCGGTTGGGCTAATCAGACTCTTGCCGTGTTTACATTATGGATGCTGACTGTTTATCTCTTTAAGAAGGGAAAGGCTTATGTCGTGACATTGCTTCCTGCAATATTCATGACTTCTGTATGTGTCTCGTTTTTGCTCGTATCTGAAAATGCGTTTGCATTATCTTCAGTTATCGGTTATATCGTAGCATTAAGCGTAGCTTTGTTGTCCTTAATTCTATTTGGGATATGGCGGAGTATAGAATTAAAGCGCAGAAATAAGAAATAGTCTGTATGACTTTGCTTCCAGTATAGGTTGGAGGTTGTATGGATTTCAATGAAAATAGATTATATTATTAATTAACAAAAAGGAAAAATTATGAAAAAGGTCATCATGTTGCTTCTGGTCCTTTCAGCGACCGTTGCCGGTTATGCTCAGTTTGAGCAAGGTAAGTATTATGTCGGTGCTTCTTTAACAGGTCTGAACCTTAGTTACAGTGGTTCGGATGATCTTAATTTCGGTCTTGAAGCCAAAGGCGGTTATCTTATTTATGACAATTGGATGGTAACGGCACAGGCCAGCTTTATGCATTCAGGCAATGACGATGTAGCTGGATATGCTTCTGTCGGTGTCGGAGGGCGTTTTTATGTGATAGAAAACGGTCTTTATCTTGGACTCAATGCCAAACTGATACATGCCAACCATAATTATAACGATTTGATGCCGGGTCTTGAAATGGGTTATGCTTTTTTCCTTAACAAGACAGTTACAATAGAACCCGCCATATACTATGATCAGTCATTCAGGAGACATTCAGACTATTCCAAGATAGGATTGAGAGTTGGTCTTGGCATATATTTGTAATATCAGAATAAAACATAATAAATAATACTTATGTACTCGGTTGACGAATTAGAAGACAGGCTTATTGATTTGTCTTTTGTCGAAGATATAGGCGATGGTGACCATACTACACTGTGTTGTATACCTGAAGATGCGGAGGGCAAGTCCCGTCTGCTTATTAAAGAAGACGGTATCTTGGCAGGAGTGGAAGTTGCCAAAAAGGTTTTCTCGCGTTTTGACAATACGCTGCAAGTTGAAGTTCTTATCAATGACGGAGCGGCTGTCAGGAAAGGTGATGTTGCGATGATAGTAACAGGAAAGATACGCTCTTTGTTACAGACAGAACGCTTGATGCTTAACATCATGCAGCGTATGAGCGGTATAGCCACTATGACGCACAAGTATGTAGAGCGTCTTGAGGGTACCCATACACGCATACTTGATACGAGAAAAACAACTCCCGGAATGAGAATGCTTGAAAAACAGGCTGTCAAGATAGGTGGAGGAGTCAATCACCGTATCGGACTATTTGATATGATACTCCTTAAAGACAATCACGTAGACTTTGCCGGAGGTATAAGAAATGCCATTGAACGTTGTCATGACTATCTGAAAGAGAAGTCGCTTGACCTGAAAATAGAAATAGAAGTTAGAAATTTTGATGAGCTTCAGCAGGTACTCGACTGCGGAGGAGTAGACCGTATCATGTTGGATAACTTCTCGGTGGAAAATACGCGTAAGGCTGTTGAACTGATTAACGGCAGATTTGAAACAGAATCAAGTGGCGGTCTGACATTTGAAACAATACGTCAATATGCCGAGTGTGGGGTGGACTATATATCGGTAGGTGCTCTTACACACTCTGTAAAAGGCCTTGACATGAGCTTTAAGGCATGCTGACAAACATAAAGCCTCATCCCATAATCAATATATTTAATATTGTGTGGAATGAGGTATTATTTTATAATAAAAGATAAACATATAATAAATCTGTGGGTATAATATACTCTTTCTTTCTTGTTGCACAATTGTCGTTCAGTTCGCCGGTAAATTATAAATATTCTTTGGCTGGTAATTTCGGCGAACCGCGTCCCAACCATTTTCATGGAGGCATTGATGTTCGTACAGGACAAGTGGAAGGCAAACCGGTCTTCTCTGTAGCTGATGGTTATGTATGTCGTGTTACTGTCGGAATGTATGGATTTGGAAATGCGGTATATGTGCGTCATCCCAATGGAATAACATCTGTTTATTGTCATCTTAAGAAATTCACACCCCAGCTTGCGGCAATTGTGCGCAAGTGGCAATATCAGCATCGCAACCATATTGCGGATGTATATCTCAAACCAACGGACTATCCTGTGGCAGAACGGCAGCTTATAGCCGTAAGTGGAAATACAGGAGCGAGCAAAGCCCCTCATCTGCATCTTGAATTTCACGATACAAGGACATGGAGCTTTATAGATCCGCTTTGTAATCTTAAAGATAATATCACCGATACAACTAAACCGATAGCCCATTCCTTCATGGCTTATCCTGTAATTGGGCAAGGTGTGTTTTGCGGTTCGTCTAACAAGCAGTCTTACGGATTTGCTTCTGCATCTCTGTCGCGTCAGTTTACGGCTTGGGGAAAGGTAGGTTTCGGTATATGGGCAAATGACTATATGGACGAAAGCTTTGGCATTTTGGGCATTAAACGATGTACGCTTAGTGTAGATGGTAAAGTTGTGTTCAGCAGTTGTGTTGACAGCATACCGGCAAAATATAATCGAATGGTTAATTCATGGGGAGACTATGAACATTACTGCCGTACACATCTGTGGTATCTTAAATCTTTTGCAGAACCGGGAAATATGCTCCCTGTATTACATTACGGTGAGGGTAGGGGAATTGTTACTTTTGACAAAGAACGTGATTATCATTTGGTTTATCATGTATCAGACATATTTGGTAATTATAGGGAATATTCATTTACGGTAAGGGGAGTAAGACAATCGATACGCCCCGTAATGCGTAATAGAGTAAGTTCACATATGCGATATGATCGTTATAGTGTGATGCAGAGACCGGGTGTAATGCTTGCCATTAATCCGGGTCTTCTTCCCGATAATGTATCATTGCGACCTCAACGTATGTCAGGCTTGACATCTCTATCAGACGCATGGACTTTTTATCCCCAGTCATACCCACTGTTTGGCAGTGCTAAATTATCTTTGAAACTTAAAGGTAAGGTAAAGGATACGTCAAAATTGTATATATCAACCAACGGTGGAACGGGTACGTTTTTGGGTGGCAAGTATGAAGACGGTTGGGTGACGTCAACAATAAAAGAACTTGGCGCACGCTATGAAATATCCTATGATGATGTGCCACCTACAGTTTCCGGACTGCAGTGTGGCAATGGTGTTATTCGTTTTGCTGTATCTGATAACGCAAGCGGTTCAGCAGGAGTATGGGGATATGTTGACGGGCAGTATGTGGTATTTGATAAAACTGACAAATCAAACGTCTTTGTCTGCAAATTGTCGGATACTCCGATAAAACGACAAGGCAAGAACAGATTGTTAAGAGTAGAAGCAACAGACAATGTCGGAAACAGACGGGTGATACAAACGACATTCAAATACTGATTTATTGTTTTTGCATCTGTTGATATATCAAGTTTCGGAGATGATAGACAAAGTTTGAATATGTAAACCGCAAAGTAAAATAGTCTGTATAAAGAAAATAGTTTGATAATGGAAAAATAACAAGAATATTATGAAAAGAATCTTTTTATCAATTATGATGTTGGTACTTATAACTTGTGTACCTTCAAGTGCATGTACCAATCTTATTGTGGGCAAAAATGCAAGTGCAGACGGTTCTGTTTTTTGCACTTATAGTGCAGATGACTATGGCATGTTTATAGGACTTTGCCATTATCCGGCAGGCCGACATGCAAAAGGAGCCATGCGACCTGTTTATGATTGGGACACACATGAGTATCACGGACAAATACCTGAAGCCGAGATAACCTATAACGTAATAGGAAATATCAATGAATATCAAGTCTCTATAGGCGAAACAACATTCGGAGGCAGAGAAGAAATGGTGGATACCACCGGTATTCTTGATTACGGTTCACTTATCTATATAGCTTTACAACGCTCCAAGACTGCTCGTGAGGCAATTAAGGTAATGACTACCCTTGCTGAAACTTATGGATTTTGTTCCGAAGGAGAGACTTTTACCATTTGTGACCCTAACGAAGCATGGATAATGGAGATGATGGGTAAGGGTCCGGGCTCAAAAGGTGTTGTGTGGGTAGCTTTGCGCATACCCGATAATGCTATTTGTGCACATGCCAATCAAAGCCGCATACGTACTTTTAATCAGAAAGACCGCAAGAATGTTATGTATTCCAAAGATTGTATAAACTTTGCGAGAGAGAAAGGTTGGTATAATGGCAGTGATAAAGACTTCAGTTTCTGTGAAACGTATGCTTATCCCGATTTCCCAGGAAGACGTTTCTGTGAAGCCCGCGTATGGAGTTTTTTCAATCATTTCTCATCAGATATGGAGTGCTATTTGCCTTATGCTATGGGCAAAGACAAAGATGCGGAACCTATGCCCCTTTGGATAGTACCCGATAAAAAAGTTAGTCTTGCTGATATACGTGAATGTATGCGTGACCATTATGAGGGAACTCCGCTTTCTCTTGACAATGATCCGGGGAAAGGCGTATGGAATATGCCGTATCGTCCTACACCACTGACATATACTGTTGATGGTAAAAAATATTTTAATGAACGACCAATCTCCACACAGCAGTCGGGTTTCTCATATGTGGCACAGCTGCGTTCGTGGTTGCCGAGACAGATAGGTGGTGTGTTATGGTTTGCCAATGATGACGGCAATATGGCTCCTTATACTCCGGTATATTGTGGAAATACAATTCAGCCTGAATGTTACAACACGCCGGGAGCAGACGCCTTGACTTTCAGCGACAAAAACGCATATTGGGTTTGCAATTGGGTCAGCAATATGGTATATCCGCGTTATTCACAGATGTTCGGTTCTTTGAAAGAAGTAAGAGATTCTCTTGATAACAGTTATTTAAATCAGCAGGCGGAAATAGAACTGGAGGCGTTGCGACTTTATTCTGTAAGCGAAACAAATGCCGTTGAATATCTTAATGATTATAGTTGCAAAAAGGCGCAGCAGATGCTTGATCGTTGGAAACAACTTGCCATATATCTGATAGTTAAATATAATGACATGATAATAAAGCCTGAAGAAAACGGCAAATTCTTAAAGACAAAAACGGGAATAGGCGCAAGGGTCATTCGTCCCGGTTATCCTGACAATGTAGCGCGTGATATTATATCAAGCACAGGTGACCGTTATGAGGTTGCAGACTATTAGACAACAGACAGCAAATACTTATAAATAAACAAACAAAAAAACGATTAGGTTAGAAGCCTAATCGTTTTTGTTTTCCTTCCCGATTAGCTTTTCGTTTTCGTTTTCGTTTGTGTTTGTGTTTACCTTTGTTTCAAGTCCTTTTACCATTTTCTCGATTTGGATAATTCTTGATTTTCTTTCCTGATCAATATATTTGTTGTAATAACAGAGAGCTGATTTAAAATATTCCGCTGCCGTGTCATTACGTCCTTCAAACATATAGCAAAAACCAAGTCGGTATAGAGCGTCACCTTTTTCAATGTCATAACACACGTTAATCATCATTTCATATAGAGGAATCGCCCTCTTGTATTCTCCCAAAGCAAAATGACTTTCTGCCGATGCGTGGTAATAAACGCTACGCTCATGCGGCGCAAAAACTTCAATCTCTGTCAGCACACTGTCAATTACTGCGCATGCTTCTTGATATTTCCATTCATGGTAGTAACATAAACCCAAATAAGCTTTATAGCGTGGGTTCAGTCGATATTTGCCATTGAGGTTTGACAACAGCGGTAGTGCCTCATTAAACTTACCTCCTCTGACATATTCAAGAGCTCGCGCCAATTTTTGCGAATCGCTCATGTCATTCTGTCGCACGGCACATATATTTACCGTGTAAAAGAGTGTCAGTATGAAAACAACAATTCTCACTTTATGTAAAAGTCAATTAGTTTGGTTATGGCTTGTTGGCATATGGGACAAAATTCTGGATTACCGTTAGTTCGCATACGGCAGTCTTGCGTTCCTCTGTACACTCCTTTGGTGCTATATCCCGCACCTTCAAACAATCCGACTCTGGTTCTTATGGTATTGTTGTCTTTGCTTAACGGGGTAGGGACAGGTGTGCCTTTTTTTATGAGGTTCTCCCATTTGTCTTTGAAATTGACAAGAGTAGTGATGTTCTGTTCCCATGGTTCAATGTCATGGGGATACATAGGAATGGGTTCTTCATCGTATGCGTATTCATCGGCAAGACCGGCAAAACTGTGTCCAAACTCATGAACCACTACCGGCTTGTACATCTTGTGATGTGTCATGGATAGTACGTATGAATTGAGAATGCCGCCACCACCGTATTCATCTGTATTTACTAATATTATAATATGCTCGTAGGGAATTCCTGCCAAAACATCGTGAAGGTCTTTTAAATTGAGTGTTGTAAGATATCTGTTGCTGTAAAATGTATCAAAATGCGAACCGAGAACAGTGTTTTTCCATATACCTTTCGACGGAATGCTTGTACCGCTTTCTTTGGATGGTGATTCAACGGCAACAATATTAAAATTTTTACGTGTAGCTTTAAATGGTTCATGTGCGAACAATGCCTCTATGGCTTCATTAGCGTCATTGATAAAGACCGGCATTTCTCCTTGTTTGTAACCTTCCGCCACAAATGCAATATTGATACATTTTGTCGTGTCTTGCGCTCTCTGTAAGACTTTATATGGAGTGACATCATTTTCACCGATATGTCTTATCAATATGTCTTGGGGAAATACAATATGCGTTAATGAAGTTACCGTCTCGCGTCTGTTGTTGTAGAGTTCGATGGTTACATCTACGCTGTCTTTCGGCATAGGTATGAGAAAGACGTTTTCAAATGATTTTGTTATGCTCTTGGCTTCATCATACGATAACCATTCTTGAAATAGTGTTGAGAATGAGTTTCTGTAAATTACTTCTTGCTTGCCATGCGGTCTTACAATAATCTGTCCGTTACCTTCAATCGGAACTTCCGCCGGATGTTGTCTTTTGCCATACCAACCGGGAATTACATTTAGCTTGTCAACACTGATAGACTGCTTGTTTGTATTGCCACTGAATATATAGTCTATGCGTAATGTCCGCTCTGTGAAGTATTCATTAAACTCTTGTGCATAAACAGTTGTAAGACTGCACGTTAACAATACTGCTGTTGCTAAAAAGTTAATAGCTTTTCTCATTTTTTCATTAATCATATACATACTTTTTTAATTCTTTAATAAGTTCTTTTATATATAGACGTTCCCAGTCTTTTGTATGATATTTCTCTGTTCCATACATTAGAATATCAATGTCCATTCTGACAATATTTTGTCGTCTTTCTTTCTCGTTGCTTCCACATGAAGACTCTATAGTTTTTAATTTGTCACATATTTCTTCCGGTGTTAAGCAAGAATATGTCATCGCAATACAGTTAAGAAATCGGTCAGATTTTATGCCAATAGGATCTGTCCATATATTTTTTGTAAAACAAATATTTCCGGAAAATAACATCTTAAGCATAGTTGAGGCTTTGTTCATGTTTATTTCCTGCTCGTAGTTACTTCCTATGGCAATAATCAAGCGTTTCTTTTCCATATTAATACTACATTAATTAGTTGAATGTAGTTGACATTAATTACAGCGACCATTGGTGGCTGAATGTATTTTTTGATAATTATATCTGCAAAAATAGCAAAAACTGTGATAATATATTCTCTTATTTGGCGAAATATATTCATCCATTTTAATTTATATTTGTGGTTTTAAGGTTCTTTATTTATTTGCAGTGTGTCTGTTCTTAATAGGATTTTATGTTATTATGTTATCCCTTTCTTGTCATTATTATCTTCTCTCCATTGTATTGCCGTCAGCCAAACATTGCATGTTAAGCACATCACATTCATTTGTATTTATAATATTTGCCTGTTGTTTCCTATTGCGCAGTCAATCCGTAACAAAGAATTTGCTATTTTTTGCCTTAATCATATAAAATATCCTCCGTTTATTTTTGTAAAGTCAATTTCCGTATCATGAACTGTTATCTTTGGCATATTATTTTAATTATTCATTGTTATTTTTCTTTTATTCATACATGAACATTAAAAACACATAAAATATTGATTAGCAACCAAATAAGATTTTATATATTCAAAATATATCCCGGTTCGGGATAAGGTTGCGATTTGTCGTATATGAAAACTTTTGCACAAGTTTTCTTCACTGCCATTAAGTATGGACTATATACAAATAATTCGCAAGAGTCACTTCTTTTTTTAGAACAATGAAAGCTGTTTTTATTCTTCAATGCAGTATCCTTGCAAAGCCTAAGACTTGTTGTCATAGAAGCAATATGCTCCCAAGACAGAAATAAGGTTCATGATAAAATTGTTTACAGACCTATGGCGTGAGTGTACAATCTGCTCTTTGTTCTTTTGCATGTCATTGATGGTTACATTAATTATCTCGAACTGAGGTATTTATGTATTAGATAATCCTGTTTATACCATTTTGTTCATGTCCACAAACATGCCGTGCCGCTTCCTTCGTTCAATGAGCATGTCAAGCAGCTTTTGCTGCCTTTTCGGGAATGTCATGCTGCGGAAGAAGATGTTGGGTATCGCCACGCCGATGGATATGCAAAGGATGATGAGCGAGGCGCGTATGGCATTGTTCATGCCCATTGTCACCTCCCCGAT
>JBJFGK010000074.1:0-15174 GCA_051892655.1 Prevotella sp. | reverse complement strand
AAACTTGTTTGCACTATGCCTTGCAAGGAGGAGGAAGACGAATGTCAAATCCGCACAAGCTTTCCGCACGGATTACAAATCCCTGCGGACATAAAATCCATGCCTTGCAAGGAGGAAGGCGAAGCCAAATCCCTGCGGACATAAAATCCATGCAGACGTGTATAAAAAGAAAAAAAATAATATTTTTATGCAAAAAAACAAGTTCAAACGCATTGCGCTATTAATGAAAAAATCTATATTTGCATTGTTAACCTATAAAAACACATTACTATGAAGATCGGTATTCCAAAAGAAATCAAAAACAACGAAAACCGTGTGGGCATGACTCCCGCAGGTGTCGCTGAATTAGTGAGACACGGACATGAGGTATTCGTACAGAAGACAGCCGGAGAAGGAAGCGGATTTGCCGATGCCGACTATGTGGCAGCCGGTGCTGCCATTCTTCCAACAATAGAAGATGTATATGCTACGGCAGACATGATAATAAAGGTAAAAGAGCCTATAGAACCCGAATACCCGCTGGTTAGAAAAGGTCAGCTGCTGTTTACCTATTTCCATTTTGCCTGTGACAAAGCTCTTACCGATGCGATGATAAAGAGCGGCGGCGTATGTCTGGCATACGAAACGGTGCAGACATCACACGGAGCATTGCCTTTGCTTATACCTATGAGCGAGGTGGCGGGACGTATGGCAACTATCAACGGTGCCTATTTCTTGCAGAAGACAAAAGGAGGAAAAGGAAAACTGATATGCGGAGTGCCCGGTGTCAAGCCTGTAAAGGTGCTTGTGTTGGGCGGTGGCATTGTAGGACAAGCTGCTGCACGTGTTGCTGCCGGCATGGGTGCCAACGTAGTGATAACAGATATCTCGTTGCCAAGACTGCGCGAACTGTCAGTAAGCATGCCGCCTAACGTAGATACGCTATATTCTTCTGCACATAACATAAAGAAAGAGCTGCCCGACACAGATATAGTTATAGGTTCGGTACTCATTCCGGGCGACAAGGCTCCTCATCTCATCACACGTGACATGCTGAAACTAATGGAGCCGGGTTCTGTATTGGTGGATGTTGCCATTGATCAAGGCGGATGTTTCGAGACGTCACACCCGACGACACATAGCGAACCGGTGTACGAAGTTGACGGAATCATACATTATGCCGTAGCAAACATTCCGGGTGCTGTGCCAAATACATCTACAACAGCACTTACAAATGCCACACTGAAATATGCTCTGGCTCTTGCCGACAAAGGCTGGCAACAGGCTTGCCGTGATGATGAGGCTCTGCGCAAAGGCCTCAACATTGTCGAGGGCAAGGTTACTTACAAGGCGGTGGCTGATGTCTTCGGATTGGAATACACAGAACTGTAAAAACAACGGACATAAGCATAAAGCCGAACATAAAAACAAACAGGCGGACATTTATCCGCCTGTTTGTTTTTATATATAATATAATAAGGTGGTTGTCATGCAACCGTATATACTAATTATACTATACCCTGAGCCATCATACCTTTGGCAACTTTGAGGAAGCCGGCAACGTTAGCACCTTTAACATAGTTGATATATCCGTCTTCTTCTGTACCATATTTGACACAGTTGTCATGGATATCATTCATGATACCGTGCAACTTGGCATCAACTTCCTCACGGCTCCAGCTAAGGCGCTCAGAGTTCTGACTCATCTCTAGACCTGATACTGCTACACCACCGGCATTAGCTGCCTTACCCGGAGAGTAGAGTATCTTGGCTTCTTGGAACACTTTGATAGCCTCAGGTGTGGAAGGCATGTTAGCTCCCTCGCTGACTGCAAATACGCCATTGGCAATAAGAGCTTTTGCTGCCTCTTCATTAATCTCGTTCTGTGTAGCCGAAGGAAGGGCGATGTCTGCCTTTTCAAACCAAGGCTTTGCACCTTCAACATACTTGACACCATATTTCTCGGCATACTCACGAATACGTCCGCGCTCTACATTCTTAAGTTCCATTATGTAGTCGAGTTTCTCGCGTGTTATACCGTCGGGATCATAGATATAGCCGTCTGAGTCTGAACATGTAACAACCTTTGCTCCAAGTTCGATACACTTCTCTATGGTGTACTGAGCCACGTTACCTGAACCGCTGACAAGAACGGTCTTGCCCTTAATGTCTATGTTGCGGGTCTTAAGCATATTGACGAGGAAATACACATTACCATAACCTGTAGCCTCAGGACGGATGAGTGAACCTCCGAACTGTATGCCCTTACCGGTAAGAATACCACTCCATTCGTGTGTGAGTTTCTTATACATACCGAACATATAAGCCACTTCACGACCGCCAACACCGATATCTCCTGCAGGAACATCCACGTCAGGACCGATATGACGATAGAGTTCGGTCATAAAAGCTTGGCAGAAACGCATCACTTCAGCGTCACTCTTGCCGCGCGGAGAGAAGTCTGAACCGCCTTTGGCTCCACCCATAGGAAGAGTGGTAAGAGAATTCTTGAATGTCTGCTCAAAAGCAAGGAACTTCAAAATACCGAGATTAACAGACTTATGGAAACGTAAACCTCCCTTGTACGGACCTATCACGTTGTTGTGCTGTACACGGTAACCCATGTTGGTCTGAACGTTACCCTTGTCATCCACCCATGACACACGGAACTCGATAACACGATCAGGAATGCAAAGACGCTCGATAAGATTGGCTCTGTCAAACTCCGGATGTTTGTTGTACTCTTCCTCAATTGTACCTAATACCTGACTAACAGCCTGAATATACTCAGGCTCATTTGGAAATCTCATTTTGAGATCTTCTACAACTTTTGCTGCATTCATTTCTCTATTTCTTTTATTTGGTTGTATAATATGAATATCTTTCTTTTTTATCGGTTGCGGAGATTGAAATCGCCATTTCCTCCGTTTGTACCTCTTCATGTATCAATCAACTTATCGGAAAGCTTTATGCTTATCTGACGATATAGTTTTTAATAAACAGCTTCAGAGGTTTGTCTATTTCTTTCGGTTTGCAAAGATATATAAAAAATATATTCCTACAAACAAATAGTTACTTTTTTTGTTATTTTATGTCTAAATGTCACTTTTTATTGAATAAAAATTACAAAACAATGTATTTTTATATTTTAAACAATAAAAAAGACAAAAACACTTGCCACTATAAGATACAACTGTTAACGCACATAAACGACTGCGCAAGCCAAAACGAAAACAAGAACTTTACATTGCTACAACATAGCGATAAACAAACCAATCAATTTGCGTTATAGTTTTCCACCCTTAAGATAATCACGGCTATTATCAACTATGATACTTTCATGTGCTAAACATAGTGTTACTGATGTGTAACCTTTCAGACTAATAGTAATTCATGCTAAATATAACAACAAAAACGTAAAATATTAAACCTCAAAAGTATCCAAAATCAACACAGATTCACGGATTTTAAAATAAATAAGTACGAAAAAAGTCCCCCATCTATTCAAAAAAACGTGTTTTTTATGGGGCTAATCGACGTCTTTTTAAGCTACTGTCACAGTTTCAAATTTATAATATACTGATAAACAATAAGATAACGAACAACTGTGACAGTGACAGATGTTTTCAAACTTTTTATTTTAATGAGAAGTTATTTTGCATGGATTAATTTCCGAGTAAATCAATTGCTTAATAAAATAATACTATTGTTTAACAAGGAGGTTAATCTGCAGGTATTGGTACATCTCTTATGTTGAAATGCAACTGATGCTCAAAATTAGAGATAGTGTATGAAACCCAACTTTTCACCTGCGCATAGAATGTGATGTAATTATGCTTTACTATTGGTAGTGTATTTCTGCCCTTGCGAATAAAAATTGCCAATAGTGGCACAAATAAAATAGTAAATTCTTGTGTGCATGACAGTCAAAAACAGCCAAAATCCTGTTTTTGGCATAACCGTTTGCACGTTTTGACATAAAAGTTAGTTTAATTATTTCAACTATAATAATGTATTTATTAATTTTGCAGACGTAAATACATTGCAACAACCATACGCAAACCAAATTACTTGAGGGAATAACGAGATTAATGAATAAGATATACATCACGTGGCATTGCCATGCGCTGCTGACGAAAAATTTCGTCAGACTTACCGCACTGATTATTTCCTTGTCTGTGCTGCTCGTTTCGTGCAGCGATGATGAGGAGGCTGATGCAGGGAGCGGTCAGTGGGTGGTGACAGCCATTACCGGTGCAAACGGTGTGGGCGACAGAAGTTATACGGACCTTATTTATTCAGGACTGCGGCAGAGTGAGAACAAACTCGACATCAAGCTGCGTGTTATTGTGCCCACCTCGTACGAAGAGGCCGAGCAGTATTTCGATGCATGGCTTGATGATAAAGATTCGGATGCCGACCATCGCCTGCTTATTGCAGCTTCAGGCGAGTATGAAGCTTATCTAAAGGCAAAAACCGACCGCTTACCCGACCGCGACAATGCACGTGTCATGCTTTTGGAGAGTGAAACCAAGCATGCGCCCTATTATACCATTCACCTGCCTTTCTATGGGGCAGGCTACACGGCGGGCTATATCACACCGTTGCTCAAAGGGGGCGACAGTGCGGCAGTCATTGTTGCCAACACTACCGAAGCCACCATAATCAATTGCTATGTGGCTTTTAACGACGGCTTCTTTGAAGCGGGAGGCAAGCGGCTTGATGTGTATCCTTTAGCTAACGACCAAACAGGCTATGCTATGGCAGACTCGCTCTATCGCTTGTGCTATTCGTTTAACGGGCGCTATGGTATGGTGCTGCCTATTGCCGGCGGCAGCTGTCAGGGCGTATTGCGTTATACGCGCGAGTATCCTAACGATTTTTTCACGGCCGGCATGGATGTGGATCAGCAGGAAAGCTCCTATGCTGTAGCCTATTCCATACTCAAACACATCGACCGCGCCGTATTTAATTTCATCAGTGCTTGGCGCGGCAAACAGAAACTTGAACGTCATTACAGCTACGGTCTCGCTTCTGGCTATATGGAGGTAAAGGTGGCTGATGACAGTCGCTACGACAATTTGCGCGCCGCCGTTGACGCTGTGCGCGCCCAAGCTCTAACTAAAGAAGAAAACCATGAGAAAGATAAATAACGCACCAACTGTATTTTCTATATTTTCCAGATTATCCGGAACTTATATATTCTCTCTCTTGCCGCTTATTCTTCTATTGTTACTCGGTTCCTGTACCGACGATTCCGCTCTTGTTCCCTCTGTCAACACCACTTTCACCACATACCGCGTGGCTGTGGTAATGCCGCTTGATACCTACAGCAAACAGCGATATGAGCGTACGGCACAATGGTTCTCAGACAATCTCAATGCCGCACAACTCGGCTTTGACAATGGTGTCAGGTTTGAGATTGAATGGTACGACGAGAATGCCCACGACATGGAAACACTCGGCAAACAGCTTGTGACCGACAACAGCATCGTAGCAGTAGTTGGACCTTACAGCTCCGTAGATACCTATAACCTCGCAAACGAGCTGTCACTTAAAGGCAAACCGCTCATTACGCCGTCTGCCTCTTCAGCCCAGCTCATACGCGGTTTCTCTAGTATGGGCTTCCTTTGGGCATTGGCCGAAAGCGACATTTCACAGTGCGAAGTGCTGTTGGCTAAAGCTTACAACTATGGGGCCAAACGCGTGCGTCTTGTAGCCGCCAATGACATCTATGGCGAGACGTTCAGCGACTGGTTTGCTTTTCAGGCGACAGAGATGGGACTAACCGTTGACGATGTAGTGCGTTACGAAGAAGGAAAATGCGAGGAAAAACTCTCAGAAGCCTTACAGAGCAACTCTGATTATGTCATTTTTGTCCCCGCCAATCAAGCCGATGTACTGACGGGGGCACGCCTCCGAGCCACCATACCCAACGCCACACCCATGCTTATGAGCGATATGGCCTACGACATGGCTCTGCCTGCACTTGGCAATATTGCTGAAGGAGTATCAGGTGTATGTATGTATGCCAATCCGGAGTCGGGCTTCGAGGTAAGCTACAAAGCCAAGTTTGACGGCGAGACACCGACTGTGGAGGAAAGCAATCTCTATGATGCGCTCATGCTCATCGCATTTGCGCTGCGCGAGAAAGAGGTGAAGGGAGGTTACAATCTCAACGAAAACTTGCGTTCCATTGTCAGCAACGACGGACAACACCTTATCTCGTGGGACTACAGCGGCATGCGCAGTGTATTTCAAGCCATTGACAATGGCATACACTATAATATATATGGTACAAGCGGACCGCTCGATTTCGACAAGACAGTCTATACCAACGTACTGCATTCCACTTACATCGATTTCGTGGTGCATAACGGAAAGTTCGTCATACAGGACTTTGCCTCTACCGATGGCAGCAAGCGCACCGATGCGGCATTGGCAGGATGGAACTGGAAAGCAAGCCAAACCGACAGCGTGACCAACACCAATGTCAACATCAGCTATCCGGCATTGGAAAGCCGCTGGGCTTTGCTTGTGGCACCGTCATTTGGATGGATAAACTACCGACAACAAGCAGACGTACTGAATATGTATCAGATACTGAAAAGTCAGGGTTATGACGATGACCACATCGTACTCATTATGGAGGATGATATTGCTAACAATGCTGCCAATCCCGACAAGGGAAATATACGGGTTTTGCCCAACGGTCCTAATCTCTACCATGATGTAACCATCGACTACCATCCCTCATCACTGCAGCCTTCTGATATAAAGAAGATACTCTGTGGCGAGCAAAGTGACCGTCTGCCACAAGTTATTCACGCTACAGCCAATGACAATGTGTTTGTCTTTTGGAGTGGTCACGGAGAATATGGGCAAATGGTATGGTGCGACCGCAGTGAGGGCTTTACCACCGATATGATGGTAGAGACAGCCGAAGCGCTACGTGCTAAAGGCTGTTATAGAAAGATGGGATGGTTTGTGGAAGCTTGTTTCTCGGCCAGCGTATTGAAGGGTATTGAAGGAACGCCTGGCATGATGGCCATAACCGCAGCCGATGAACGAGAAACCTCAAAGGCTGACGTCTATAACGCAAGCCTCAAAATATGGATGAGCAACCGTTTCTCTTCTACACTGACTGAGGCCGTCACTGCCAATTCGGCCATCACCATTAAAGACCTGTACTACCGCATCACTACCAACACTATTGGCTCTCATCCGAGACTCTATAATCAGGCAAACTTCGGCAACCTTAATGTAACAACCATGAAAGAATGGATATAGGAAACAAAATTCAACAAATAAACAAAAAAACAAGATGAAGTACAATCAATTATTCATTAGCACTGTAGCTGCCGCCTTTGCGTTGCTTACCGTAATGGGCAGCTGCTCAAGTGACAATCAGATTACAGACGATCAAGACGAAACAGAGGCTACGCTATCCACCTATCAGGCTCGCCTCGTATTGAAGGGATATAGCGACTCCACAAAAGTGCTTAGTGAGATGGAGGGCATTGAGAACACGTTCCTCACTTATCTCAACGCCAAGTCGCTAAAAAGCGTTACCTTCAACGAGGGCAACAGCGAGGCAAACGATGCGGCCGCAGTGAGACAGTGTGAACTGGCTGCAGCCGTCATTGACAAGGCAGAGTATTCTGCAAGTTATGCTTTCTTCCTTATCAAGCCATCCACCGGAGACACGCTCTACAGTTTTCGTCCCACAGCATCCAACTATCGAATGGAAGAAACAGGCTCTGATTTTGACACTGATATTCTGCCTGGTTCTGATGACGATTACACGACGCAAACCAAATACATCTGTGACTTGGCCGTAGCAGCAGCCGGCTCGGAAAGTCAAGCGCAAGGCGAGTTGGCAAGTCGTGGCTACTGCATTATCACGCAGGATCTAAATAGTGGTGTGGGAGGCGATTATGTCTATATAGGCTACAAGCAGACAACCACCTACAGTCAGGCCATTTCCAACCTATATATCATTATTGGATGGCACATAGGCGACTTCAACTACAATGGTGCCAACTATACTGCCGTTTCCGGCTTTGGCAACAATCAAGGCTCGCTCAACAGCAATACGGGAGGCAAGGATATGTGGCTCTATTACACCAAAGGTGGCGGAGCCTTGACAAGCCTTGAGGTTAAGAGTTACGATAGCAGGCAACAGAGTGACAACTTCGTCTATGGTCTTAATGCACAGCTTACCCCTTGGGACGGCTATCGTGGCATCGATATCAACACCGGTGCTGGTGGCAGTTACCGCTACATACAAAAGAATTATTAGGACCCAAGCATGAATAACATAAAAACCGTCTCTGCGTAAGCATGGACGGTTTTTGTTTAAGTTATTTTTCAAATAAGTTCTGTCTAAGGATTGTGATATGAAATGTGGTACATCCGACAAACCGTGAAAAAAGGATCTTGATTATTTCCACAGCCGCATTATCATTTATTCATCCTTATCTTTTCCTTTGCTTTTCAAAGAAAGTTTGCGGTATTCGGTGGGCGTTAGGTTATACTTGTTTTTAAAAGCACGATAGAATGTGCGCGCTGCACCGAAAGCAGATTCTCTGGCTACAAACTCCAACACATAATCGGTTTCCTCAAGCAACTTGCATGCATACTCAAGACGCATATCTGTGACAATCTCCTTAAGTGAAGTCTGATAATTCTCCGAAAGTTGGTGATTGATAGAACGCCGTTTCAACATCAGCGACTGTTCTAACTGCTCATAGTTAATGTCAGCATTTAAGAAAGCCTTGTCCTTTGACAGTACCTCTCGGATACGCTCAACAAAGTTGCGCTCAACTTTTTTTGAACTTGTAACGTGCTTTGTATCAACCCTGTTAGCCGCCAACTTCACATATTTATAAATGTATTCGCTGTTGCGGATGCGTTGATGGCGGTAAATCATCATACCGATGATGACAATAATTAAGGCTACGGCCACGCCAGCGGCCATCATTTTGTGGACTCGTTGACGATAGTAAGAAATACGAAGAGCGCTGTTTTCACTCATCACATTGTAGAACTCCATGTTCTCACGGTTGATGTATTGATTGATGCGTGCTTGCTCTTTTAGCATGTATTCGATCTGTTCTCTCTTACCAATACGCGTATAGAGCCAAAGTAAATTGTTGCATACCGTAGCCAATTCCATTGACGGACTGTTGCGGTTTCTCTTGAAAAAGGTTTCGGCTTCGCTAATAATCTTCTGTGTGGGCATTTCGTCAACTTTCAGATAAATACCGAGCAGACTGCCTATTGTCCCGGTGGTTGGCGGATAAATGTTCCATAGGCAGTAGGCCTCATCTGCAGCCTTCAGACTCTCTTCTTTCTGCCCACAGTCAGCCAAAGCATGCCCTAATAAGAGGTAAAGCGCAATGCGGTGAATGTCGTAACCGGCCTTGTCGGTGGCTTCATCGCCACCACGCCGCTCCTCACGATCGAGATCGCTTATTAGCTCTTTAATATAGTTTACAGCCTTCTCGCACATTCCATGGTCGATATAAATATTGCCTTGCAATTCATCAAGACAATGACGCATGATGGCACAGTTACCACGCACTTTTTCATTTTGGTCTTGCTGGTATTTTGCAACAATAATGCGTGCATTGCTCATCTCGCGCAACGCGCCATTAAAATCACCGCTGTTGGAGAGTGCCCTGATTTTATAGTAAGCACAATAAAGTTGGAAAAAAGCCTTTTTTGTGCGCGAATGGACGTCATCGTCGTCAAGATTCTCAATAATCTCGTGTATTTTTGCCAAGACACGCGTCAGTTGTTCATATTGCCCTAGCTCATCCAAGACATTACACTGCAATTCGAAGCTCTTCAACTGAATCTCATCATTCTTACCGCTTTTATCAAGGTCTTCTATGTTAAGCGCATGTCGCATGGCTTTGGCGTAATAATTATTGGCCAGACACACGTAGCCGGCCACACGCTCATAACGCTCACGCGTAGTTTTTTTCCAACCTTCCTGCTGTTGTCGTTCAAAGGCAGGCTTAAGCAATTGATAGGCTCGCTGCGGTTGGGTGACGTAATATTTGTCAATGAAATCTACATCAAGCGAGTCGGTAGCATTTATCCGCAGTCCATAAAAGAGACAGACAAAAAGTATGAGATATTGAATGTGTTTCATCTTTCATTATTCTTTTGCAAAGTTAACGCAAGACAGAATAACGGCAAAGAAAAAATTATATTTTCTACTGCCGCCCGCTGTCTACTACCTGCGGTGCCTCAAGGTTTCACCAACATGTAAATGATTACCAACAATAGCACAATGAGCGTAATTGATATGGCATAAAACAAGGAAAAGCGGTTTCTCATAGTCTTCAGTTAATATTTTTCAGGATAATCCGATGGGATAATCCTAAGTTAAACTATATTTTAATTGTAATGCAAAATTACAACAACAAGTTATCACAATGCTAATTTATGCGTCACTTATTTGTGACAAATCATGCAAATTATTATGTCAAAACGTGATTTATGAGTATAGAATACGCTTTGGCATAATAAAATGTACATTTTGGCTCTATATGTGAGTCGTTTCCGAAGAGTATGTCTGAATTGTGCTTTTGCTCAACTATAGAAACCAATATGTCTTACGAAGTGCGGGATTATGTACAAAAAATTCTGCAATAATTGACCTCCTTTGTCTTTAGTCAAGGTCTTGTACAGGGAAACAATATATTGTACCTGGAATAAAAAAGGAAGAAACATTAGATCTGTGGTTACTCCAGAAGTAATATTTTGCATATCTCTCCCGGCTCCACCTTCTTCAACTGGCTTGCTATCGCCAGTCTCACAAATGTTAAGCATTACCTCTTTGTTTGAAGAAAACAAGCACACCTGATAATATCCGTTGGAAATCCACAGGGTCGTCAGGTGCGCCACTTCTTCTAATTCTTAATGAATTTACGTCCATTGTGAATAACGACACCCTTGTAGTCGTTGCCTACGCGCTGGCCGGCGAGGTTGTAGCGGGGCGCGTCGGCTTTACCCGCGACGGGTATTGAGATACGGGTGGTCTCACCAGAGGCGGAGCGCAGTATGATGGGCACGTCATGTAAATAGGTGTAATTGTCCCAATCATTATCGCCCCTGCCGTTCTTGTTGTAGATCATGAAGTAACCCTCAGTGTTGTAAAGGAACTTAACATCATCAATCACGTCGTTTTCGTAGGGTCTCATAGCGGCAAGAGGACAGTCCTGCAGCAGGTTGTAGAACTTTTGTACAATGATGTATCCTCTAAAGTAGCAGTCAAGCTCAGCCGTAATCTCGTCGCCGACTATATCAATGACACACGAGTTGTAGGTGAAGTCACGCACAATGTTCACGCCATTGAATACAGGCCATGCGACGGCCTTAGTGGGACGAATGATGATTGGCACATTGGCTTCCATTCTTTCTACTGTTTTAAAGTACAGCGTGTCGCCGGTAAAGCTGTCGAGCTTTGCCAAATGTGTGCCCTGACCAAAGACACTGTCCACCTGCTCCCTGCTCAGTGCAAAGGGCAAGGCGAGCATCTGCCATATGTTGGCGTCGAAATAGCGCTCCAGAAGCACACGGCCTGTGCCGTCTTTATCGCAGAATTCCTCAGTGCGCTGCATTTGCTTGTCATAGACCTGCGCGACAAATTTGCCTTTGTTCCAATGGTAGTAGGGCGCAGATATTTCTTCAAGGCGGCTGAGAAGGAAGGTCGTATCTACATAAATCTGGCAGAGTGAGTCGGCGTAGGCTGAGCCTACACCCTTAAACATATCACGCATTGTTACAGCGTTGTAGAAGTCGTTGCGTCCGAGCTTTAGGACACGCAGCGAATCGGCCCCCTCAAGAAAGTTAGAGGCGTATTTCACGTTGGTCGTATAGAAACGGGTGAGATCGAGCTCCTTCAAACTGCGGCAGCCCTGCAGCATGCCCTGCATGTCGGTCACTCTGCCGGTGTAGAATTCGTTGCCATCGAAATAAATCCTCTGCAGTGACTCACAACCCTTGAACATCCCATTCATGTTAGTGACTTCGGATGTGACAAGATTTCTTGCGTTGAAACGCCTCAGTTGTTTACAACCCGAGAACAACGATTTCATGGTTGTAACGTTGATTGTGCTGAGATTGTCCAAGTATAACGATTGTATGCTTTCGCAACCGCTGAACATCCTGCTCATGTCGGTCACTTCTGCGGTGTGCAGGTTTGTCAAGTCGATATTTTTCAGGTTCTTGCCTCCTTCAAACCAGCCGGCGGTCGAGCGCGGTACTGCCGAGTAGAAGCTGGGGTGAAACCATACACTGTCTGCTTTGGCAATGGCTTCACGGTAGGCGTCGGTCGGCGTGTCGGGCATGTCGAGACAGAAACCTTCGGCCACACGCTGTGCGCGAAGTGTGTCGTAATAGAACGTCACCTTTGTCGTGTCGGCTGTGAAGGCGGCGTAGCGCTCCTGTTTCGCCATAGCCGGACCGTAGCGGCTGATTGTAAACGAGCCGCCGGCATACTTATATAATAAGGTGGAGTCGTCGTAATGGAAAGGCTCGTAGTTAAAGTCATCGTGCACAAGCAAATCGCACGGGGCCTCAGCCGTTCCCACTTCGGCAAACATGTCAGAGGCGCTTGCTAACATATTGTCGGCGGTTGATCCCAACCGACCAAAGTCAAGACTGCCCGCCCTTATGAACTTAAGACGTCTATCACCTTTGAACAAGCCTTGCGTGGCGGCTTCTTTCTTGAAGGCGAAACCGCTGATGTCGATGGAGTCGAACGATGTGCAGCCACTGAACATTTCGGTCAGCAACTCGCCTGCCGAGATGTCAAACGTACTGATGTTGAGCCCACTTAAAGCACTGCACAGTTTGAACATCCACTGGAAATCTTTCACATTGCGCGTGTCAAACGACGACAGGTCGAGCTGCGTAAGCGACGTGCAGTCATAGAACATGCCGGCCATGTAGTCCACGGCAGCCGTATTGAAATGGCTGAGGTCAAGCTGCGCCAACTGCCGGCAGCTGCCGAACATGAGCATCATATCATCGACATCAGAGGTGTTGAGGTTAGCAATTCCTTCTATCCTCGTGAGGTTGGTAAAACCGTCAAACCACATGCTAGTAAATGTGGGAAGGGCATGGACATACGAGGAGTCGAAGCGAACGGTCGTTACCTTGCTTACGATGTCGTCGTCATGCCATTCCGGCTTGTATAACCTCCTGTAAATAGTCTGAATATAGTTGTTGTAATTCACGGTGTATATTTTGCTTACCGTGTCGGCACGCTGCGCTTGCAGCGTGTCGTAATAGAACGTCATGGTCAGACTGTCGGCAGAGAAAGTGACGTAGCCAAAGTCGTCCACCTCTTCATATTCTTCATCATCATCTTCATCATCATCTTCATCCTGCGCCATCAGTGGGGAGCAAGGCAAGACAGCGAGCAGCGCTGTAAGGAAAATGCAATAAAACTTTTTCATAAGCTGTTTATTTCCTGACTATTTTGTATCCGTTCTGAATGACAACACCTTTGTAGCTGCTGCCAACGCGCTGACCGGAGAGGTTATATCTGGGCGATGTCGTGTCGGTATATTGTGTTTTGACTATATCCTTGATGCCTGTATCTGTACCTTCGCCATTGACCACAATAGGAATGTCATAATAAACATTGTAATTATAGCTCGGGGATTCTTCAGATTCTGAATTCTCTGCTTCCTTAGTGTACATGAAGAAATACGCCTCAGTGTTGTAAAGCGACACATCGTTAGTCTCCTTCTGCGCCATCAAAGGTGACGGACAGAGCGTGTTGTAAGGTGTCATAGCCGAAATTGACTGGTACGACTCGCCCAACAGTCCAATCAAAAAAGCTGTTGTGTCCTCGCCCACCTGATCATAGATATTAGCACCTGTTTCGTCCTCGTCACCGGGAGTGAACGGACTGACATTGATATCCTCAAAAATAGGCCAGTCGGCAGCCTTCGTCGGTTTGATGATGGCGGGCTTGAGACTGGACAGTGTGCTGACGGTGTTGAAATAAAGCGTGTCACCGGTGAAGCTTGACATGCGCGCTACAAGGCTTCCCTTGCCAAAGACGGTTTCAAGCTGCTCCCTACCCACTTCAAACGGCAGTACGAGCGTCTGCCACTCGCCGACATTGAAAGTGCGCTCAACAAGCACATTGCATGCAAGCTCGCCGGTGGTGGTGTATATATGGCTGGGCCCTACGGTAAGATGAGCCAGCACAGGACAAACCTTGCCGTTGCCCAATATGGAATAGTCGGCACCGGGCACGGCGGTCAGCACCTCATGGTTGAAGGCGTTGTTGACATAAATCCTGCACACCGAATCGGTATAGTTGGATGCCGTGCGGCGGAATGCGTTGGTCATGTCGGCATTAGCAAAGTCGTTGCCTCCAAGATTGAGCCAACGCAGAGAGGATGCCCTGTAAAACATTTCCGCTGCATTGGTCACCTTCTTGGTGTTGATAGTGCTTAGGTCAAGTCTCTCTATTGAACGGCAGTCTTTGAACATGCCTGACATGTCGGTCACATTATCGGTATTCATCTTGCCGGCGTCGAAGTCGGTCAGTGCTCTGCAGCCTTCGAACATGGAACTCATGTCGGTCACCTTGTCAGTAATCCAGTTGTGTAAATTGTTAAATCTGACGTTGTTCAGATTGTCGCAGTTCAGAAACATGTGGTTCATGTCTGTCACATTGGACGTGTAGAGAGTGGGCATATCTTCAAGCGAGCAGCAATTGGCAAAAGTGTATTTCATAGATGTCACCTTATCTGTATTAAGACTCCAACAGTTGATTGACTTTAGCGAAATGGCGTTGTAGAACCAATAATCTATATTCCTTGGGTAGGCCTTGCTGAAAGAGTAATCCCACTTTACTTCCTTAACCTTACAGATAACGGGACCGGGTTCGGCAAAAAATATTGATGTGCGTTTCATTCCCGTGACAGCCTCTTCTACGGGTATCTCTATCAACGAATAGGCAGCCGGCTCTCCGTTCTCGGGCATAAGACAACAATAATTCTCAGTGGCGCGCTCGGCCATAAGCGTGTCACAATAAATGGTCATCAGGGTACTGTCGGGTGAGAATACGGCGTAGTGTTGGGGCTGTTTCATCTCAGGACCGAATCTGACAATCCGGAAGATGCCGCCGGCGTATGTCTTGTTGCCGGCGTTGTC
>JBJFGK010000073.1:0-15187 GCA_051892655.1 Prevotella sp. | reverse complement strand
CATAATACATGCGACAACAGTCTCAAATTTTTAGCAATAGGTTACATCATTATCTATTTGCTCTAATATGTTGTCTAAAAGATTTTTTTCCACATCACCCATTGCATATTCACGCTCAGCATCAAACTTTAGCATGTTTTTCCATAACATTACCGCATCCTTTCCCGTAGATTTCAATGTGATTATATCCGGCCTATCTGTCCCCATATAATCTTTCAGCATATAATATGCAAAACTTCTAAAGTGTTCTTCATAACAATCCGCATATTCTTCCATAATATCGCTAAGTGATGTTATACTGCCTATCATACCGGTTTTTATCTTTGAAACTAACACATCAATCTCTGATTCCAAGACAAACAATCCTGAGAGATCTATCCATCTGTTACAAGAATCTGTAGCAGAAGTTGTTCTCATTATAACATCTGCGATATTAGCCAAAAATATTTGCATCGCCATATCATATAGTTGTATTCCTTTCAGCAAAGCTTTACGAGTTATATGACATCCTTTATACTCATAACTGTCAATGTCGCTCGGATTTTCATCTCTCAATTTCTTCAACGTATCAAGACCTTTTTTAATTTCATATACTGTCAACGGATTAAAGAAATCAAAATTTATATGACTCTGTTTACTTTGTTCCGACCTTACATCTCTATATGGCCATTTATGAATATCACGGAAAAGACCTACAGAAACAAGGTTCCTTCCCGGAACAATCACAACTTTTTCTCTTTCCGCTATAATATAAGAAAACGGAAACGCTGTCGTATCGGGATGATTTTGTATCTTTCCCAAGCACACAGAGAACACTCCTATTTTTGCAGGGAGTAATATATGAGAGCCACTTGCTGTCTTAGAGCCCCTTTCCAAGACACCATAATGTATCGGTCCCATTTTATAAGCATGATTACTAAAGTTTGTCGCAGATCCCGCATTGAAAAAAGACACATTGCATCCTATGAGTAATGAACTCTTATGATGACTTTGTGAAAATGGGCCACAGAAAGAGGAACATGCCTCTCCATTTGCCATATGACAATTAACAAAGAACAAACTACTGTCAGCAGTAAAGCCATTGGTTATCGTGCATGATTCACCAACAAAACAATTGTTAAGTTTAGCTCCGTTAAGCACAGCAGAACCGGATGTCACAATGGTATTTTCACATATTACTCCTGCGCCAATATAAACGCTATCACCACTTGGTGCATATAAAGTGCAATCACTTAACAATCTGGTACCTATTACCTCACAATTGTCAGATATCATCGTATTAGTTATCTCAGATGTATTAATGATTCTTACATTATCCCCTATCTTACCCACATCTGATACACGGCGTGATATATCTTCTTTTATAAGTGTCCTTAATGACTTCACAAATTCTTTATCATTAGAACAGTTTAACATGAGTGCAGCAATATTACTGGTCAATCCTCTATATAGAATAACATTTCCACTACCGGCTTCATTGAGCACGCAAATATTATTTCCTTCACCAAAAGTTGCACCCTCTGTCGTTTCTATAGTACACACATCACATATAAAACACTCATTACCTACAATATAGTTATTGATGCAGTTGCCAATATTCTCAATCAGACAATTATCTCCTATTACAACATTCCTTAACGTAGCATTTCTTATTCCTGAATGACGATAAAAATCATTGGAAACACGCACATCTTTCTCAAAAACGCCAAGACTCACGTCTCCATAAAAAGCGACATTCCTTATATGGTTGGTTCTGAAATTATCTGCAACAACGATATTGGTCCAATCTTCAGCAATGCAACCGTTTTCTTCCAATGCCCAAATCTCATCCTCACTAAGATGTCTGTAATCGTCCATTGTCATTTATGTCTAAATAAAAACACTATAATCTGAAATCATTAATTATCAAAAACTTCATATAAGAAATCATTATAAGGATATTTCTGTACATGTAGTTCTTTCACTTTATCATAAAGAACTTTTCTCATCTCGTCAATGTTCATCCGTTCTTTTGCCGAAATAAATAAACAACTATCATTCAACTTAGCCATCCAAGTTTTTTCCAACTCTGAAAGAGTTATATTTTCTTTCGTCTTTGGTGTAAGATCATCCTCTTCTTTTTCTACCCAAGTATATGCATCAACCTTATTAAAAAAAATCATGGAAGGCTTGTCTGCACACCCTAAATCCTTAAGAGTATTGTCCACAACATTTATCTGTTCTTCAAAATCAGGATGTGATATATCCACTACATGTATAAGCAAATCGGCTTCACGTACCTCATCAAGAGTACTTTTAAAAGAATCCACAAGATCTGTAGGCAGTTTACGGATAAAACCAACAGTATCAGCCAAAAGAAACGGCAAATTTTCTATAACGACTTTACGAACCGTTGTATCTAATGTGGCAAAAAGTTTATTTTCTGCAAAGACCTCACTTTTTGAAAGCAAGTTCATTATCGTGGACTTTCCTACATTTGTATATCCTACAAGTGCAACACGTATCATTCTACCGCGATTTTTACGCTGAGTAATTTTCTGTTTGTCTATTTCAGCAAGTCTCTGTTTTAAAAGAGACATGCGTTGCAAAATAATACGGCGGTCCATCTCTAGCTGTGTTTCACCGGGACCACGCAAGCCCACAGATCCCTTACCACCTCCGGAACCACTGCCACCACCCTGTCGTTCCAAATGTGTCCACAATCGTTGCAGACGTGGAAGCATGTATCTGTATTGTGCCAGTTCTACCTGAGTCTTCGCATTTGCTGTCTGGGCACGCATAGCAAATATATCCAGTATAAGAGATGTACGGTCAAGAATCTTTACTTGCAACTCTCCTTCAATATTCCTTATCTGCTTTGCAGAAAGTTCGTCATCAAAGATTACCATTCCTATTTCACGTTCTGCATCTTCTTCAGCCTTTATATATTGCTTTATTTCTTCAAGTTTCCCTTTCCCGACATAAGTGGTTTGGTTAGGACCGCCAACTTTTTGAGTAAATCGCTTCACTATAACTGCACCTGCCGTATCTGCAAGAAATTCAAGCTCGTCAAGATATTCTTTTGTCTTTGCTTCATCTTGTTCCTGAGTTATGAGACCTACTAATATTGCCGTCTCGGCCTTAACATCAGATATTACAAATTCTTTCATTCGATATAGTCAATGGAGTGAATAAGAAAAAGAGTACAACAATGCCTCTTCCATATTTTTTTACAAATATACACGAATTCACACAAACGACAAAACAAATGATTTCTCTTAACTCTTATTCAGAGTTAAATGCTTTTACTAAAGAGCGACAAAATTTCTTGTTCCCGAATTCTACGCAAACGTTTGCGTAGATTTTTTGATACAAAAACTTAAATTTTTGATAAAACTAAGTTTTTTGACATATCTTTGCAACATCAATAATGATTTTCAGAATTACATGCTACATTAATACTAAAGACTAAGACATTCACAAAAAGACTGAAAATGCTCCGATGCGATATCGGGGCTTTTTTGTTTTTATTTATACAAAGTAAAGAATTATAAAACAAAAAAGGTTATAATATCTGACAGATTTATTCATTTATTTTCATGTTATGCATAAATCAATTTTTAATTATCTTTAGATAAGCAACAGAATAATCTGCATAAAATGATTGAGTATAAAAATTATTTGCTAAATTTGCTCGCATAATATTCTAATCCAAGACAAACGATACATGTCGTTAAGTCTATATAGAGTCACCGTCTTTATCGTAAAGGAAACACTTTAGTATATTTTTATAATACCAATTAAATTACTGGAAATCATGATTAACAGATTTATTCTTAACGAAGTATCTTATTTCGGTGCCGGTGCCCGTAAACAACTACCGGAAGTACTTTCACGCCTTAACTTGAACAAGGCATTAGTAACAACTGACAAAGGGTTACTCAAAGTTGGTACTGCAAAAATGGTTACTGATGTTCTTGACGAAGCCGGCTTTGCATACGAAATATACAGCGAAATAAAGCCCAACCCAACTGTAACCAACGTAAAACAAGGTATCGAAGCATTCAAGGCTTCTGGAGCCGATTGCATAATAGCCATTGGCGGAGGATCTTCAATGGATACAGCCAAAGGTATTGGTATTGTTGTTGCCAACCCTGAATTTTCAGATATAGTTTCTCTTGAAGGCTGTGCTCCTACAAAAAACAAATCAGTTCCAATAATAGCACTGCCGACAACTGCTGGAACCGGTGCAGAAGTCACTATAAACTATGTAATTATAGATGAAGAAAATCAAAAGAAAATGGTCTGCGTCGATCCTAATGACATACCGGCTGTAGCAATCGTTGACCCTGAACTTATGTACTCATTGCCAAAAGGACTTACTGCGGCAACAGGAATGGATGCACTGACCCATGCAATCGAAGGATATATTACAAGAGGCGCATGGATTATGTCTGACATGTATGAATTACAAGCAATAAAGATGATTGCCGAAAATCTTCCTGTTGCAGTTGAAGAGCCGCAAAATCCTAAGGGGCGTGAAGGCATGGCACTTGCACAATATATAGCAGCACAGGCCTTTTCTAATGTCGGACTCGGATTGGTACATGGTATGGCCCATCCAATGGGATCACTTTTTGACGTACCACACGGCGTGGCTAATGCATTGTTATTGCCAACTATTATGGAGTTCAACATGCCTTGTTGCATAGAAAAATATGGTGTCATTGCACGTACAATGGGAGTTGACACTAACGGCATGACAGCCGAAGAGGCCGCTCAAGCAGCTTGCGATGCAGTAAAAGCTCTTGCAATAAGAGTAGGCATACCCCAACATTTATCAGAGCTTGGCATAAAAGAGACAGACATTCAGGCTCTGTCTGAGCAAGCTATTGCAGACGTCTGCACTCCGGGTAATCCCCGAGACGTTACAATAGATGACATTATAGCTCTTTACAAGAAAGTGCTTTAAATAAAGACAGGGATATAAAGACCTCATTCTGCAATATTGTTTTTCATATATAATATAAAGTAGAATGAGGCCTTTATATTTTTATATGCACACTTAGCATCAATAAGATGCGGTACATGGTATTCCAAGAGCAACAACTCTGTCACGAATGGCATCCAATTGTTCCGGTAATGCTTTCAAAAGATTGTGGTCAGGCGTTTCTCGATCTATGGTATAGATCATTACTTGTTGCGGACAAATATATTTTACAGCATCAAGCCACGCACATACATAGTCTTCGCCTGTATTGTCTATATCTAGATCGTCTATCCTTCCACGAAGAAACATTGTCTGGATAATTACATGACCGTCAAAAGACTTCATGGTTTCTATAACTTTTCTGACATCATAAGATTTACTTAAAGGTCTGTCTATCAATTCTATGAACTGCTGATTTACAGTATCGAGTTTCAATATATTGTTATCTACCAGCATCAGGGCTTCATGCACCGTCGGTTTATCTGCAAAGGTAGAATTACTTAAGACAGAGACTTTTGCCTTTGGACAATACTTATCTCTAAGCAATATGGTATCTTGTATAATTTCTTTAAAATCCGGATGAGCTGTTGGTTCACCGTTGCCTGCAAATGTAATAACATCCGGTAAACGTTGCTCTGCTAACATCTTTATGAGTATCGACTCCAAACGTATCGCAACCTCAGAACGTTCCGGTCTGCGTTGCCTAGGTCTACGGTCTGAATTGAAGCCACATTCACAATAAAGACAATCAAAAGTACAGATTTTGCCATCAGAAGGCATCAGATTTATGCCAAGAGAAATACCCAGTCTACGACTATGTATTGGGCCAAAAATAGGAGACGGATAAATTACAGTACTCATCATTATTTATATTTAAGTCATTTATTGTCTTCTATAATGAAGACGACGTGAAAATCGAGACAAAAATACAAAATATATTCCATTCTTATTATCTTCTTTCCTAATTCATTTTATTGACATCTTTATTTAACTTTGTTCACATAGACGTTAGAAAAGCAATAAAACAGACCATGTTTTTCTTTTTACGAAGACCTAATTCAAATATATTTGCTATTTTTGCAACATAGAAATACGAAATTTAACGCATGAACAGGAATCATCACTATTATATATAAAAGAAGGAAACAATAAACAAAAAACATAACATATATGGCAACAACACCTGAATTTAAGTATGCGCCCATGTTTCAGTTGGGCAAAGACGAGACAGAGTATTATCTTCTGACCAAAGAAGGCGTATCTACCGGAGAGTTTGAGGGAAAGAAAATCCTCAAAGTCAGTCCAGATGCACTTACAATGTTGGCAAACGCAGCTTTTCGCGACGTCAATTTTCTGCTACGCAGAGCGCACAATGAGCAAGTGGCAAATATACTTTCCGACCCGATAGCTTCTGACAACGACAAATATGTAGCCCTTACCTTCCTACGCAATGCTGAAGTTGCGTGCAAAGGGAAACTTCCTTTCTGTCAAGACACAGGTACGGCAATCATTCATGGTGAAAAAGGACAGCAGGTTTGGACCGGTTTCTGCGATGAAGAAGCTCTGTCAAAAGGTGTTTACAAGACATATACTGAGGAGAACTTACGCTACTCTCAGAATGCACCTCTTACCATGTATGACGAGATAAATACACGTTGCAATCTTCCTGCACAGATTGATATCGAGGCAACAGAAGGAAACGAATACCGATTCTTATGCGTTGTTAAAGGCGGAGGTTCGGCAAACAAGACTTATTTCTACCAAGAAACAAAAGCAAGAATACAGAATCCAGGAACACTTGTGCCTTTCCTAGTTGAAAAGATGAAGACTTTGGGTACCGCAGCTTGTCCTCCTTATCACATTGCATTTGTCATCGGAGGAACATCAGCAGAGAAAAATCTGTTAACTGTCAAGCTCGCTTCAACCCATTATTATGACAATCTGCCAACTACCGGAGATGAAACAGGACGAGCTTTCCGTGATATCGAATTGGAGAAACAGCTTCTTGAAGAGGCTTATAAAATAGGTCTTGGAGCTCAGTTTGGAGGAAAATACTTTGCTCACGACATTCGTGTGATACGTCTGCCACGTCATGGAGCATCATGCCCAATAGGTCTTGGTGTAAGTTGTTCTGCCGATAGAAATATAAAAGCCAAAATTAACGAAAATGGTATATGGATAGAAAAACTTGATGACAATCCATCTGAGCTGATTCCTGAAGAAATGAGACAAGCAGGAGAGGGGAATGCTGTTGTCATAGACCTTAACCGCCCAATGTCTGACATTTGCAAAGAATTGAGTAAATACCCTGTTTCTACACGTCTCAGCCTCAACGGTACAATCATTGTGGCAAGAGATATAGCTCACGCAAAACTAAAAGCCAGACTTGATGCAGGTGAAGGACTGCCCGAATATTTCAAGAATCATCCTGTATTGTATGCGGGACCGGCAAAGACACCCGAAGGTATGCCATGTGGTTCTATGGGACCGACAACAGCAAACCGCATGGACCCGTATGTTGATGAGTTCCAAGACAACGGAGGTTCTATGATTATGATAGCCAAAGGCAACCGTACACAAGTCGTGACAGATGCCTGCAAGAAACATGGAGGCTTCTATCTCGGCAGTATAGGAGGACCGGCGGCAGTATTGTCAATGAATAGTATCAAGAGCATAGAATGTGTTGAATATCCGGAACTTGGCATGGAAGCCGTGTGGAAGATTAACGTTGAAAACTTCCCTGCGTTCATCCTTGTTGACGACAAAGGAAATGACTTCTTCCAACAATTATAAATCAGGACAAGACATTCAAAACGGGTGTAAACCCATTTATATAATGTTTAAATAACATGTACAGATATCAGCCATCGGAAAAACTTCCGGTGGCTGTCTCTTTTTACCCTCCAATCGGTCAAAAGATCGTTTGGGGTTATATTACCTTATATGTAAAACATCATTAACCTGTTGTTTGCATATTCTTTTTATAATGTTTCAGACAGGCAAAGACAGTGGTTACAACAACTAAATACCAAAATAATTTGAAGGAATATTGGTGTTTGATTTTAATTGAAATGTTAGGGATGATACTTTCTCCGACCAAATTGACTATGAAGACTGCTATGAATGTCAATACCGAGAATTACGCTAACAACATGCCTAAACACTTTACTAATTAAGATATGATTAATCCTTTCAATGTAGTATAACGATTTAAGTTGACTACACGTGTTTTTCATGGTTCAAATCGCAACTTTTTAAAGCTACTGTCACCGATACTAATATACAATACGCTGATATTCAGTAATATAACGAATATTGACAGCTGTGACAGATGTTTTCAAACTATTTATTTTATAAAGAAGCTATTTTGCATGAGTTAATCAATCGTTGGGTTAAACCTAACTTTTCACCTGCGCATAGCTCCGGTTTCGTTCATAATATATATAAATTCTGGATAGGATATTACTCATAAAAATTTGTAATATATCAAAAATCAAGGCGACTCACGCTCTTTTGAACAGAACTTGTCCAGAACTCGCATATCGGGAATAGATGTTGGACATTCGTTGGGCTTAACTATCAAGTAAGGCGACTCTATTGAGCCGCCTTACTGCCATTCTCCGATGGTAATATGTTTAATGTAAGCATGTCCGTACACTAAAATTAACCTTCTCACATCAAAAAATTCTCATCACCAAATCAAGTATCAACATCATTGCAGACAAACTTACCCATCGAAGTAGGCGTCAAAATATCGCTGCCACATCAAAAAAACATCTTTTTAAACTTTTAGTAAGACAGCCTCACGGCTAAAGGCAGCTTTCTTTTTCTGTTTTGCTGCCATAAAAATACACTAAATTCATATCATAACAAAATATTTATACGAAACAAAAGAGCTATTTTTCATTTTTTAATTTTTATTTTCTTAAATACTGCACACTATGACAACATTGTGCACAAAATCAAAAACTATCTTTTATTTTTGGTTGTTATTCATTTATATATTAATTTTGCAGACGATTTACAAAGGTAGATTAAGGGGTGTCCGATGTGTGTCGGGCTGAGATTAAACCCTCTAACCTGATCCGGGTAATGCCGGCGTAGGGATAAAAGACCGATAATCATTGTGAAAATTAAGGTCAAAAGGATTTAAACATAAAAAGTACCCCTTTTTGTGTATTTAATTTATTAATTCAAAAATGAAAAGAAATTTATTATTGACTCTTGCGCTCATTTGCGCACTCATGGCTTTTGCCAAACAGTCGAAAGTTGAAAAAGTTGATTCAATCAAAACTTTGCAGTTGCAGAATGTGGAAGTAATATCCACCAGAGCAACCCAAACAACACCTATCGCCTATAAGAACTTTGACAAGAAACAAATTCAAAGTGTAAATTTCGGACAGGATATCCCGTTCATTTTATCACTTACACCATCTGTTACTATCACTTCTGATGCCGGCAACGGTATAGGATACACAACCATTCGAGTACGTGGAACAGATCCCTCCCGTATAAACATCACAACTAACGGTATACCTATGAACGATGCAGAAAGTTCAAATGTATTCTGGGTAAACATGGGTGACTTTGCCTCAAGTGTACAAAGCATGCAGATACAGCGTGGTGTAGGAACGTCAACAAACGGTTCTGGTGCATTCGGAGCCACTATCAATATGCAAACCGAGAACATAGGCACACAACCTTACGCAGGTATTGATATGTCTGCCGGTAGCTATTATTCTCACAAAGAGACATTCCGTTTCGGAACAGGTCTTATAGACGGACACTGGGGATTTCAAGGACGCTTGTCAAATATTGGTTCCAAAGGATACATAGACCGCGCTTCAACAAAACTTAATTCTTATTTCCTACAAGGAGGATATTTTAGTGATAATACCGTAGTAAAATTAATTACCTTTAACGGCATTGAAGAGACATATCACGCATGGGACTATGCATCAAAATATGTACAGTCAGTTTATGGAAGGAGATATAATCCTTGCGGAAAAATGTACAAAGATGAAAACGGCAAAGAAGTATATTATAAGGATCAAACCGATAATTACCACCAACAGACATATCAATTGATTTGGAATCAGATTGTTGACCAAAGCTGGAATTTCAATGTTGCAACCCACTACACCAAAGGCACCGGATATTACGAGCAATACAAGAGTAATCGTACACTGTTTGAATATGAATTGGATAAAGAGCAAACATGGGGAGAAAGTGATTTGGTGAGACAGAAAAAGATGGACAACGATTTCTATGGATTTGTAGCTTCTGCGAATTACAGCAACCGAAATAATTTGTCAGCCACTCTTGGCGGTGCATGGAACAAGTATGACGGCGACCATTATGGACTGGTAACATGGCTACAAAATCCCGTTGACATCTTCTATCCGGGTCACAAATATTATGACAACAATGCAAAGAAGACTGATGCAAATATCTATGCAAAAGTAGAGTACAAATTTTTGGAAGGGTTAAGTGGCTATATAGATTTACAATATCGCCATATAGGAGTAAAAATGACTGGTTTGGCAGATGCTTTAGACTGGAATGCACTCAATCGAATAGAGTACGATCTTAACAAGAAATATGATTTCTTCAACCCTAAATTCGGTTTGAATTACGAAATCAATAAAAACAACCGCATATATGCAAGCTATGCTATAAGTCACAGAGAGCCGGTACGCAACAACTTCGAAGCAAGCCTAAACGCCGGAAGCAGTATGCCTAATGCAGAGAGACTCAATGACCTTGAAGTCGGATACCGCTATACAAGCGAGAACTTCTCTGCTGGTGCAAATATCTATTGGATGAACTACAAAGACCAGTTTGTACTTACTGGAGAGATAGACGCTATAGGAGAAGCTGTGACACGCAATGTTAAAGACAGCTATCGTCTCGGTTTGGAACTTGATGCAGCATGGCAACCGGTCAAATGGTTCCGTTGGGACATAAACGGAACATTCTCCAAAAACAAAGTAAAAGACATCGCCGTACTGCTTGATGATTATGAAACCGTTGAGAATCTTGGAGAACAAGATTTGGCATTCTCACCAAAAATCATTGCCAACAATATGTTCACATTTATGTATAAAGGTCTGAAAGCAAGCATTATGAACCGATTTGTAAGTGACCAGAACCTGACAAACACAGGTTTCAAAACAATGAAATGCTCTGATGAAAATGGCGATACTACATACGAGACTTTACAGTTGAAGAGCCATTTTACGACAAACATTGATTTATCATATAATTTCTCTCTAAAGAAAGCAGGCATTAAAGATGCCACTGTTGGTATCTCGTTGTATAATATCTTCAGTGAGAAATATGACAACAACGGATGGGCTGCTCCTCAATACCACAAGAATGAAAATGGAAAAATCACAGCCGTTAACACATGGGGCATACGCGATCATGAAGCAGCTGGCTTTGCTGCATCAGCGCCATTTAATTTTATGGCTCATTTGAGTCTTAACTTCTAAAACTTTAAAATCGAAAGACTTGCAACAGTTCGGAATAAAATAAAAATATATATTTCTGTCTTGTTGCGGGTCTTTAGATATAATCAAAGGGGATATGGACGAGTTTATCAACAGCAAAGACTTTCTTCTTACACTTGACATTACGGCAACCATAGTAGGACTTGTCTATATTTGGTTGGAATACAGAGCAAGCATATATTTATGGGTAGTAGGCATCATAATGCCAATCATTGATACATTCCTTTATTATAAGGCAGGATTATATGCAGACTTTGGTATGGCTGTATATTACACACTTGCGGCAATATATGGATTTTCAGTATGGAAATTCGGTAAAAAGAAAGGTCAAGACGCAAAAGAAGAGCTTCTGATAACACATTTCAAACGTTCACAAATATTGCCTGCGACATTTGCATTCCTCATTGCATGGCTTGTAATATACGAAATACTTATCCTCTTTACCAATTCCAATGTGCCTATTACCGACAGTTTCGCCAACGCACTTAGTTTTATAGGTTTGTGGGCACTGGCAAGAAAATATCTCGAGCAGTGGATTATCTGGATAATTGTTGACATCGTTCTTAGCGCATTATATATATATAAAGGTATACCCTTCAAAGCAGGACTATATGCATTGTTTGTAATAATTGCCATAGCTGGATATTATAAATGGAAAAAGATGATTTATGACAGACAATAAAGAGTACACATGTGTCATTATTGGTAATGGAGATTTTCCCCGATGTGACAAAATACATAAAATAATAAACTGTGCAAAGTATGTATGTTGTTGTGACGGAGCAGCAGAATCATGTTTAGAACATGGTATCAAGCCTGACGCTATTGTAGGAGACGGGGATTCACTTTCTGCGAACTTTAAAACCATTTACAAAGACATACTGCATTTGGAGTACGAACAAGAAGACAACGATCTGACAAAAGCAACACGTCACTGCATAAAACAAGGATTCCGCGACATAGCATATTTAGGAGCCACAGGCAAACGCGAAGATCACACAA
This sequence comes from Prevotella sp., assembly GCA_051892655.1. Taxonomy (GTDB): domain Bacteria; phylum Bacteroidota; class Bacteroidia; order Bacteroidales; family Bacteroidaceae; genus Prevotella. Next base: position 2,704 of record JBJFGK010000073.1, on the reverse strand, counting down.
TAGGCAACGTGAGTCTTATGGAAAGATATTTGAAAGAATTCCAGATAAACGCAATAATGATAACTGACTATGGTTATTTTGTTCCGGCAGACGGAACTCGCACTTTTAACACATTTGCGGGACAACAAGTAAGTATCTTCAATTTTACATGCAATAAAATAGAAAGCAGAGGTCTGAAATGGCAGTCATACAATTACCGGAGTTGGTGGCAAGGTACATTAAACGAAGCTACAGGAAATCAGATACAAGTCATTGCTGATGGTAGTTACATTGTTTACTTTACCCACATTGCAAAAATATTAGAGACAAACAAATAAAATCCGTTTGCCTCCTATTAAATTAACTATATCATTAGTATTATATACCAAACCTATTAAACCACACTATATTTTTTAAAGGAAACCTTGATTTTTTAATGTTTCCAACATGGATGCAGACATTGATTCATTGTCTATCCGGGTATAACGTATGTCGGTAAATATCTGCGCCAACGTTTCCTTACCGTTAATCCTAACAAACTCCCGGTTCTCTTCCAATGCTTCCTTAGCTGAATAATATTTGTCTATATCTTCCGAAGTATAATCTTGATATTTCTCATCATGCATTATTGCTGACAAAGGCAACCGGTCTGTCAGCGTAGGATTTTCATCAGGCCATCCAAGAGTTATTGTAGAAACCGGCATCACAAGTTTTGGCAAATTCAGAATATCAATTATCATCTGTGGCATATATACCGTAGTACCAAGATAACATACTCCCAAGCCCTCTTCTTCAGCCAAGTTGCAAAATGTCTGAGTATATAAAAGAGCATCAGATGCCGCATTTACAAATGACAGAAAATTAGAATATCCGGGAGAAGCTTTCCTATTTAAACACCATGTAGTTGCTCTATTAAAATCAGCACAAAAAGTCAATACTACCGGAGCATTGGTTACCATAGGCTGATTAAAATGTGCAGGAGCAAGTTTGGCTTTCATCTCGTCAGAACGTGTAACGACCACACTATATAACTGCATATTTCCCATAGTTTGAGTACGCTCTGCCTCAGCAAGCAATTTATTCAACAGTTGCCCACTTACTTCCTTGTCTGAATACTTTCGTATGCTTCGTCTGTTATTAATATTCTTCATGTCATTATTTTTATTAATCAAACAAATAAATCACAAATATCTTCTCTTTAATAATGAATACTTGCTTTAAACTTTATTTTACGAATGCAAAATTAATACTTTTTATCTGAATAAATATCACACTATAATAAAAGAGTTTTCCACTTTGATTTATACAACAAAAAAAACAAACGTGTTTAACAAAATCACATAAAAGACATGCCATCATATCATTGTATAACATTTTGGAAAACTTTTCAAATTATTTCAAAACAGAACTTTTCCATTTTGGAAACATTTTAATACAAACTCACATATAAAATATTCTAAAAGTTCTTTTTTGTATAAAAAAATATTTGTAGTTTTGCATCCGTTCTAACAACCTGATTGTTAAAAAAACAATGCATAATAATTAATCATGAAAAATAACGGAACATACACTTTTGAAGAAGCATTTCAGGCCTCATTGGCCTATTTTGACGGGGACGAATTGGCTGCAAGAGTTTGGGTAAACAAATATGCCCTAAAAGACAGTTACGGCAACATCTATGAAAAAAGTCCTGCTGACATGCATTGGCGCATAGCAAATGAAGTGGCAAGAATAGAAAACAAATACGCAAACCCATTAACAGCACATGACGTTTTTGAATTGCTTGACCACTTTAAGTATATTGTTCCTGCCGGGAGTCCTATGACCGGGATAGGGAATCATTATCAAGTTGCATCATTATCCAATTGTTTCGTTATAGGACTTGACGGAGATGCAGACTCTTATGGTGCGATATTACGCATTGACGAAGAGCAAGTACAACTCATGAAAAGGCGTGGCGGAGTCGGACACGATTTGTCACATTTACGTCCCAAAGGCTCCCCTGTAAACAACTCGGCATTAACATCAACCGGTCTCGTCCCATTTATGGAACGTTACAGCAACTCCACACGTGAAGTTGCACAAGACGGAAGACGTGGAGCATTAATGCTGTCTGTAAGCATAAAGCATCCGGACAGTGAGGCGTTCATTGATGCAAAGATGACAGAAGGCAAAATTACGGGTGCTAATGTATCTGTTAAAATTGATGACGAATTCATGCGTTGTGCCACTGAAGACAAAGAATACATACAGCAATTCCCCATTGACAGCGATAATCCTCAGACAAAAGTGAGTACTAATGCACGTTCGTTGTGGGAGAAAATTGTTCATAATGCTTGGAAAAGTGCTGAACCAGGTGTTCTTTTTTGGGACACAATAACACGTGAAAGCATTCCGGATTGTTATGCCGATTTAGGATTCAAGACCGTTTCTACTAACCCTTGCGGAGAAATACCTCTTTGTCCCTATGATTCTTGCCGGTTGTTGTCAATCAATCTTTTCTCATATGTTGTAAATCCATTTACCGACAAGGCATACTTTGACTATGAGAAGTTCAAGAAACATGTTACCATTGCTCAACGTATCATGGATGATATTGTAGACATGGAACTTGAAAAAATTGATCTTATCATGGTAAAGGTTAAAACAGACCCTCAAAGTGAAGAAGTTAAGGCCTCTGAATACCATCTTTGGGAAAAGATTAAGAAAAAGAGCGGACTCGGAC
>JBJFGK010000072.1:0-3680 GCA_051892655.1 Prevotella sp. | reverse complement strand
TGGGATACCGCAACCGGAGGACACGTTGACTATGGTGAAGACATCGCCACAGCCGTCAAAAGAGAAGTAAACGAAGAACTCGGCATCATCGTAGACCGATACCAGTCTCTCGGACACTATGTTTACGACAGCAAGAAAGAGCGCGAACTTGTCTATGTCAATATCATGACCTACGACGGAACTATCACTCCAAATACTGAAGAGCTTGACGGCGGACGCTTCTGGACAAAAAAGGAAATAGCAGACAATATCGGAAAAGGCGTATTCACCCCTAATTTTGAAGAAGAATATACCAAATACATAAAAGATCTGTAATCTTCGCCACATGTAACAATAGCGGTTGCCGGCTCTTTATATATAGAGAAGCACCATATTTAATAATGTTTAACACACAACATATTGATTTTTTTCGTAATTTTGCAGCGTTTTCAGTAAAATTAGGCATACTTTCCTAATAATCAATGACTTACATTTTAAGGTAAAAACATACAGATGAGACAATTAAAGATTCAGAAAAGCATCACCAATCGTTCCAGCGAAGCACTTGACAAATATCTTGTTGAAATAGGCCGCGCCCCACTTATATCCATTGATGAAGAGATAGAACTCGCACAACAGATAAAGAAAGGAGGTCCCGAAGGTGAACGCGCAAAGAACAAACTCGTGACTGCCAACCTGCGTTTTGTCGTATCTGTAGCCAAGCAATACCAACATCAAGGCCTCACACTTACCGACTTGATAGACGAAGGCAATATCGGTCTTATCAAGGCAGCCCAGAAATTTGACGAGACACGAGGCTTTAAATTCATCTCGTATGCCGTTTGGTGGATTCGCCAAAGCATACTTCAGGCCATTGCAGAGCAAAGTCGCATCGTGCGCCTGCCATTAAACCAAGTTGGTTCGCTTAACAAAATAAACCACGAGATAAACAAGTTCGAACAGGAAAACCAACGTCACCCTTCTGTTTCAGAACTTTCTGAAATGACAAAACTCGATGAGGAAAAAATCGGACAGTCACTTGCCGCCGACGGACACCATGTCAGCATAGACGCTCCATTCCAGGACGGAGAAGACAACTGTATGCTTGATGTAATGCCGAGCGGCGAAGACAGCCGCACAGACCGTGTTGTTGATCACGAGTCTATGGCACTCGAACTGAACACCGTGCTGAGCCGTGTGCTGAAAGAGCGTGAAATCACAATCATACGCGAATGTTTCGGCATCGGTTGCCACGAAAAAGGACTTGAGGAGATAGGAGACCAGCTCGGACTTACAAGAGAACGCGTTAGACAAATACGCGAAAAGAGCATCGCGAAACTTAGGGAAAGCGGTAACGCACGTATACTTATGAAGTATCTCGGATAGAAGACACATCAATAATACTCCATAGTTTTATTTACTGTTAATAATCAAAGAGTCCCGAAAGCACAAGCCTTCGGGACTTTTCTTTTTGTTCCATCCAATCACAGAATGGAATCTGATGTCATGTCCACAACAATCTTGTTACCCGCATTTACTATATGATGACCTTTGAAATACCCTACATTCCGCCTTTTAGTTATAATGATGCCCTTAACGGCAAAGGCTTCATCAACATCTTTCAACCTTACAGCATTGTTGCCAAGATAAACATCCATACCCTCAGAACGATGGATGTTCCACTCATATATAGGCACTCTGCCTCCCGTCTGCTCACGCAAGAGCAAAGCCTGACGGCACGCCTCCCCCAAACCTATATGCGGATTGATATGTTTCATGCCGAAACCTGCAACAAAAACGGTAACATACAAACCTATAGCCTGTAGTCTCACAGCCTGAAGAAGCTTATCGCCACACACCTTCATCACGGCAACGACCGAAAATATGGCAAGCAACGACGAGGCAATATAGAAAGGAGCATGATCAAGATACCTGATTCCGGTCAACGGTGGCACCAACGGGAACAACAAAGCTCCGGCGGCAAGCATGGCAAAAGGCAAATAAGTAACCACTTCGGACAATCGGCTGTGTCTCACATCAGGCAACAGAATGACCGCCCAAGTCATGACAAACGGCATCAACGGCAACAGATAGATGTCTATCTTTGAACTTATGGCCGACAAAATGACAAAAGTACAAACCACTATGACAGCCATAAACAACCGGAAATCGCCCATGTCGCTTATATGTCTTATGTCCTTGCAGACAGTAAGTATCACTATGAACGATAAAGGAAACAGCACAGGGAATATGTGTACGGCATAAAACCAGAACGGACGGTTATGATGAAAGGCATTGATGCCACGCCCTATTGTCTGATGAACCGTTAGATCATACAGATAATCACGCCCTCCTTCCGCCCATACGCACACAAACCATACAGACAAAAGCAACACCAAGACTCCCGACGTGCGCAGGCCCCAATACTGTTTGATGTCTTTGGCGCGACGTCTTATTAAAAGAAAAGTGACGGTTGCCGCAAAAGGAACTATTATCCCTATCGGCCCCTTGCTGAACACCGCCATAAAAACATACAGAGGGAACATCCACTTCTCCAAACTTACGTTGCCACGATTCTGATATATCTTGAAAAAGCATCTCAATGCCAATACTATGAACATCGTCATCAGCATATCCATGCGCAAGGTTACCATCATTACAAGCATAAGTATGTTGCCCATAATCATCCAAACAGCCAAACGCCCCTTGTCTCTGCCATACTCCTCAGCCGTCCATCTGCCCATTATACCGGCCACGACAAACGCGGGTATGACGGAAAACATTGATAACAGCAACATAACATGCTTTCCGGCTATAGTCTTTGCAGCCATTACAAGCCAAAGATACAAAGGCGGCTTGTCGGCATAAGGAATACCGTGATTTGTAAATGCGAAGAAATTGCCGTTGGCAAGAGCTTCGTCGGCTATGCTAAGATAGCGCAACTCGTTTGCAGGAGTAAAGTCTCGACTTATTAAAACCGGAAGAAGACATAGCATAAAGAATATACACCTGTATATATCCCGCCTATAACATGTCAATAAGTTTGGTAAACATGATACCCATTGTCTCGTTTGCATATCACAGAAATTACATCGTGTTACTTTTACGAGGCAAATCTATATGTAAAGTTTGTAGACAATCTGAATAAAATAACGTCAGTTGTGCATTTCAACATTTTTTGAAATGTATTAACATATAGGTAACAGACATTTCAAAACATGCTATTTCTTGCCGGCGGCATGGCGGAATGCCTGACGCAGGAAACGGTCTTCGGCACGCAATATCTCATGGACTTTGGTAGCAGGTATGGATTTCAGAAGCTGCTGATGATATGTCTGCTGCAAATCTGTCTTCTCTTTATCAAGTTTGTCGCGCATCGTTATATTCTTACGGCATGAGGCATTGTCGGAGCATTTAGCTTGTTTAAGAGCTTTCATCTGCTTATGCAGCACACGCTGTTTACTCATCATATCATTGTATATGGCGCTGAACTTAGCCGCTTCTGACGTCGTTAGATTGGCATTGCTGATAATATATGTTTCAAGATCTTTCTGAAATTTTTCAGGAGAGATACGACCTTTTTGGGCTGATACGGTTAGAGTAAATGCCAAAAACAGCAATATATATAGTAATTTCTTCATATCTGTATTATTTAAGTCTTATCATTAGAATTGAAAACCTGCAGTCAGCAGTCTTGCCTA
>JBJFGK010000071.1:0-15227 GCA_051892655.1 Prevotella sp. | reverse complement strand
TCGGCAGCCTCAATGAAAAACATCCGCAACAACTGGGATCTCTCTTGCTTACGTGCATCAAGCGTAGTACAAGCATTGCAAAACACTTACGGCGTTGACCCTAAAAGGCTGACGGCAGGAGGTCGCGGAGAATACAACCCGCTGACAGATAACAACACCGAAACAGGCAAACAGCGCAACCGTCGTACACAGATAATCATCACACCGAAGCTTGATCAGTTTATGGACCTTATTGACAAGGCTCCGGAAGGAGAATAAAAAGAAAACGGAAAGATTATATCAAGCAGTTGAAAAGGCTATATTTAGCGAATATAAAGACTATATTTAGCAATTGAAAAGATAGTGTTTCAATAGGCTTGTTATATGATTTCCGATATTGAGAAACAATAAAAGGGGCTTTAATGCCCCTTTTATTGTATGTTTATCATACTGTCACTTCATCATCTTGAGAGTAACATTACCTTGTTTTATTATCATTATGCCTTTGTGAGTATCGGGATTGACAACTCTGCCGTCAATAGAATAAGCCTTGAAAGGCATTGTCGGGTCAAAGGCTTTGACATCGTTAGCCACTTCATCAATGCCGGTTGTACCTCGTTTTCCCGTTACCGTCATCTTCTTTATCTCCCAAGTGCCGGCATAAGAAGTGTCACTCTTATATCTAAACGCTATATGTACGATGTTTCCGCAATAGGCATTGAGGGGTATATCTCCTGAATCTACGAAAACCCAATCATTGTTCGTAGGCCATTGGAAATCGGACAATTTGGTGATATAGTCGCCATTCCACACTTCAACAGACAGCACATCGGCATAGTTACTACCAAAATAGCGTATCACATGATTGAAGTTTAGCGTTGCCGAAGCATACTCCGTAAGGTCGAGTTCCGGACCTACGAGCACCGCTTCTGTGGCATATTTCACATTGTTGTCACTATCATAGCCCGTGCCTTTCCAGCCGTAAGTGTTGTCTTGTGTCCACACCGTAAAGCTTCCGCTTAGCTGTTGTGGGACAAAATCGCCGGTATTACCTTTTGTAAACAGCTCCGAATAGATGGTCTCATCTATTGTCGAGCCTCCGCCGGAAGTGTAATCGGTAGACTTAACAGTAGTATAAATATTGAAAGCATAGTTAATGCTGTCTCCCCAGATGTATTCCATGAGGTTGGGGAAATCGACAAACGGATTGCGGTTGCCCTGTATCTTGCTTACAGCGTCGTTACGGGCTATCTCTATTTCATCTACTTTATCTGTATTAGCCCACTTAATATATAAGGTATAAGCCCACTCCTGAAGTGTAGGATAGTCTCCCTGCTGCAATATCTGCAATGCCTGAGTACCTGACCACGTATAGTCCTGATATGCAGTTGCCATATACATGTATCCGCGAGCGAAGTCTCCCTTCCATTTGTCTGCCGGTTCCCACAGCTGATAGCCGTTGCTGCCGGTGCCTATCTTGGTACATCCGTTGTCGGTCTTTACCGTTGTGACTGTACCCATAGGATAGTTGCTCTTACTGGAATTGATGCTTGACTCACACGGCATTAGATTATAGAGGTCTTTGTATGCCTGAACAGTCGTGCCACCCCACCAGCTTTTAGGGAAAGAGTGCTCGATATTCATGCCTGAAACGGATGAACCCTCATCGCCAAAATAGCGAACGTCATTGCTATAACGGTCTATTACCGAATTGTCTGCCGCACGGTCGGTGGAATAAAAGCCTTGCCACGTACATCCACTACCACTGCCGTAACTCAGAACGGTGGCATTTTTTATAAGGTTGTGCACTGCTGTCTTCAGTTCACTGCCGCTTTTGCCGTTAAGACTTGAATAATAGTCAAGCGGTATCTGGGCATTCAAAGACAGACATACAGTCACAACAGCCATCAAAATGATTAGTGTAAACTTTACTTTTTTCATGTCAATGTCGTTTTTCATTATTATTCCTGCTCGCAAATATACGCCTTTTAAAGCATTAAACCAAAACAAACGAAGTTAAAAAAATGTTTCTGTTCAATGCCGGCAAAAAGGTTGCAAAGAGTTTTAATTATAGTTTAAAAACCAACGGCAACTGTTAACAAACACAACGTTGCATATTAGGGGTTGTAAAGTGCCTTTTTATGATTCGGGAAACGCAATGTTCCAAATCGCAAACAAGCACGCTGAATTATTCAACGGACGCAAGCAAGACAAAAAAGATACAAGTAACCGCCTTTTCTCGTTTTTTTTCCGTAAGTTTGCAGATAAATATCAATAACCGTAAATTATGCAAGAAACAAGACAAAACCGCATAGCGAGACTACTTCAAAAGGAACTTAGCCTCATCTTCCAATCACAGACAAGATCAATGCGCGGTGTCATGATAAGCGTGACACGCTGCAAGGTAAGCCCCGACCTTAGTATCTGTACGGCTTATCTTAGCATATTCCCGTCAGACAAATCGGAAGATATAATCGCCAACATCAAGGCTAACGAGAAGACAATACGCTACGAGTTAGGTACAAGAGTGCGCAACCAACTGCGCATAATACCGGAACTGCGCTTCTTTGTGGACGATTCGCTTGACTATATAGAGCATATTGACGAACTGCTCAAACAATGAACGTAGCCCTATACATAGCGCGGAGATATCTCTTCTCCAAGAAAAGCACACACGCAATCAACATAATAAGCGGCATAAGTGCCGTAGGCGTGGCTGTCGCCACTATGGCTTTGGTGGTCACATTGAGCGTGTTTAACGGCTTTCATGACCTTGTTGCCTCACTGCTTACATCGTTTGACCCACAGATAGAGATAGTTCCGGCACAAGGGAAAACGGCTCCCGCCGATGATCCCATACTGACAAAAATCAAGCAACTGCCACAGATAGACGTGGCAACAGAGTGTGTTGAAGACCAGGCAATGGCCGTTTACCACGGACGACAGGCAATGATAAGGGTCAAAGGCGTGGAAGACAATTTTGACAGTCTGACACATATCAACGAAATACTGTATGGTGACGGCAGCTTCTCATTGCACGCAGCAAACCTGCAATACGGCATTCCTGGCATACGCTTGGCAGACAATCTCGGTTTCGGCTCATTATGGCAGGGCTATATCAAGGTTTACGCACCCCGACGTGAGGGACAACTCGACATGACAAACCCTACCGAAGGGTTTGTGGAAGACTCTTTGATCTCGCCGGGTGTGGTCTTCTCTGTTAGACAAATGCGCTACGACCGCGACTATATGCTGACTTCAATATCCTTTGCACGCAACCTGTTCGGTCAGCAAGGCATGTTGTCGCAACTCGAAATAAGGCTTAAGCCGGGCAGCGACATAGACAAAGTGAAGGCTGAAATGCGCAACATTGCCAGAGAAAAGTATAAAGTCCTTGACCGGATGGAACAGCAAGAAGATACATTCAAGATAATGAAGATAGAGAAATTCATTGCTTTCATCTTCCTTACATTCATTCTTGCAGTGGCGTGTTTCAACATTGTAGGCTCACTGTCTATGCTTATGATAGACAAAAAAGACGATGTGGTGACACTGAGAAATCTCGGAGCGAGCAACAAACTCATAACCGACATCTTTCTATTTGAAGGACGCATGATATCAGCATTAGGCGCAGCAGCCGGAATAGCCGTAGGACTGTTGCTATGCTGGATACAGCAGACATACGGAATAGTTGCTTTGGGACAAGGAAACGGCTCGTTTGTAGTTGACGCATACCCCGTAAGCGTACATTATGAAGACATTGCACTGATTTTCGTAACCGTATTGCTTGTGAGTTTCATATCAGTATGGTATCCCGTAAGATATTTCGCTAAAAAATATATTGTATTATGATTGACCGTTTATTGAAATTTCTTGATGCTTCGCCGGTAAACTTTCTGGCTGTAAAGAATATTGTTGACCAACTTGAAAATGCCGGTTTCAGACGCATAGACCCTACTTTGCCGATAGGAAACATTAAACCGGGAGACAAGATATATGCGACAAAGAACGACTCATCGGTATATGCATTCCACATAGGCAACAGGCCTCTTGCCGACGAAGGCTTTAATATGATATGCGCACATTGTGACTCACCGACATTTAGAATAAAGCCTAATGCCGAGATAACATGTGAAGGCAACATCGTAAAGCTGAATACAGAGGTTTACGGAGGCCCGATACTGTCCACTTGGTTTGACCGTCCGCTTACCATAGCAGGCAGAGTGATAGTAAAAGGCAGCGGTGTGATGAACCCGAAAACCATGCTTTTGCATGTCAAAAGACCATTGTTGCAAATCAGCAACCTCGCCATTCATTTTAACCGTCAGGTAAACGACGGAGTGAAACTGAGTCGCCAAAAGGACATGTTACCAATATTGGGCATAGTAAACGGGCAGCTTGAAAATGGGAATATGCTCATCAATATAATATGCGAAGAGTTGAAAATAAACCGAAACGACATACTTGACTTTGATCTGTATCTTGCCGATGCAACGCCGGCATGTACTTTCGGCGTTCATAACGAGTTTATTTCTTCCGGACGTTTGGATGATTTGTCCATGTGTTATGCAGGACTTGAAGCCCTGATTGCATCACCTTGCAGCGACAAGACAAAAGTTCTGGCTATATTTGACAATGAAGAGACGGGCTCGCAAACAAAACAAGGAGCCGGAAGTCCGTTCTTGGCATCTCTTATCAGACGCATTGCGATGGCTCAAGGCGGCAATGAAGAATCGTTCTGGCAGGCAGTGGAGCGTGCATTCATGGTATCTGCAGACAATGCACACGCTTGGCATCCCAACTATGGCGAAAAATACGACCCGACAAACCACCCCATGCTGGGCGGAGGACCGGTAATAAAGTTCAATGCTGCACAAAAATACGCCAGCGACGCTGTATCGGCAGCAGTATTTGCAAGTATTTGCAACGAGGCCGAAGTGCCTTGTCAGAGATTCGTAAATCATAGCGATGTGGCAGGAGGAAGCACATTGGGCAATATCCTTGCGGCATCTATACCATTGCGCGGAGTAGATATGGGCAACGCTATTCTCGCCATGCACAGTTGCAGAGAGACCGGCAGCACTGCGGATCACATATATTGTGTAAAGGCATTTACACGGTTTTTCAGTTAAAAACGTTATTAAGGAAATACATCTTCTACATACCTCTCTCCGCCCAATCGCCACGATCGAGCTGACGATAGCCAATGGCTTCGGCTATATGTGGCAACAAGACACGCTCGGTTCCTGCAAGATCGGCTATGGTACGGGCTACTTTCAAGATGCGGCTGTATGCACGGGCTGACAAGGAAAGACGTTCCATTGCCATGCGAAGCATATCAAGAGACTCCGTATCCGGTTCTGCGTATTGATGAAGCATGCGTTCGGTCATCTGGGCATTGCAATGAATACCCTTAAAAGACTTGTATCTCTCTTCCTGAATATGGCGCGCAGCAATCACACGCTCACGTATTGCAGCACTCGGTTCGCCTTGTTGCGACTTTGACAAATCAGTAAAAGGAATTGGAGATATCTCGCATTGTATGTCAATACGGTCAAGAAGGGGCCCGCTGATTTTATTCATATAACGCTGTATTTGTCCCGGAGTACACACGCAACGATGTGTAGGATCGCCATAATATCCGCAAGGACAAGGATTCATGGACGCTACAAACATAAAAGAGCATGGATACTCAATGGTATATTGGGCTCTGGCAATGGTTATCTTGCGATCTTCAAGAGGCTGGCGTAGCACTTCAAGAGTTGATTTATTAAATTCAGGTAACTCGTCAGCAAAAAGAACACCGTTATGTGCCAAAGATATTTCACCCGGTTGAGGATTGCTGCCCCCTCCAACCAATGCTACCTGAGAAATAGTATGATGAGGAGCACGGAAAGGACGCTGGGATATCAAAGACATATTCTTGCCTAACTTGCCCGCAATAGAATGAATCTGCGTTGTCTCCAAGCTTTCTGACAACGACAACGGAGGAAGAATGGACGGCAAACGTTTAGCCATCATAGACTTACCACTACCCGGAGGACCAACCATAATGATGTTATGACCACCTGCGGCAGCAACTTCCATAGCACGTTTTACATTTTCCTGACCTCGTACATCTGAAAAATCAAGTTCAAAATGGCTTTGATTTTCATAGAACTCCTTTCTTGTATCTACGATTGTCGGTTGAAAGGACTTGCTGCCATTAAGCAAAGAGATGACATCTTTAAGGTTTTCCATGCCATAAACCTCAAGATTATTAACAACAGCTGCCTCTCTGACATTCTGTTGTGGCACTATCAAAGCCTTGAATTTTTCTTTTCTTGCCTTTATAGCTATAGGAAGAGCACCCTTTACCGGCAGTATGCGCCCATCAAGACCAAGTTCTCCCACTATCATATAATCTGACAGTGACTCTGTATTTACGAGTTCCATAGCACCCAATAGGCCAACAGCCAGCGGCAAGTCATATCCGCTACCCTCCTTTCGTAAATCAGCAGGTGCCATATTGACAGTAATATCTGCTACCGGAAATTTTATCCCGTTATTCTGGAATGCCGCCACGATTCTGTCATGACTCTCTTTTACGGCAGTATCTCCCAACCCCGTAAGACGATACAGCACACCTCTCGACGTGCTTATCTCTACCGTAACGGTTGTCACTTCAAGACCATTGACCGCAGCACAATATGTTTTTACGAGCATAATATTATTTTAGCATTGACCTTAAACGTGTCTCCAACTCCGGCACGTCTAATCCATGACATACAAGTTTGCCTCCGGCATCATAAACGACGTTATCAGGCACTCCGGAAAAAGCGAAACTGCTGTATAAAGGAGTATCAAACATTTTCTGATCACATATTACGGATGTTGCCACGCTGTCGCCTTGTATGGAAAGACGACAATTTTCCACACTTGCATCAAGGCTTACCCCGATAACGGCAAGACGGTTTTTAAATTCTGATGACAATCGTTGCAAGGTATAAATAGTATTACGGCTTTCGTAACACCAATCTGCCATAGTGAACACAACCGTTATTTTACCACGACAAGTTAAATTGTTTACTGTTTTCCCTTTGATGTCAAGCACCGAGAATGAGGGCATTGAGGTTTTACCGTAAACAGTTTGTTTCTGTTTGGCAAAACGCAGCATACGAGCCACATCAGCATTCTGAGGTTGTTCCTTTTGCAACAACTCGGCAAGAGCAACGACTTTACTGTAATCAACATCTGATGCGGTAACAAAATACTTCCTCAGTACATATACGGAAGCCAATGATTGGGGGTTGTCTTTTACAAAGCGTTCAGCATAACCGATAATTTCAGGAGGCGACACTTCGGCTATTTGTTGTCTGAAACCGGTCATTATCTTGTTGTCTTTCCCTGAACTAACCTCTATTTCTTTCAGATGATAAGCGTCACCCTTTATCTTTGCCGTATGTCCCGGCTGAACAAAAACCGGCAATTCAGAGAAGTTAGGGAAGACAAGCACTATCGTTCCGGCCTGTGAACACGGTGCTTCATAAGCGAAACGTCCTCCATCAACTTTAATAGTATCAACGCCATCGATGATACCATCGGGACTATAAACATAAAACTCACCTTGATTTAGGTTCAAAAGGTGGCCGTCAATACTGAAATAGCCACTGCGTGTACCGCAAGAAACCAAAATCAAGGTGAGTAATATTACGATTGCAAATCGCTTCTTCATCAGTCAGCGATATTTTTATTTGCTTACTCCTGATAATTCTATGTCATTGTTTGCATAAGATGCAAGTGACGGATCTTTCTGTAAAGCAGACTTCAAGAATGAAGCAGCGGCGGATGTATTGCCCTGACGTGCTGAAAGCAGTGCCTGCAAATAATCTGTCATGGCATCCTTATTCGTTATTGCACTTAATGTAGCGCCTGCACCGGAATAATTCTTATTGAGAATCTGTGCAAGAGCCGTAGTATTGCAATCTATACCGGAAAGGGATCTCTCAGCTGAAACATAATCGCCTTTTGCAAGAGCAACAGAACCGATGAGCTTTTCATAGCCACCTGACAGGTCTGCCTTTGACATATAAGTCTCTGCTGTTGCAACATCACCTTTCTTTAAAGCTGCAAGAGCCATATTGGCATTTGTCTCTGCGGCCTTGCCATCAATGTTTGCAGCCTTTGAAAGATATTCATTGGCTATAGCATCATTGCCTTTTTCAAATTCAATTGCAGCGATATTGTTATAAGCACGATAGTCGTTAGGATAAACTTGTGCCGTTGTTTTATAGATATTCTCCTGTGCATCAAGATTGTCTTCAAGAGTTGCCGCATAGAGAAGCTCATCAACGCTTAGTTTTGATGCATCAGCCTTGTATTGTTCCTGTATCTGGCTGTCGCTACGACCGATTGTCTCATAGTTAATAATCATACGTGAACGACGCAATTCAGGAAGGATGCCATCGGCAAGTTCGCGGAATCCTGCTGACATGTTGCGTATCTGCTGCTCTCTCTGCTCCGGATCCTGATACATAGAAAGCACTCTGAGTATAACATCTTTATCTTGTATATTAGAAGATGCCACCAATTTCTGGAAACCGTCCCAATCTTGTGCGGTGTACTTGCCTGTCACATCTGCGGCAACGTTAGTACTCTTAAGTTGTTTCTTTGCATAATCGACAGATACATCTTGACGTTTGTTTGCCAATTTGTCATTGAACTTAACGCCTCCGTCCGGTGAAGCATAAGCGAGAACCTCTACATTGTTAATGTTAAGACCTTCTCTATCTGCATTGATCTTCTTCAGCAAAGCCACAAACTCTGCCACTGAATTGTTTTTAAGTTCACTTTTGCGCAAGTTTGCCTGATTGATAAGGAATCTTACTTGTGCCTCCTGCTTCATAACTCTTACACGTTGGAATGTATCAGGTGCGATAAAGGCACCACTTCCGGACAATGTGTTCTTATAAAGCTCTGACGTTGCGATAACTCCTTCAGCCACTTTAACAGCCGGAAGGTCTATCTTTTTCTTGCCCACATAGGCATCAAAAGTCATATACAGGTCACTTTTCTGCATCTCAGGACAATACTTGAAGTTTGACTTCATAGTATAGTTCCCTCCTATTTTATAGGATATTATCTGGTCATTGCCAAGCACTTTTTCCCCTTGGAATGTAGCCGGCTGTCCTTTTGATACCATTTCATTACCATAACGCAACTCCGGAGTGACCGTAACAACCGCTTTCTTTTTCATATATTTCTCGGGGAACACTCCATTTATCGTAGCTTCCACATTGCCACCACGACTTTCAAGCGGATTAGGAGTAACATTGAAATTGTCGGCAGAAAGGCTTCCCAACTTTGAGGAGCATGAAGATAACGCTAACGCTACTGCCGGAATAAGGAATAAGAAATTATGTTTCTTCATAAATACAAAGATTAAAAAACAAAAAGTGCCGCGAGCGGGACTCGAACCCGCACAGCCATTACTGGCCAAGGGATTTTAAGTCCCTCGTGTCTACCAATTCCACCATTGCGGCATAAAAGTTGTGCAAAGATAATCTTAATTTACCGAAAAGGCAAACTAATTAACAGATTTTTAATAAATATATCTTTCTATCTTCCATTTACTACAGACAACACCCCTAACGGTCCGCTTGTAGTTGCATGATACCGTATCAGCCTTCCACCGGAAGCCTCTATACCGCCATTATTCAAATCATATATGCGCTTACATCTTGCACATGAAGCTTTTCCGGATGTATCCATCGTCAACGGATAACGTGATAATCCGGTCTCTTCATAGCAGTATCTGCATTGATTGTCATAAGCATAGAACGTTGCCGGATTATTGTAATTACCATAACCTACAATTATTCCGCTTTCGTTATATATGCCCAACAGCAAAGTACGGCGTTCGTCTTCAGCGGTAAAATTGACCTTTTCCGTTTGTCCCGGCGAAGTATTCAGGTCAAAGATATATGCCTTGCCGCTTGTACGTATATGACAGAACGTTCCCGGAGAGTTCTGGTTCATTGCCGCTGCGAGCATCGGGCTACGGCTACCCATATTATCAAACACGAAATAACAGGAATAGTTGCTGTATTCATATTCCGTATCGCCACAGGATACAAGAAAAGTAGCGGCTAAAACTATAAAGACATATCGGATGTATCTCATGACAATAACTTTTGTTCAGCGTTTTCAACTTTATCAAATGTAAAGCCTGCCAAAATCTCGTCCATTAGAACAGCTATTCTGTCATTACACAGATTTCCTATAGAGCCTTCATGGGTATGACATATATTCTTATCAGGTACGAAGTTTCCTGCCTCTATATCCAAACCTACCTTCTTGTATGCATCTCTAAAAGGCATTCCGGCAGTAGCAAGGCCATTAACTTGTTCTACCGAGAACATAAGATTGTACATATC
Source organism: Prevotella sp. (assembly GCA_051892655.1). Lineage (GTDB taxonomy): Bacteria > Bacteroidota > Bacteroidia > Bacteroidales > Bacteroidaceae > Prevotella. The sequence continues at coordinate 4,833 of JBJFGK010000071.1, read as the reverse complement.
ATTATCAAGAATATTCTTATTAACCGTCATTTCACTTATGATATAGGCTGTCATTTGCAGACAATCCTTAAGTTCGTTGAATGCAGGAAGGAATATTTCTTTTATAATTTGCAAATCACGGAAATATCCGCTTGGCAAATTGTTCATTATCATCATTATCTGCTGAGGCAGACTCTGCAGTTTGTTACATTTTGCGCGTATCAGTTCAAACACATCAGGGTTTTTCTTATGGGGCATTATGCTGCTTCCCGTAGTACACTCTTTGGGAAGCTTGACAAAGGAAAAGTTCTGTGAATTGAACAGACAGGCATCAAATGCAAGTTTAGATAATGTCCCGGCAACGGTACTCATAGCAAATGCCACGTTGCGTTCAGTCTTTCCGCGTCCCATTTGAGCATATACAACGTTGTAGTCCATTGTATCAAAACCAAGCAAGTCGGTTGTCATCTGCCTGTTAAGCGGGAATGAAGAGCCATATCCTGCTGCGCTGCCAAGAGGATTGCGATTTGTCATTCGCCATGCTGCATTAAGGAAGAGCATATCATCTGCAAGACTCTCTGCATAAGCCCCGAACCAAAGTCCGAAAGAGCTTGGCATGGCAACCTGCAAATGAGTATAGCCGGGCATAAGCACATCTTTATACTGCTCGCTTTTCTGCAGGAGTTCATCAAAAAGTCTCTTTACCAGAAAAACTATATCTCTTATTTCATGACGCGTGAACAGTTTCAGATCTACAAGCACCTGATCGTTGCGCGAACGACCGCTGTGTATTTTTTTGCCAATATCGCCAAGTCGTCTTGTAAGGAGCATTTCGACTTGAGAGTGAACGTCCTCCACATCGTCTTCAATGACAAATTCACCACGTTCACAAGTATGATAGATGTTTTTCAGTTCTACAAGAAGAGCATCAAGCTCTTCCTTTTCCAGCAATCCTACAGACTGCAACATGGTAATATGCGCCATGCTGCCAAGAACATCATATTTGGCAAGAAACATGTCCATTTCTCTGTCTCTGCCAACTGTAAATCTGTCTATGTCTTCGTTGATACTGTAATTCTTGTCCCAAAGTTTATTTGCCATTATTATAAATGCTTGATGTGTATATATTCTCTGTTAGGAAACAATATTATATTTCGTATGGTATCATGGCAAGAGCATCTGCTATCTTGTCCACCCCGTCTTCAAGTTTGTTACCTATCATCGGTCTTAAAAACAGTGGAATATCGGCCTTTATCGTAATGCGCATCTTGCTCGAGTTCTCTGTTACAGGCAATATCTGTATCCATAGATTAAACGGTACGGGAGAGTTTTTTGCCTCGAACTTTATGCACTTGAGTTCTTCGCGCTCTACAACAGCCAATGTTATATTACCAACAGGGGGCACGTTTATGCTCACGCTGTCACGGTCAAATGTAAGGTTTTCTATTTTGTCGTCGGGTATGCGACTCTTTATTTTCTCAATATTTTCAAGATTACTCAACATCTCGAAAACGCTTTTCTGCGCATACGGTATCTGTTTTATACCACTTTCATACTTTGCCATATACAAAATTTATTTTTTCCAATTTGCAGGATCTTTTCTCCATTCATGCAACAACTCTATATCAGTTTCGGAAATATAGTTTGTGTCTAATGCTTCCGCCACCACGTGATCGTAATCTGTAAGAGTCACAAGTTTTACCTTCGCGTCAGCAAACGCTTTTTCTGCAACGGGGAAACCATAAGTATATGAAGCCACCATGCCTATCACTTCTGCGCCTGCCTGACGTATAGCCTCTACCGCTTTAAGGCTGCTACCGCCTGTAGATATAAGATCTTCAACCACTACTACCTTTGCGCCTTTGGCAAGTTCTCCTTCAATAAGATTACCCATACCATGATCTTTTGCCTTACTGCGTATATAAACAAACGGCAAACCAAGTGCATCGGCAACCAAAGCACCTTGCGCAATGGCGCCGGTTGCTACACCTGCCACTACTTCTGCACCGGAAAAATGCTCAAGAACAGCATGAGTGAGTTCCAATTTTACATAAGTTCTCAATTCCGGAAAGGAAAGTGCCTTACGGTTATCACAATAAAACGGAGATTTCCAGCCGGACGCCCACGTGAAAGGAGCATTTGGCTGCAATTTTATTGCCTTTACACCAAGAAGTTTTGCTGCAAAAGCCTTTTTCATATTATCCATATAACGTCTGATTTTGATTTTCAAATGCAAAAATAGATAAAAAAACTGACATATCAGGTGTGTTTGTTATGAAATATCATATATGCGTTTCACGATAAAACATGTAAGTTCAACATATAACAGCATTGTGTCTAAGCGTTGAAAACAGCATATTAATGACTACTTACTATAATAGTTGGCATATGCAAACTATATATTTAGTAGGCCCGATGATATAATAAAGTGTTCTGTCCGCTGTGTCACAGGCATGTGAGGAGAAGAATTATTCGAACTCACTTTAATTCGCAACAATATGGCTTTTATCTTTTCATGATACCAAAGAAGCCGCATCGTGATAAACTCCATGCGATGCAGATCCTTTATGCTAAATCATTGAACTTTGAATTATTATCTACAATACAATCTTTTCTGTATTTTGCCTACCTTTGATGACATATCTGGAACAATATTTTCCACACTTCACGGGAGCAACATAGGACTATACGACACGAAAGCGGGTTGTATAGACCTTTTACTATAAAGTATTTCCCGTGAATAACACACCTGTATAGTGGCAATTATTTTGCTCATTATCGTGATTTATAGTACCTTAGCGGAGCCTCACGAGATGCATAGACATTTTTATCATGCGAGAGCAAAAGATACCTGCAATCGTTAATCCGCATTTCTATTACGCACGGAGTCAGAGAGTGTTTTTTAACGCTTTAAGTTGATGACTTTTTTCCTTATTCACAAGAACGAGTTGACAAGTTATTCGCTAGATTTGCTACTTACGTTCACGTCTTTCTATTCTGACAACTTGACTGCAATACTCAACCACAGCCATGCGATGAGTGACAAATATTATTGTCTTTCCTGCATCATCGAGTATGTTGGCAAGCAGATTACGCTCTGTTTCCGGATCGAGCGAACTCGTAGCCTCATCAAATATCATGACACTTCCTTCACGTAACAATGCACGTGCTATGGCTATGCGTTGCGCCTGTCCCTCACTAAGCCCGCCACCATCTTCAGAGCAGACGGTATCAAGACCTTCGGGCAACTCAAATACGAAATCGGCACAGGATCTATGCAATGCTTCTTCCATATCTTCTTCAGTAGCAGACAAACGTCCCAAAAGCAGGTTGTCTCTGATTGTGCCACTGAGTAATGTATTTCCTTGAGGTACATATACGAAATTGCAACGTGTCATTGCCGACAGTTCCGCTTCTTTACCACCGGAAGAATATATCACGGCACGACCTTCTTGTGGATGTATGAGTGAGAGTATCATCCTCACAAGAGTAGTCTTCCCCGCTCCTGTCTCGCCTAATATTGCAGTACAACTACCCGGTTTGAAGTCGCAAGAAAAGCGGTCAAGTATCTTTTCCGTCCCATTATCATAAGAATAACTAACGTTTTCAAGCCTTACTCCTACACCTTTACCGGCATCCATCCAAATGGGAGAGCCATGCGGTTCAAGAGGATCTTCTTCCAATTCCATCAATCTTTCGGCAGCAGTGAGCACCTGTACAAAAAGAGGGATGAGCTTCGTGATGTTACGAGCGGGCTGTTGTATCCTGTTTACAAGCTGCAAGAAAGCCGTCATACCCCCAAAAGACAATGTGTTTGCATAGAGTCTCAATGCACCCCAAAGGAAAGCTACAATGTAACCAAGCGCAAAACCGAAGTTCAATATAAAGTTGGAAAACACCGTAAATGCCGTCCTTCTGACCACGTTTCGCCTTAACTCAACCTGTGACTCTTCCAATCTGTCAAGCATTGCATCATCTTTCTCAAGAGTTTTAATAAGCATACGGTTCTGTATGGTTTCCTGCAAGACACTTTGAATGCGACTATCACTTGCCCTTACCTGTCTCGTAAGACTACGCATCTTGCCTATATACAATTTGCTTACGAGCATAAACAATGGCAACATAATGACTATAACGACAGCAAGAACATGGTCTAAAGAGAACAAATATATGAAAGAACCCAGAAAAAGTGCTATGACCGATATAGTATTAGGCAATGTCTCTGTAAGAAATGTTACCACATTGCTGACATCTTGTTCCAATCTGTTCAACACGTCTCCGCTATGAAACTTATCACGACCACGCCATTCAGACTTCAGAATACGGTCAAGCATGCGCTGTTGCATGCGGTTCTGGGCTCTGACACCTAAAATGTTCTTTACCCAAACCATCGCAATATTAAGGGCAAAATCACATAATATAAAAGCTCCAATTACTGTTACGGCAAAATACAGAGACCCTTCACGGGCATGTGAAGCCACGTCAATGGCATTCTTCATTGCCCACACCGAAGCAAGACTCACACCCACATCGGCAAGTCCCAGCAAGGCATTAACAGCCGCCTGTGTCATATTGCCTCTCCACGAGCACCATAACCAATGCACAATACGGCTTATCGGATACTTGCTTTGAGGTATCTTAAAGAAATCTTTCAGGTTCATCGGGTATTTTCTGTCAATATTAACTCATGAAGACATCTATTGTTCGTCTCTATTATCTGCACCCCACTTCATCTTCTGACGCAAAGTAGAGAAATAGCTTTGATTCTTACGTTTTACTATTCTGACATCATAAGGAGCCTTACATATTGTCAAAGGCGTGCCTTCTGTGCATTTTTCCGACTGACCGTCTACT
>JBJFGK010000070.1:0-3695 GCA_051892655.1 Prevotella sp. | reverse complement strand
ATGACATGCTCGAAGTGAGCTACATCGGCTACAAAACACAAACAGTAAAAGCCGGAACAAACCTCGCAATCAAGATGACTCCTGAGAACAACGATCTTGACGAGGTTGTCGTTATCGGTTTCGGTACAGTAAAGAAACGCGATTTGACCGGTTCTGTGGCTTCTGTCAAAGCAGATGTCATCACTCAAACGCCTACTTCCGACGTTGCAACAGCATTGCAAGGTCGAGTTACCGGTCTTGATGTCAATGACGGAACGCTCCGTATACGTGGTAACCGCTCTATAAACGGTAGCAATGACCCTCTTGTTATCATCGATGGTGTGCAGGGCGGTTCAATGGGAGACCTTAACCCTAATGACATTGAATCTATCGACGTATTGAAAGATGCCTCTTCTACAGCCATTTACGGTTCACAAGGTGCAAACGGTGTTATTATTATCACTACAAAAAAAGCACAGACAGGTAAGATGTCCGTATCTTATGATGGTTACGTTACAGCGGCTTTCCGTCCCGACCGTGCCGATTACCGTTCACTTTCCGACATATATAACACACGCAAACTCGCTGCACAGAATGCCGGATTATGGAACAGTGAAGCAGACGACGAGTCTTTATTCGGCCTTGAAGCTTATGCCGCATACAAGGCAAACGCATTTACCGATTATGACAAACTGCTGCAAAAGGATGTAACATGGAGTACAAAACACACCTTGACTCTATCAGGCGGAACAGAAAAGACCTCTGCACGCTTCTCTATCGGTTATGCAAACGACGGCAGCAAATGGGAAAAGAGTAGCGGAACCGACAAATACACATTGCGCGCAAATATAGACCACAAGGTCTATGATTGGATCAGTGCCGGTGTAAACTTCCAATTGGCTCATGCAAGAAGCGAGTCTTCGCCTTACGAGAAAGCAACCACAACGAGTCGTGAACTTGGTTCTCCTTACGGCTATTACGACTACGAGACAGGAGAATATGTCATCGGTGACGAAATGGTAGAGCGTCCTCTTGAGTCTGACGGTTACGTTAATCCGCTTATCGATGCCAAAGGTGACAATCTCTACAAGGCAAAATCTTATCATACAAACGTTGTGGCTAACGCTTACCTCGACATTCATCCTATAGAGGGGCTTTCTATCCGCTCACAATTCAACACGCATATTACAAACTCTTCAAGCGGAAACTATCTTGACGCAAATGCGGCTTCTAACCTTGACAAGACTGGACAGAAGAACTCCGCGACTATGACAAAAGCGTCAGGAACATACGTTGAGTGGAATAACATCCTTACTTATAACTTGACACAGTTGCCCAAAGACCATCATCTCGGCGTGACATTGCTCACTTCATGGAACAAGACCATTAAAGACAACCTCTCTGCCACATCAAAAGGCCAGACCCTTGCCAGCAACCTGTGGTGGAACCTTGCTGCAAATGACGGAGCTGACGGCAGCTCTATACATTCAAGCATGTATCAACAGGCACAGAACTTCTCATACGCAGGACGTATCTCTTACGATTGGAAAAGCCGTTACCTATTCACTGCATCTCTGCGTCGTGACGGATCTTCAAAACTTGCTAAAGGTCACAAATGGGATTGGTTCCCGTCTGCAGCTATCGCATGGCGCATATCAGACGAGCCTTGGATGAAAAATACAAAGTCTTGGCTTGACGATTTGAAACTGCGTGCAACATACGGTGTTACCGGTAATGCCGGTATCGGTATTTACGGTACGAAATCAGGTATTACATTTGCCAACTGGAGTTTCGGCTTTCAGGATGACGCAGCCAACCGCTATATACTTGGTGTCGTAGACAACAACGGAAGCGGATACTACGTTCTTGCAAATACCAACACAAAATGGGAGAAATCAAAAACTGTCGATCTCGGTTTTGATGCAATATTCCTCAACAGCCGTCTTAGCGTGACTTTCGACTGGTATAACACAAAGACCACTGACCTTATACTACTACGCTCTTTGCCTACATCTGCAGGTATGGACGGTAAATATGCAACCTACACAAACATCGGTTCAACGAAGAATACAGGTTTTGAGTTTACTATCAACAGCCGTAATATCGTAACCAAAGACTTCCAATGGAACTCAACACTATCATTCTCTGCAAACCGCGAAAAGATTACCGACCTCGTAGACGGTACGGATATTATGATCGGTACATCAAAAGAGACACAGACACTTATGATAGGTCATCCTATCAAGTCTTTCAAGACTTTCAAGTATCTCGGCATTTGGACAACGGCTGAAGCAGAAGAAGCAGCTACTTACTTCAAAGATGCAGCCAAGACAAAACCATTTGAACCGGGTGATATCAAGGTTGCCGATCTCAATGGTGACAATGTTATCGATCAGAATGATGATATCGGTTATGTCGGATCTACTTCTCCTGACTGGTTCGCAGGCTTCAACAACGATTTCCACTACAAGAACTTCGACTTGAGCATATATATGTATGCACGTTGGGGACAGTGGGGTGAGAGCCGTGTTGCCAACTACGACCCGTCAAACGGAGGTATAACAACCAACTTTGACTATTGGGTAGCAGGTACCAACGAAGGCGGTTCACTGCCGGCATTGTACAAAGGACGCAAGCTTTTTGACTATGTAGGCTATCAGGCACTTGCATATTGTGACAACTCATTCATAAAGATAAAGAGAATAACACTTGGCTACACACTGCCTAAGTCTGCACTCAAGACTATCGGTATAAGCAACGTCCGTGTTTATGCAACTGTCAATGATCCTTTCTATTTCGTAAAAGAAGATTGGCAGAAGCACTATGATCCGGAAGGAAATCAGCGTAGTGTTACTTTAGGTCTGAGTGTTAACTTCTGATAATAACTATAAAAGCATAAAACTATGAAAAAAGCAACAAAATATCTGATAGGCTCATTGTTCATGGGAGTTGTCACATTGTCACTCTCTTCATGCAGCCTCGACGAGTATAACCCTTCAGGCGAGACTGCCGATGAGGTATTCAAGACTCCGGAGGGAATGGAAAATCTCGTCAATCAAATGTATTATAATTTCCGATGGAAATATTACGGACGCGAAGACCCTTGTCTTTACATGGAAGGCTCTGCTGATATCTGGCAAAACATAGGTTCCAACTATGACTACGGCAAGCAGCTCACACGTTGCGTTGACCTTCAGGGAGATCGCGGACAGATCGCCAACGTATGGAACCGCGTTTACGACAACATAAATGATGCCAACGCCATTCTCGGACGCATCAATGATGTTGTAAATCTCAACGCTGCCACAAGAGACGACTTTGAGGGTGAGGCACGTTTTATGCGCTCTTATTGCTATTGGTGGTTAGTTGAGTTCTTTGGAGATATAGAACTCCGCACACAGGAAACGAATACAGCAACATTTACCGCTTATCGTACCGACCGCAAGACTATATACGACGAGGTTATCATTCCTGATGCAAAGCGTGCTGCAGAACTGTTGCCCGTAAATCCTTATAACGGCAATGTTGGTCGTTCTACAAAGAAAGCAGCCAAAGCGCTTTATGCCCGTGTGCTTCTAACACGTGCACAATATGAAGCTGCCGGCAGTCAAGAGCAGAAGAATTTCTATGAGCAGGCTCTTAACGCAGCTCTTGACGTTGTGAACAATAAGGCTGCATACGGCATTAAACTGTATAACACATACGATGAAATATGG
>JBJFGK010000069.1:0-3714 GCA_051892655.1 Prevotella sp. | reverse complement strand
TTCTCCCATATCACCAATTATTATCATCTTGTTGTCGGTCTCCATGTCCTTAAAGTTGCGTATCGCGGCATCCATACTTGTAGGATTGGCATTATAGGCATCGACAATAAGAGTGTTATATTTGGTTTTACGCAATTCCGAGCGGCTGTTGCTTGGTGTATATCCTGCCAATGCGTGGTCTATCTGTTCCGGAGAGACATCGCAATAAAGTCCAACGCACGCAGCGGCAAGCATATTATATATATTGTACGACCCAATCATGCAAGTACGGACATCATGCCAACAACCGGCACCATGCCTCCAACGGAAGTTGAGATACGGAGTACAAGACAGTACTTCTCCATTAACACACAGGTCTTCACGGCTGACAGTGCCGTATTCTATTGTATCAAGTCCCGTTGCGATAGAAGCGAGATATTCGTTGCCGGCATCTATGAAGACCTTGCCGCCATGAATACGCATAAAATCATACAGTTCTCCTTTTGTCCGTATCACTCCTTCAAAAGAGCCGAAACCTTGCAAATGGGCACGACCTACATTCGTAATAAGCGCATAATCAGGTTCCACTATATCTACAAGTGTCTTTATGTCTCCGGGATGACTTGCTCCCATCTCAACAACAGCAATATCATGTTCCGGTTTAAGCCGTAACAATGTCTTCGGAACACCTATATCGTTATTGAAATTACCTTGAGTGAAAAGCACATTATACTTTTCTCCCAACACGGCAGCCATAAGTTCTTTAGTTGTTGTCTTGCCGTTGGTACCCGTAATGCCTATTATCTTTGTTCCGAGAGCACGGCGGTGCGCATTGGCAAGCTGTTGCAGGGCGACAAGACAATTGTCAACAAGAATATAACGGCTATCACCTGGCACAGCATATTCGGCTTCGTCCACAACGGCATAGGCACATCCTTGTTCCAAAGCCTTTGCAGCGAAGGCATTACCATTAAAAGACGCTCCTTTCAGAGCAAAGAAAATAGAATCTGAAGGACAGTCACGGCTGTCGGTTGTAACCACCGGATGACTCTTGAAGATATTATACAGTTCCATGTTATTATTGGCTAAACATTTGCGAAGTTAAAAAAAATCATCGAAAAAGGCACACATAAAAATAATAATATGTATCTTTGGACTAAAATTTTCCGATGTCTGCAATTTTACAGACAGACATAAACCTCATAAAAAGCACAGTTTTGAACACACAACCTTCATTCACAATAAATGCCAACGGGCGACTTCTCGACTTGTCAGTACCGTGTGTGATGGGTATTCTTAACGTCACTCCTGACTCTTTTTATGCCGGCAGCCGCCGTCAAACGGCTGTGGAGATAGCCGCACGTGCAAGACAGATAATAGCAGAAGGCGGAAAAATAATAGATATCGGAGCATTTTCCACAAGGCCGGGTGCAGCACAGGTAACGCAAAAAGAGGAACTTGAACGTATGCGCATGGCTCTTGATGCCGTAAGAGAGGCCGAACCGGATGCCATATTGTCAATAGATACATTCCGTCCGGAGGTTGCAGTAATGGCGGTAAAAGAATATGGAGCGGCAATAATCAACGATGTTTCAGAAGGCAACACGCGTGGTGCTTATGGCGGCAATGAAACTCAGACATACGCACTCGGCAAAGATGAAACTGCCGACGGATATCCGGAGATGTTCAAGACAGTTGCCGAACTCGGAGTCGCATATATACTGATGTCCGTAAAACCTGACATAATGACCATGATGATGTCGTTTGCGAAAGAAGTTCAACAACTGCGTGATTTGGGAGTAAAGGATATAATACTTGATCCGGGCTTCGGCTTCGGCAAGACAACGGAACAAAATTACCGTATACTGGCACAACTTGACCGGTTGCATGAGATGCGGTTGCCCTTACTTGTAGGTGCATCACGCAAATCAATGATATATAAGGTCACCGGAGGCACTGCCGACGATGCACTGAACGGCACGACCGTAATCAACACCATAGCATTGACGAAGGGCAGTGCCGACATTATCAGGGTGCATGACGTAAAGGAGTGTGTCGAAACAATAAGAATAACCGAAAAGATGAAAGGCGAAAAGAGTTATGTTTGAGTTTGGAATAAAGGACATAATAGACATTTTCTGCGTAGCGTTGATGCTGTATTACATATACCGACTGATGAAAGAGTCTCGGTCACTCAACGTTTTCATCGGTATAATGGTGTTCACGCTGATGTGGCTCTTCGTAAGTCAGATACTTGAAATGAGGCTGCTCGGCAGCATAATGGACAAGCTGATAAGCGTAGGTGTCATTGCAATAATCATTCTCTTTCAAGACGACATCCGCCGATTCCTATATAATCTCGGAGCACACAGGCGCGTGAAAAGTATCATAAGGCTGTTTTCATCCGGAGAAGACAAAAACGAGGAAGACCGAGAATCCATAATGCCGGTGGTAATGGCATGCATGAATATGGGAAAAGCCAAGACCGGTGCATTGATAGTCGTTGAGCGGCTGTCATCACTAAATGAGATAGCAGACACAGGAGACGTCATTAACGCCAATATTAACCAACGGCTTATTGAAAACATCTTTTTCAAAAATTCTCCGCTACACGACGGAGCCATGATAATATCAAGAAAACACATAAGAGCAGCGGGATGTATATTGCCGGTAAGCCATAGTCTGGACATCCCGAAAGAGTTGGGACTGAGACACCGTGCCGCATTAGGCATATCCCAAGAGACCGACGCCATTGCCATAGTGGTATCAGAAGAGACCGGACGAATAGCAGTAGCCATAAAGGGACAGTTTCATCTGCGCCTCTCGGCAGAGAATTTGGAGAGCATACTGACAAAAGAACTTGATTTATAGAATTGTTTTTTACATAAGCTGGATGTCGTTAACAACAGCCAAGCTGCAACATGAGAGTTAAAAAAGCATAACGACATTCAACGTTACACGCCGTTTCCCGTCTTATAGATAGAATCATGATTACTAACTAAAAACAGATAGAATATGAAGAAAAACCTCATCGCGCTATCGCTGCTTGCAGGATGTCTGCTCATAAGCAGCTGCGCAAGCAAGAAAGAACTTGAAAGTTGTCAGTTGGAAAACAAGGAACTTAACGGCAAATATCAGGACACTAAAGACAATCTGGCTGATGTTAACTCACAGCTGGCGGCAAGTAAAGAGAGAGTGGCAGGCTTGGAAGAGCAGCTGGCGCAGGCAAAAAGCGCATACAGCGCACTGCAAAGCTCATTGGACAAAAGCCTTACGGCAAGCAACCAGACTACTGTCAATATCTCAAAACTCGTAGATCAGATAAACGAAAGCAACCAGTACATACGTCACCTTGTGGAAGTAAAGAGCAAGAGCGACTCGCTTAACCTCATCCTTACCAACAATCTGACACGCTCACTAAGCAAGGAAGAGCTGAAAGAGGTGGACGTTCAGGTGCTTAAAGGTGTCGTTTACATCTCGCTTGCAGACAACATGTTATACAAGAGTGGCAGTTATGAGATTAACGACCGCGCTGCCGAGACATTAAGCAAAATAGCAAAGATAATCAAAGACTACAGCGATTATGATGTTCTTATAGAGGGTAACACAGACAATGTGCCGGTAAACGCATCCGCAGCTTCGATGAAAAACATCCGCAACAATTGGGATCTCTCCTGCCTGCGTGCATCAAGCGTAGTACAAGCATTGCAAAACACTTACGGCGTTGACCCTAAA
>JBJFGK010000068.1:0-3747 GCA_051892655.1 Prevotella sp. | reverse complement strand
CTGCTATTCTCCTTTCTTTATGCGGCATAGTGCAATGATTTGACAAATAGGTATATACTCCTTAAAAATTTATTAAACTAACTCATCATGTTATATTTTTGCAGGATTGCAACAAACAACAGTTCATGGTTCAACATTCTTTACTACTACGGCGCGAGGACAAACAACGGCATTCATCTCCAACAGCCCAAGGCTTGAATATCATTGCCGATGAATAGACATTGGCAGTCCATGCCACCCTTGCCCCAAACAAGCGCAACAGTAATATCTTCCATCTGCGCCCCATGCTCTTTGGAAGAGGACGTGCAAAGATGCCCCAGACAATAGTCCAAAGCAAACGTCGCACCTTATCCCATTTCGAATAAGGCGTCTTAAAATTCATATAATCCATAATATTATTAACGAAAACGATAACGAACCGACGGAATAGCGAGAGCAAAGTCAAACGCCGAGTCGTGACGTAGGAATACCGAAGGTTAACCTACGGAAGTAAATATACAAACTCCGGCTTGTTTTTAGCCAACAATATCCATTTATACAACTGCTCAAAATCGGCGGCTACAGCTCCAACAGAATATCTTTCTTCCATGAGTTTTCGACCGTTATTACCCATTATTCCAAGTCGTTCTGTTGTCGTGTTAATAGCATCAGCAACCGCCGAAGTTATTGCTTCTTGTGAGTAGTCTATCCACCAACCGCAATCGCGGTCATCAAGTTCTTTCCATGGACTGCCTTTCGTGGCAATGCATGGTATGCGTCTTACTAAGCCTTCTAAAATCACGTTGCCAAGATTTTCAAATTCACTTGGCATTGCCAGCACAGAACAAGAGGCAAGAGCCTTGTCCTTTTCTTCTCCATTAAGGAAGCCTGTAAAGACGACATTATTTAAACTTAATCTTTTCACTTCTTTTTTTAGAAAATTCTCATACTGTGCATCGCCGCCGCCAATGATAAGCAACTCTGCATCTTTAGCAGCATTTCCCAACTCTGCAAAAGCATATATCAATCCTTCAACATTTTTACGTGGAGACAATCTGCCGAGATAACCGATGCGTTTTATATTATCCTGTTTACTATAAATAAAATCGTTAATTTCAACAGGGTTTGGTATGACGGCAATAGGTGCCGTAATTCCCAAGTTCCTGCAGTATGACATCTCTTCATTACAAGTAACGTGAACACAAGCAGCATTGTTTAAATCATCAAGCAAACGTAACCTTAAAGACAGTTTTTTAAACCATGTACTCGACTTTGCAATATCCTGAGGATACAACATTCCGCGAGGGGTTATGATATATGGATGTGAAATCCTTTTTGCCTCATCCACCAACGCATATGTCATGTATTGCCATATACCCTGAGCATGGTAAATATCATATTTACCGAGACTGCGGATATCTTTTTTCAATATTATCGAATATCCAATTTTGGGTAGAATAGGTTCTTTTGTATAATGAACCGGAACTTCTGTTCCTCTCAATTTTCCACCTTTAGATAAAGGGAACTGTATCAATTCAGCATTGATACCTCTATCTCTCAGCCCTTTCAAGGTGAGATATGTACTCATAGCCGGTCCGCCGGCGTTAGAGTCAAATGTTCCGGAGTGTAAAATCTTCATATCTTATTTTTTACATTGTCTTGTACATGTCCATACGGATGATGACGAAAACCAAAATCATGTCCGCAGGGACTACCATAAAGTATGTAAGCCTGTACTGCGAGTAAGCGCATATGTGCTATGGTATATGAGAGTTACAATCACTTTTAGCATGGAAGTCTATACAATAACCAACGGAAACGAACGGACGCTCATAACCGAAACCAAAAAGTACAGCCTTCTATGTTGGGTAGAGTGATTGATGTAGTTCTGCACTCGCTGTTCCGTCGGTTATGCAAATACATGTATCCAGTCTAATCTCTCCTGAAGATATCTCTTGTATAAACTTTCTCCGCCACGTCGTCAAGACAAGCGTCATAGCGGTTGGCTATTATCGCTTGGCTCTGGGACTTAAAGGCTTCGAGGTTATTGACAACCTTACTGCCGAAGAACGTGCTGCCGTCATCAAGCGTTGGCTCATAGACTATTACCTCCGCACCTTTTGCCTTTATGCGTTTCATTATACCCTGTATGGCTGACTGGCGGAAATTGTCTGAGTTGCTCTTCATCGTCAGACGATAGACACCTATAACACAGCTATGCTCTTTTGACACGGCAAAGCCGTCGTTGCGACTGTAACTGTAATATCCGGCCTTGCGCAGTACGGCATCGGCAATATAGTCTTTACGGGTGCGGTTGCTCTCCACTATGGCACCGATTAGGTTTTCGGGCACGTCACGATAGTTGGCAAGAAGCTGCTTGGTGTCTTTCGGAAGACAATAACCGCCATAACCGAAAGAAGGATTATTATAGTGGGTACCGATGCGAGGGTCAAGACCAACGCCGTTTATTATGCTTTGGGTGTCGAGACCTTTCATCTCGGCATAGGTGTCAAGCTCGTTGAAATAGCTCACACGTAATGCGAGATAGGTATTGGCGAAGAGTTTCACGGCCTCCGCCTCTTTCATGCCCATAAACAGCGTATCGATATTTTCTTTTATCGCTCCCTCTTGTAACAGAGCGACAAAGATACGTGCCGCCTCTTCCATTTCCGTAACGTCAGTAACCCTGCTTATGGCATCGTTCTCCTCTTTAAAATCTTCACGGTCAATGATCTTAGGACAGCCTACAATGATACGGCTTGGATACAGATTGTCATATAACGCCTTGCTCTCACGCAAGAACTCGGGAGAGAACAGCAGGTTGAAACGTTTCACACCCTGTGAGGCATATTTCACATACAGCGAGCGGGTATAACCGACAGGTATTGTGCTCTTGATAACCATAACAGCATTGGGGTTTACTTCAAGCACAAGGTCTATGACCTCTTCCACATGCGACGTGTCGAAATAGTTTTTCACGGGGTCATAGTTCGTTGGTGCCGCTATTACCACAAAGTCAGCATCCTTGTATGCCTCTCTGCCGTCGAGAGTAGCACGGAGGTCAAGGTTTTTCTCTGCAAGATATTTCTCTATATATTCATCTTGTATGGGCGATATGCCGTTGTTTATCTTATCCACTTTCTCGGGTATTACATCAACGGCAGTAACATGATGATGTTGCGCAAGCAGCGTCGCTATGCTCAAGCCCACATAGCCCGTACCCGCTACGGCTATCTTTATATCACTGAAATTTCTCATGTTATATAATTGTTTAAATTGTATATCTGTATCTGATAGAGTATGAGACAGCAAAAAATATTGTTTTACCACAAAAAGAACGAAAACGAACCCCTGCGGACAGGAAACATCTCTCCGGTAACAGCGCACAATCTTACTTATGTTCCTTTATCCACTTCTCGATAATATTGACCGTCATATCAGCCCACATTGTATTGAGGTCGTCAGCAAGATTTTTATTACGAGGATTTGTAGTCCAGATGATATCGTAACCATCTTTTCTCAGACTTTCTACCAGTTGTTTAGTTTCTCCCCATGTTCGACATGCGCACACTATAATCTCACATCCTATTCTCACCAATTCCGGCAGAGTGTTAAACATTCGTGAATTAGGATCTCCTTGACTCTCTATTCCGACCAAAACGCCACAAACCTCAATCACAGCTGTAATGTCATCCTCTTTATGTCTTTCTTCATTAATTACATTGACAACAGAATGGTAACGCGACTTAAGCATTTTAAAAACCATCT
>JBJFGK010000067.1:0-3752 GCA_051892655.1 Prevotella sp. | reverse complement strand
TTTGTTATGTAATTATCAGATATAAACTCTTTTATTCTATCTTCATCAAAATCAAAACGTTTCTTTATCTCGTACACTTTAGCATCAACGAGCATACGATACCAAAAACCTTGAAGAATATGCCAAAGGAAACCTTCTTTCCCGTCAAGAAAACCGACTTTCAATACGTAGCGTAGAGTGAAATTGATAAACGGTCTTACAAACAACGGAGCTTTTATATATTTAACTTTCAGCCACCGTTTGCGTTGCTCCTCAGTACCGAAAAGCTTTGGCACTACTTCCTGAGCCGTTGCATCCATGCCATATTCCATCATCAGCATATCAGCCATTTCACGTGTGGCATACCCGTTATGTTTTTCGGTCCACCATGTCAAATCATTCAGATTAGCGTCAACTTGATTTCCCTGTTCAATTGTAATTGCTTTACCGTCAAACAGACGAATATGCTCATCCATCCACCTGTTTTCACAATCTCCATGTCCGCGACGAAAAACCTTTAAATGATAACTCGGGTACCACCCGCCATGTAATAACGGTCTGCCCATGAAATCAATGCGTTTCCTTACATATATGCCGTTAACGTCATCGTCACATTCATCAATAGCCTTTTTAACGGCACAGCCCAAATCACCCTCCAAATATTCGTCCGCATCAATGCGCCATATCCATTCAGCTGTAATACCACAATCATATACACCATAGTTAAACTGCGTGGCATAGTTTTTCCAAGCATGTTTTATAATCCTTGCACCGTGTTGCAAGGCAATCTGCTCCGTGTTGTCAGTACTGAAACAGTCAACAACGACAATGTCATCGCAAATACCTCTCAGAGAGTTCAAGCATCTCGCAATATGCTTCTCCTCATTTTTGGTAAGGATTATAGCAGCAATAGTATTATTCATTTCTTATTTTATTTATTTTGTTTTATTCGTGCGAAAAAATGTAAATTGAAACTCTATCTGTGTATGCCAACTTCAATAAAATTGATTGATTTTTTTCGTTTATAATCGAAAATTCTTCTATTTTTGCACAAAAATTCGTTTATGAAAGAAATAATCAATTTCATAAAGAAATATAATTTATGGTATGGTAATACCGTAGACTGCGGATTCTTGCGTCCCCTTTATACGCAAAAAATCAGTCAATATTTAGGCGGAAGGGTAGTGAAAGTACTCACAGGTCAACGTCGTGTGGGCAAGAGTTACATACTCAGACAGATTGCAATGCAGTTACTGAATTCCGGAGTTAATGCAAATAATATTCTCTTTATAAATTGCGAATTGACATCATTCAATTTTTTAGAAAGCTACCGAGATTTGGAACTGTTAATACAAGCATACAAAACAGAATTAAAACCTCAAGGTCGCATCTATATTTTTATTGATGAAGTTCAGGAAATTGATAGTTGGGAACGACTTATAAATTCGCTTTCCCAAGATTATGCCGAAGAGTATGAACTGTTTATAACCGGTTCAAATTCAAAGATGCTTTCCGGAGAACTCTCAACACTTCTTTCCGGCAGATATGTTGAGTTTAAAATTTTCCCTTTGTCATATCAAGAATATATATCTGTCCATAACTTTCCTAAAGGAAAGCAGAGTTATATCCAATATATGAACGATGGAGGATATCCCGAACTAATACATTTTCATGCTTCAGATATGAAGCATAACTACATATCAGGATTAAAGAACACTATTCTTTTGAAAGACATCATTCATAGATATATAATTCGTGACGTACGTCTTCTTGAAGAATTGTTCGGATATTTAGTAAACAACACTTCCAATCTTTTGTCAGTATCAAATATAACCAATTATCTAAAAAGTCGCGGTCGTAAAACCACTTATGATACTGTTTCAGCCTATATTCGCTATATAGAAGATGTTTGTGTTGCCCACAAAGCATCACGCTACAACATTCGAGGTAAAGAGATTCTTACGGGAAGCTGTAAATATTATATGAACGACCTCTCTTTCAAGAATCATCTTTATGGAGGTTTTGCTTCCGGCATAGGCTATCAATTAGAAAATTTGGTATATCTTGAATTACTCCGTAACGGCTATGATGTATATGTAGGTAAATTTTATGAAAAGGAAATAGATTTCGTTGCCATAAAAAATGATCGTACTATATACGTGCAAGTGGCATATGTTTTAATTGATGAAAATACAATAAGACGTGAATATGAACCTTTAGAAAAAATCACTGACAATTACGAGAAAGTGGTAATAACTTTAGACGACTTCCAATTCCCTTCGCATTTTGGCATTCGCCATATTCAAGCGTGGAATTTTAGCGACATATTATAAATATCTTTTTTTATGCGTATTTACAAGAATAAAGTAAATACGCATATTAATTCATATTAATTCAAATCCTTAATCACCCTTTTTTTGATAAATTTTGCAGGATTGCCGCCAACTATCGTTTCTTTTTCTACATCTTTATATACAGATGCAGTTGCCCCCACGATAGCATTCTCTCCGATTTCTACTCCCATGCTAACATAAGCACGAGTCCCCACCCAGACACCTCTATGCAGGGTAATAGGTGCAATGACAAGTCCTTTATTGTAATTGTTGATGATATCCGTTTTGTGACCGGCTGTACAGAGATAAGTATATTGTGATACAGTAACGTTATCTTCTAAAGTAATCATCGCTTGATTATAACAAATAACGTTAGGACCGAGCCATGCATTATGTCCCATTTTAAGATTCCAAGGTGCCCAAATCTTTGTGGAGGCATAAACACCGGAGTCCCATTGCACATCAGCACCAAAAAGTCTGAGAAGAAACAAACGCCATATATTGAACAACTTTGTCCTGAAAGGACGGTATAGGAATAAATAAACGACATTCCATATAGCCCTTGCAATCTTATTCCGTAAAGACACCTTTTCTATTTCTTTAGCCTTATGCATATAATCTACATTTTATTATTAATGTATTCTTCAACAAGAGGTAGAACAGCACATGTGGAGTTAATACCTCCAGCTCTCGGTAGAACGCCTGTGTTTACAACAAGCATATTTTTAAAATGAAAGAAATAAGCATCTGCATTGCTAAAATCAGAGAACATCCCAAATGGATGGTATACGTCCTCGTAATGTTCAGCCGTTGTACTGAAAGGAAGCTCTTCATACAGCACTCCATTCTTGTCAAGATAATCCTTGACGACAGACCTGGCTTTTGCAAAAAGTTCTCCTGTTTTTGGAAGAATATTAAGATCTACATCTATGCTCTTTTCGCCAAACCTATCTCTCACGTCATTTAATGCCAGTCTTCCTGATTGTCTGGGCGCTTCAATATCTATCTGCAAATAAAATTCATTGTTGTAGACAAACATCTTCTTCAACACTACCATATACCACGCAAAGGCAATACAAGAAGGTATATTCCTTATGATGTTCATAAATAAGCCCACTCTGAATTTATGTCCGAAAAGTAATTTCTTTAAATCTCTGAAAAAAGGAAAGTCTTCATTACAAATAGGTTGGGAATAGAAAGAATAGCCATCCACTTCACCAACAAATCGCTTTGTTATTAATGATGCACCTCTTACCATGAACCTAAAATCAATGTCTCCCATTTTTATACCGCTTGTCACCTTAAAAGCCCGTTGAGACAGGTGGTCACTGAAAGGCATAATCTCTCTCTCTCTACTTAGTCCGGAGTTGACCAAAATACGAGAACTTTCAAATGCACCGGAAGTGAGGAAATAATTATCATATCTCGTTGTTTCAAGAC
>JBJFGK010000066.1:0-3777 GCA_051892655.1 Prevotella sp. | reverse complement strand
TGTTGTACTATAATTGCCGTAGAAGAGAGAAACAGTCTCAGAGCCAACTTTCATGCTGTTAAACTTATAGTCTGTTGTGTTTCCGGAAAATGCTAATGATGTACCTGCCTTTACGGTAAAACCATCAGTTGCATTGTAATTTTCAACAGCTGTACCGTTTGCTGTTACAGAAGTGATGAATTCTTCAGTACCTTCATTAACATAAACAAACTTTACGTTGCAGTCAACGTCCGGATAGTTTGCTTCTACAACAATCTCATCTGTATCGGCAGTAGGAGTAACGCTGAAAGTGCTGCTTCCTGCTTGCTTCTCTCCGTTCAGGGTAACTTGATAAAGAGGAGATCCGGTTGTTGATTGTATCATAAGCGGCAATTCTTGCGCCTTGTTGAATTTAACTTCAACAAATTCGCCGTCAATAAGATTGTCAACAACTTCATAAGTGTATGAACGCTGTATTCTTACTTTATCTTTGGCGTCAACCTTTATTTTACAAGAGCCGTCACGATATGCGTCATCCGAAATTGTTGTTATGTTATAAACGTCTCCTTCATTTGTCTCGTATATATATTGAGACCATGAGTTGTCATAAGTAGAAACATAACCTACAGGTGTGCCGGATGCATTTGTTCCACTCATAATACGATAGCCTGTTTTAGCTACTACTTCAACTCTGTCATTCTGATTGACAGTTAACTGATTGCTTGCCTCTACTGTCCCGATAGATGCAGAAGCGACCTGAATATCAACAGCTTCAGGGTTATCAACATTAACAGTAATGTTAATTGCATTGGTAGAAATGGTCCAACCCAATGCTAAAACTACAGAAAACAAGATTAAGTAAAATCTTTTCATAAACATTTGTTTTTTAATATGAACTGTTATAAATAATGAATAATTTAAATCTAAGCCTGAAAATATATATTTAATATAATTAATGTATATTTTTACAATAACAATGCAAAAGTAATATGTTTTGTTTAAAATGTGAAATAAAATGGCTAAAAATGTTGAATTTGTTTATAAAAAACATATTATCTATCCGTTAAACTATTGTTTTTAAACTTTAAAGCCGCAAAACCGCTGTATCTGTTATAATTCTCTTTTGCCTGATGATAGTTTGTTACCACTCGCATTTACGTTTCTGAACAGTTTCCGGATAATGGATGTCGTTAATATGTGTTATATATATAATTAAGGTGTATGTAAGATTTTCGTTGTATCAACTTTGCGGACGGGATGAGTTTAGCCCAAACAGGAGCCGAGTTTAGCGCAAATAGAGGCTGAGTTTGGCGCAAACAGGAGCAGGTTTAGTTCCGCACGGATTGCAAATCCCTGCGGACGATATATGGTACAGACACACCGGCTTGTCGTAAACATCATAGTTGCAAACTATAAACACCATAGTAGTGAATGATAAACATTATAGTTGCAACCTCTAATTATAGTGTTTGGGGTTGATAACTATGACAATTGAGACATTTACGTTTGCTGTTTACAGCCTTAAAATACGATTTCAGGTATAAATTAAAACATTATTTGTCAAAAAAACAACGATTTATTTTGTTTAATAATCAAATTGTTATAACTTTGCAAGCAAATTTAAAAATAAAGAGTATAATGACATCTGCAATTAACATTCTACACCTTATTAATATTCTACTACTAAAGATTGGTGGAAGTGGCAAGGTGTGTGCGTGTTGAAACGCAGAGTTTAAGATATAGGCCTTTCCGCTTCCAGAAGTGTGAAAGGCTTTTGTTTTTAATAAGAATAGGTAAAAATAACAATTAAAAGAAATAATATGAGTGACAGACTTTTTATATTTGACACCACGTTGAGAGACGGAGAACAAGTGCCGGGATGCCAGCTTAACACTGTAGAAAAGATACAAGTGGCAAAGCAACTCGAACAGTTGGGAGTTGACGTGATAGAGGCGGGTTTCCCGATATCAAGTCCGGGCGACTTCAATTCGGTAATAGAAATATCCAAAGCCGTGACATGGCCCACGATATGTGCGCTGACACGTGCCGTAGAGAAGGACATTGACGTTGCCGCCGAGTCTCTTAAGTATGCCAAACACAAGCGAATACACACCGGAATAGGTACCAGCGACTCTCATATAAAGTATAAATTCAACAGCAATCGTGAAGAGATAATAGAGCGGGCTGTGGCTGCCGTGAAGTACGCAAAGCGTTATGTCGAGGACGTAGAGTTCTATGCCGAAGACGCAGGACGCACGGATAACGAGTATCTTGCACGTGTTATTGAGGCGGTAATCAAAGCCGGAGCAACGGTAGTTAATATTCCTGACACCACAGGATATTGTCTTCCGGCAGAATACGGCGCAAAAATCAAATATCTGATTGACAACGTCAGCAACATAGACAAGGCAATCATATCCACTCACTGCCATAATGATCTTGGTATGGCTACTGCCAACACTTTCAGCGGCGTTGCTAACGGGGCGCGGCAGGCGGAAGTAACAATAAACGGTATTGGCGAAAGAGCCGGAAACACGTCACTTGAAGAGATAGCGATGATACTTAAGTGTCATAAACATTTAGGAATAGACACCAATATCAACACTACACGCATCTGTCCTACAAGCCGGATGGTAAGCAGCCTGATGAATATGCCCGTGCAGCCCAATAAAGCGATAGTTGGCCGCAACGCTTTTGCACACTCAAGCGGCATACACCAAGACGGAGTGTTGAAGAATGTTGACACTTACGAGATAATGAACCCTAACGATGTAGGGCTTGACGACAACGCAATAGTACTTACCGCACGTAGCGGACGCGCAGCCTTGAAATACCGTCTCGGCGTTTTGGGAGTTGAAATCGACAACGAAGAGAAGCTGGATGATATATATGCTAACTTCTTGAAGCTGGCAGACAAGAAGAAAGAGATTAACGACGACGACATATTGATGCTTGCGGGAGCTGACAGAGCGGAGACTAACGCAGTAAGACTCGACTTCTTGCAGGTAACAACAGGTATGGGCGTGAAGAGCGTTGCCAGCATCGGGCTTGACATATCAGGGCAGAAGTTTGAAGAAGCCTCAACGGGTAACGGTCCGGTTGATGCCGCTATAAGTGCGCTGAAGAAGATAATACAGAAGCACATGACCTTGAAAGAGTTCACTATACAGGCAATTAGCAAGGGCTCGGACGATATAGGAAAGGTTCACATGCAGGTAGAATACAACGGCAATGTATATTACGGCTTCGGAGCAAACACCGATATCGTGACCGCTTCGGTTGAAGCTTACATCGACTGTATCAACAAATTCAGATAAGAAAGTGTGTTGCCGGCAGACGGCAAGGACAATAGAAAGGATATAAAATTTTCAATACAATGAATACATTATTTGACAAAATCTGGGACAAACATGTAGTACAGATTGTTGAAGACGGCCCGACACAACTCTATGTTGACCGTCTTTACTGCCACGAGGTTACATCACCACAGGCGTTTTCAGGAATGAGGGCAAGAGGATTGAAGTGTTTCAGACCTCAACAGATAATATGTATGCCCGACCACAATACACCTACGCACGACCAAGACAAGCCGATAGAAGACCCTGTATCAAAGAAACAGGTGGAAACATTGGCAAGCAACGCCGCCGAATTCGGTCTTACCCACTACGGCATGATGAACAAGGACAACGGAATAATACACGTTGTAGGTCCGGAGAAAGCTCTCTCTCTGCCGGGAATGACCATTGTCTGCGGCGATTCACACACGAGCACGCACGGAGCCGTTGGAGCTGTGGACTT
>JBJFGK010000065.1:0-61423 GCA_051892655.1 Prevotella sp. | reverse complement strand
ATCTCCTATATTGGTATCATATCCGTTTTCTGTCTGCATTATGAAATTATGGGCATTGGCAATACGTGCGGCCTCTTCTATCTGTTTCTGGGTAGCTGTTTCGACACCGAAAGAAATATTGTTGCGGAATGTATCATTAAACAATATCGCTTCCTGATTGACATTTCCGATAAGCGAACGAAGGTCATGTATGCCAATATCCTTTACGTTTATACCGTCAATGAGCACCTCTCCTTCCTGTACATCGTAATATCTCGGTATCAAATCTACAAGTGTCGATTTTCCGCCACCGCTCTGGCCGACAAGAGCGACGGTCTTGCCTTTTTCAATCGTAAGATTGACATGTCGCAACACCCATTTTTCGCCATATCTGAAAGACACATTACGGAACTCTATCTTGCTGTTGAAAGCATCCACCCTTACAGGTTTCTCCGGCTCTTTGATGTTATTGACGGCCTGAAGTATCTTGTCCACACGTTCCATTGACGCAAGACCTTTCGGTATATTGTATCCTGCCTTTGAGAAATCTTTAAGCGGATTGATGATACTATACAACATTATGAGGTAATAGATGAATGACGGACCCTCAAGAGTCATATCATTGAGTACCAGAACTCCACCGAACCACAACACGATAACTATCATTACCGTACCCAAAAACTCGCTCATAGGATGTGCCATTTGCTGACGCGTATTTACACGACATATATTATCGCGGTACTCTGTATTGATCTTGTCGAAGCGACGGTTCATCTTTTCTTCCGCACAAAATGCTTTTATGATGCGCAAACCACCTAATGTTTCTTCTACCTGACTCATGGTATCACTCCATAAAGACTGTGCTTTAATGGACTTCTGTTTAAGTTTACGACCGACAAAGCCCATAAACCAACCCATTATAGGGACAAAGACAAGAGTAAACAACGTGAGTTGCCAGCTTATAAATAGCAAAGTGGCAAAATAAAATATTATCAATACTGGATTCTTGAACAGCATATCAAGGCTTGACATGATAGAATTCTCTATCTCTTGCACATCGCCGCTCATTCTGGCAATAATATCGCCCTTACGTTCTTCGGAAAAAAAGCCAAGCGGCAATGATGTTATCTTGTGATATAACTGATTGCGGATATCTCGTACAACACCGGTTCGTATAGGAATGATTGTCGCTGAAGACAGGAAATAGGCTCCTGTCTTGAGGAAAGTCATAAAAGCCAAGAACAAACCAATAACCAACAATGTCGTAGTTGCCCCTATTTGGTCTATCATTTGGGATATATAGTAGTCGGCATTATTTGATGCGACATCCTTAATCGTGTTAAAATCGCCTGTCCATTCCATATATTTCACAGTCCGGGCAGCTCCTTCCGTCTTAAATAATATCTGTAAAATAGGTATTATAGCCATAAATGAAAAAATATTGAGTATGGCTGACAGTATATTAAATATTACAGATAACACAAGATATTTCTTGTATGGTGGCACAAAGCGGCGCAACACTTGTATAAATTCTTTCATACTTAGTCTGATATTATGTCAATTGACATATTGATATATATGTATATAACTCTATATTATGCAAAGATAATGCAATTCGGAATATTATCAAAATAAAAGACAACAAACCATTGTAATGGCTAAAGCCTGTCAATGGAACAACGAAACGGCAGAAAACGACAGTAAAAAGGTCTGCAACCAAGATAAAATAGTTGCAGACCATGAGTAGTGAAAATAATATTTATAACTGATTATTTGCTTTCATCAGGCAGCATTATAACCTTAACGCAATTGCCACCGGCAATGATTACATTCTTTACAAATGCTGAAACCTTCTCGGGAGTCATTGCGTTGACAAGTGATTTATAGTCTGTATACTTGTCTACACCATGCATATCGTAACTGCCAATAACAGACAACCAATGGTCATTCTTCTTTGCGTCTTCATCCGCACGCTTAAGAAGAAGTTCCTTAACCTTATTAAGTTTGTCGGCATCTACGCTTTCTGCCATCTTCTGAAGCTCATCATTCATTATGCCAAGAGCAAGATCTGTTTTCTCAGGCTTAAACGGACATATACCGATGATAACATTATAAGGTGTGTCTGACCCTAATTCAGAATATCCAAAGGCATTTGCAGAGTAAGCGGCACTGGCTTCTTCACGTATTTGTTTCAAATAAATCATGTCAAGAATCTGTCCTGCGGCATCGGCAAGTATGCTGTTCTCCAATGAATAAGGTATCTCTGTATTATACCAGAACATATAAACTCTTGCCTTAGGTGTCTCCATCTTACGCAAGAATTTGTTTTCTACAGCACCTTTAGTATATGTATGTACTTTCTTCCAATCTTCCTTCTTACCTTTAGAAGGCAAAGATGCGATGTATTGTTCTATAAGCGGACGTATGACAGCTTCATCAAAATTACCTACAAATGTAAATGTAAAGTCAGCTGCATTTGCCGTGCGCTCTTTGGCAATCTGCAATATTCTGTCATAATTCACACTCTTAAGGTCTTCCATTTCAAGTGATGTAAAGCGTGGATTATGTTCATAAAGAGTACATTGTACAGAGTCTGAAAAGGCTTGATCAGGAGAAATAGACTTGTTTTTCAGTGCATTTTCTAACATAGCCATTAATGATGCGAAGCCCTTCTCGTCTTTTGTGATATCCGTAAAGTTAAGATAAGTGAGCTGGAACATTGTTTCAAGGTCCTTCGGTGTTGATGTTCCCTCAACAGTTTCATATAGTTTTTCAAGAGAAAGACTTGCTGAAGCCTGCTTTCCTGCAAGGGCCTTTTCAAGTTCAGTACTATTGAAAGAACCAAGACCGCTACTTGCAATGACCATATCAAATACTTTGGCATTCACAAGATCATCATTTCCAAGTAAAGAAGAGCCACCTTTTGAAATCGCTCTCATTACTATTTCATCGTCTTTGAAGTCTGTTTTCTTCAATAAAACACGTACACCATTAGACAAAGTAAGTTCTTTGTAACCTAAACGAGTGTTTTCTTTCTCGCTCTTTATAGTTCCTTTCTTTGGCAGAACGCTTATTAACGGCTCGTTTTTCACGTTATCTACCCATGCTTCAAGATTCTCTGCATGTACATCGCTAATTGCTTTATGTACTTCTTCTACTGTCGGGTACACACGTCCTTCCTTTTCATTAAGAGCAACGAATACGACAAGATTGCTATCTGTCTGACTTACGTTTTCTTTAATCAATTCATTGACAGCCTCAACAGGTATTACTTGTGACAATTGTTGCATGATTTGATACTCGTCTTCTATTGACGGCATCGGTTCGTTGCTAAGGAAATGGTCGCGATAAATATCTCCGTAAACGTCGTTCTTACGTTTGTTACGGTTAGTGTAAGTCTTTTCAAGTTGACTCATGTATTCTTCTTTGGCGCGAACAAACTCTGTAGGAGTAAAACCAAACTTCACAGCTCTAATAACTTCGCGCGTTGCAGCAGAAACAGCTTCTGTTACCTTGCTGTCTTTAGGTATTATGGTCAAGTCAAGAGCACCCTTTGTCTTTGCAAAGATAAAGTCTCCATCATTGGCGAATGCCATTGTGTATGGACAATTAGCTTCTTTTGACTTCTCATCAAGGCGCTGGTTAAGCATTTGATTAGCAAGACTAACAGCATATTGCTGTATCATGTATCCAAGACTTGATTTCAAGCTGTCAGGAACAGCATCATGTTTGAAATTAACCATTATCAAGTCTTGCTGTTGTTCCTTATCTTTATCTATAAGAATAATAGCCTCAGCATTGTCAGGAACTTGTTCGTCAACCACTTGTGCCGCATTTGGCTGCAATACAATACCTCCAAAG
Organism: Prevotella sp.; assembly: GCA_051892655.1. Classification (GTDB taxonomy): domain Bacteria; phylum Bacteroidota; class Bacteroidia; order Bacteroidales; family Bacteroidaceae; genus Prevotella. Next base: position 57,583 of record JBJFGK010000065.1, on the reverse strand, counting down.
AGTTCTTTTATCTTTTGTTCGGTGCGGTCAACGTCTATATCACCGACTACAATAATAGCTTGGTTGTCCGGGCGATACCATTTTTGATAATATTTACGCAGTACATCTGGCTCGAAATTATCTATGATTTCCATCTTTCCGATAGGCATTCGCTGTCCGTATTTTGAACCCGGATAAATCTTTTCAAGGTTTCTTTCCAACATTCTCATTATAGGATTTGTACGCAAACGCCATTCTTCATGTATGACACCACGCTCTTTATCTATCTCTTTTGTGTCAAGTGTAAGACCGTTTGACCAGTCTTTCAATACGAGAAGACAAGAGTCAAGAGCACTAACTCGTGTAGACGGAACATTACATATACGGTAAACTGTCTGATCAATACTTGTATAAGCATTCAAATCCGAACCAAATTCAACTCCAATTGAGCGAAGATATTCTATAAGATTATTATCTTTAAAGTTATCAGACCCATTGAATGCCATGTGTTCAAGAAAGTGTGCGAGACCGCGTTGATCATCATTCTCCTGAATAGAACCTACGCGCTGTGCTATATAGAAGTTCACACGATGCTCCGGATAGCCGTTTTGTCTTACATAATAAGTAAGACCGTTACTTAATTTACCTGTTCTTACCGCATTGTCTACAGGTATTGGCGGAAGTTGAAATTCCTGTGCCAAAGTTGCAGCTGCACCTGTTACCAACAGTACTACTGCCATTAATAATTGTTTTGTTTTCATGTTATATTAATTATAATTGAATTTATTAATCTTATTAATAATATTTATATGTTGCAAATGTAGTAAAAATATACGATTGCTATTTTTATTTATACTAAAAATTAATATTACTCCCTCTATAAAAGTCAATTAACGCTTTATCATACATATATTCATACTTTGCTCTGACAACATCACTTTCGGCTTTAAGCCAATTGGCTTTTGCCTCGTTAAACTCTGTTATCGTAGCTTTACCATAAATATATTTAGCCTCAACCAACTCATAAGCAATACGGCTACTGCGTGCCGCCTCGCTGCTACTCTCATATTTTGACTTTGCAGCAACGGCATTGCAACATACTTGTTGTATTTCTTTATACAAGACTTTTTTGGCGTCATCAAGTTCCAATTGGCGACTTTCAACACCCAAACGCGCCGTACGTATTTCATTACGAGTAGAGAATCGGTTGAAAATTGGTACACTAAGACTCAATCCGAAATATTGATCAAAATTGTTATTAAGCTGTTTCTTTAAACTTTCCGCAGGTATTCCATACGTTTTAAAGTATTGCGAGCCTATGCCGGCAACAAACGAAAGAGTTGGGAAAAGGGCACTTTTGGCAACTTTCACATTTGTTTCCGCACCACGCAAACGGTATATTCCGGCAGCTATTTCAGGTTTCACGACAACAGCTTCATTATATACATCATTTGGCGAAGGCAGTTGCACCTCTGAAATAACTTCAATAGCATCAGCATTAGGACGAACTATTGTAAAATTATCTGTAGATGGCAACTCCAACAATTGTGCGAGCGAAAGCAAATCTATATGATAGTCGTTCTTTGCTTGCGTCAAAGTCAGTCTGCTTTGCCCCAGTTGAGACTCCTGTTGTGCCACTTCAACTCCACTCGCCTTACCTTCTTCATACATTGAACGCAATCTTTCAACCTGCATAGAGTCAATAGAGACTTGTCTCATTGCAACATCCGAGAGTTCCAGATCATATAAAATCTGCACATAAGCCTGCGCTACCTGAATACTAATATCATTACGAGCTTTTTCAAGATCAGACGTTGCCGCTTCCAAATTCAGTTTTGACAACTCAAGCATACGCGGTATTTTATATCCCGTAAATAGAGGAACGGATGTAGATAACCCTAATGTGGTAGTTGCAATATTATGATCTGAATAGATATTATTGGAGTTTATACCTCGTCCGAATGTCCATCTCTGTGACCCTTCGGCATTAAGATCGGGCAGACGATTGTTTTTTGCCGTACTCACATCTATAACACGTTCTCTGCGTGTCACATCTTTTTGCTTGATATTTATATTGTTTGCAAGTGCATAATCTATACATTCACGCAAAGACCATTGATGAGAGGTCTGCGCATTAACGGTCATAGAGATGACAATCAACACAGACAGCACCAATGTCCTAAATATTTCATGAACACTATATGACTTATAAAAATTATAATTGTTAAACATACACTTAATCAGTTTATATATTATGAATCTTTATATACTATGTTTCGAGTCTTTTTCTTGTTTTTCCACATTCAACCCCAATACTTGAGGACCTCTAACTTTGTCGTTTGGTCTCAACCCTTTCTTTATTTCTATATTAATACCATCACTTATTCCGGTTACAACTTCACGTTTTTCATATTCCTTTCCGTTTTCAACGTTTTTTACAATATAGACAAACGTTTTGCCATTATCAAATTCTATTGCGCTTTCAGGGATAGTAAGAACATCTTTCGCCGATTTTAATATAATTTCAGCTGTAGCACTATAACCGGAACGTATATTGTTTTCAGTAGGAACAATAACTGCGGCTTTGATTTCAAACTGGTTTGCACCGTTGTTTTCAACAGCTTTAGGTGATATATATTCCAACGTTGCGTTAAAATTGACGTTTTCAAGAGCCCCTATTGATATTTTCATGCCCATGCCAACAGCCAACATACCGACTTCAGTCTCATCAACATTACCTTTAAAGATAAGATTTCCCATGTCGGCAACCGTTGCTATCGTTGTTCCATCATTGAAATTATTACTAAGAATAACAGAATTACCAACCTTAACCGGTATGTCAAGAATTATACCGCTTATAGTAGAACGTACAAGAGTGCTGCTTGCGTTGGCGTTATTACTTGAAACACCATCTCTGACTACCTCCAATGCATCTATAGCGGCTGCTTTTTCTTCTTTTGCTTGCTGATATGCCTGACGTATTTTATCATATTCATCAGCACTTACAAGCTTCTTTTCATATAGTTTCTTCTCACGTTGGTAATCAATTTCAGCCTGCGCAAGATTAACATCAGCCAAGCGGACACGGCTCTGAGCGGAACTTAGCTGTCCCATATCCGGTATTACCTTTACCTTAGCTATAATGTCTCCTGTTTGAACGATGTCACCTGCCTCCTTATACAATTCCGTTATGATGCCGCTAATTTGCGGTTTTATATTCACTTCATTGCGTGATTCGATTTTTCCTGTTATTATTGTCGTGCGGTTTATATCCGTTTTTTGTGGTACAAACTCTTCATACACCACTGCTTGAGGCCTTGATTTGATGTATAGAAAAACGAAAGTTCCTATAAAAATCAATATTATCAATGCTGCAACAATAAATTTAAAATACTTTTTCATATTATCTATTTTATATGTTAACTACATAATTGAAATTTCTCATCTTGCTTTTTGTCACTCGTCACGCATAGCATCAACAGGCTTAATCTTCATCGCCCTTAATGCCGGAATAAGTCCTGCGACAATACCCAGCATACATAACAACATCACAGACAATAGTGCCTTACCGAAAGTAATTTGGAAATGTGCTGAAAGTATGCCGTTTGTCGTATTCGCCAATTCAATCATTTCAAGTATAGATACCGCTAAGACTATTCCACTCATACCTGCAACGATGGTAAGTACAAGACTTTCTGATATTATCTGCCACAGTATCGCTCCCGGAACAGCACCAATAGCCCTCCTGATGCCTATCTCTACTGTTCTCTCTTTCACGGTTACCATCATTATGTTGCTTACTCCTATCGCTCCGGCAAGCAAAGTGCCAATGCCAACAAGCAATATAAGGAAGTTAACTCCGCTAAACAGATTATCAAGCATACCGAACATCACTTCCGTATTAAATACCATTATGCTCTTTTCATCATCCGGAGAAACGTGATGAGCGTTTGCAATAACTTCTCTAAGCTTCTGTGTGATGCTTTCCATTGTTATTCCCGGTTGTGAAGTCAAACATATCATGTGGATAACATCACCTATATTATATATACTTTGCATTACCGACAGTGGTACACATATTGTTTCCTCTGCTCTGCCATTAATATTTATATTGGTTGAACCTACATCTACACCTATTATATTATAATATACCTTGTCAATACATATCTTTTTGCCACATGGATTTTCGCCGGTTGAAAACAGCCCTTCATATACTTGCTTGCCTATAACACATACTTTACGACTCTTTTTTATATCCATCTCGTTGAGATATCTACCATAAAGCAACTTCGGTTTCTCAACTTTGCTATAGTCAGGCATAAGTCCTTTTACAATACCGGTATATTTTTTGTCTTCAAATATTGCCGTTGTGCCCTTTTTGGAAACTATGGGAGAAGCCGTTTCCACCTCTTTTACATTTGATTTTATACGCTCTACGTCCTTGTAAACCATATTCCATTTACGTCCTTTTCTGTATCCTGCATAAGGTTTTGATGTAGGTTGAGCGAAGATAATAGCGGAGTTAGAGGCGAACCCTTCAAAGTTTCCTTGTAGTTTGTCCTTCATTCCCTGACCGCTACCAAGCAGCATAACAAGCATAAAGACACCCCAAAACACTCCGAATCCTGTAAGAAAACTTCGTGCCTTGTTTCTTGAGAGAGTGTTAAGAATCTCTCTGTAACTGTCTATGTCGGGTTTTAGCGTCATCATCTATAATTATTTATTCTGCTCTAAGTGCTTCTATCGGTTTTATTTTAGCCGCTTTAGCCGCCGGAACCAATCCGGCTATAGTTCCGGCAATAATCATTACGAGTGTTGCCGATATACATACGTCCAACCCAACGGTAGGATTATAAAACATAGTTGCCTCAAACAGTCCGCTCTTTACCGTTGTATGGCCTATCGTAGCATCCATATATTCATTGGCAATTATGCCTGCCAACATTCCTATATATCCGAATATTGTGGTTATAATAATACTTTCGGCTATGACAAGTCTCAATATTGACGCCGGTTTTGCGCCTATTGCCTTTCTTATACCAAACTCTCTTGTACGTTCTTTTACTGTTATCAGCATTATATTGCTTACACCTACAACACCACTGAGAAGAGTAAACAGTCCTACAATCCATAAAAAGGTATTAATAATACCTATTCCTTGCTGCATTTGTATGCTTTGCGTGAACATGTTCCATATTCTTAACGCCGACTTATCATCGGGCGCAACCTGATGATTAGCGTTAATTCCGGCTCTGTACTCGTCTTCAAACAACTCGTTGGAACGCTCGTCGTTCAATCCGTGAAATGAGAAAGCAATCATATCTATATCGTTACTGCCGGTAAAAATGGACATAAAGGTTGTAAAAGGAATATAGTTTTTGTTTTTATGTCCGCTCTTGTCGGTCTTGTAAATGCCTACAACGCAAAAGGCAATATCATTAACATTTATATATTGTCCCAATATTGCTTTTGCATTGTGTGGCATAAGCTCCTTTGCATCGCTTTCAGAGAGAACGACAGTCTTGCGTTTCTGACTCATGTCTATATCATCAATAAATCGTCCGCACAGTATTTCCTTTTTGTTAATCTTGATATCAGCCGGCGAGACAGCCTCTATTGAATTGCTTACATAGTTGTTTTTGTAAGAAAAAGTCATGTCCGACTTTGATTTGCTTGGTGTTATTTCGTCAACAATATGCTTTTTACTGCCTGTAAAGTCCAAGTCTTTTGTGTTGAGGCTTATCCAACGACCTTCTTTAAAACCGTTATAAGGTTTTGTAGTATAGCCTCCGACAACCATAATGGAGTTATCAAGAAACCGTTCTTGCTGCAACATCTGGGCGTTAATAAGCCCGTTGCCGGCGCCAAGCAGGAATATTATCATGAATATTCCCCATGCTACCGCAAAGCCTGTAAGTGCAGTACGCAGTTTATTTCGCTTTGCCGTCTCCCATATTTCTATAAGAACGTCTCTCATTTATTTGTTTTCGCAATTGCTGTTGTATATAAATAAATGTATAAACGATGCTTTTCGGTTGTCTATTTCATCATGCCGTTGATGCCAAAAGGCGATGCATCATGCTTGATATTCTCTTCTATATTGCCTATAAGTCCGTCTTTTATATGTATTATCTTGTTTGTTTCGTTGGCGACACCACTCTCGTGGGTAACGACAACTATTGTTATTCCGTCTTTCTCGTTAAGGGTTTTCAATAGTTTCATTACTTCTACGCTGGTCTTTGAATCAAGCGCGCCGGTCGGTTCATCGGCAAGTATAATTCTCGGATTGGTGATTAAGGCTCTTGCAATGGCTACTCGCTGCTTCTGTCCGCCTGATAATTCGTTAGGATAATGGTTTGCCCATTGTGCCAAACCTAATTTTTCGAGGTACTCCAAAGCCAACTTCTTTCTCTTATTTCTGCTCACTCCCTGATAGAAAAGCGGCAGTTCGACATTCTCAACGGCTGTTTTGAAAGATATAAGATTGAAAGACTGGAAGATGAAACCTATCATTTTGTTGCGATATTCAGCCGCTTTACTCTCAGAAAGTCCCTTTATCAGTTTTCCGTCAAGTATATATTCTCCTGTGTCATAACCATCGAGAATACCTAAAATATTCAACAATGTAGATTTTCCCGAGCCTGATGCTCCCATAATAGATACAAATTCTCCCTCTTCTATATCAAGGCTGATACCTTTCAACACATGCAGGGGCTGTCCGTTGTTGTATGTCTTGTTGATGTCTTTCAGATGAAGCATTGCCATGATCTTAGTGTTTTTATGTTGTCTATAACATGTTTGCTATCACTGATTATCTTTATAAGCCTTCACAATATCATCAATTTCTATTCCCAACATACGCATATTGCGAAACAGTTCCGGCAATTTCTGTTGTATAAACTCCTGTTTTCTTTCACTCATTATACGGTCTTTTGCTCCTTGAGAGACAAAGTATCCCAAACCACGCTTGTTGTATATGATGCCCGATGAAGCAAGAAGGTCATACGATTTCACCGTTGTATTGGTGTTTACTTCCAATAATACAGCATATTCACGCACACTTGGAATGCGCTCATCCTCATTGTATTGTCCGGTAAGTATCTCGTCGCAAAGACGGTCTGCTATCTGAACATATATCGCTTTATCATTATTGAAATTCATATACTTATATATTTGTTGTAGACAATAGCATCTTTAAAATGCAAAGCCTTTGTTATCGCTTTATCATATTATATATTTAAGTACTTGTTGTTTACTACCTGCATTCTCTTAAATATGATATAAGACAATGTGTAGTTGGTAATTGCCAGCACAATGAGCAATGTCAACAATATTATCAACACGAGTTTCACATTATATATAGTGTCGATGGCATGTAATTCTTCCCTAAAATTGCTTATAATTATTGCATTAAAGATAAACAAAAGCAACAGAACGAGAGATGAAAACACTAACTTATAACGTCTGAAAACTGTTCCTCCCAACACATAAAGAGAATGTATGAATATTATCAGTATTACATATTGCGGAGGTACGGAGTGTATTGTCATGCCGTCATTGGTATATTTCCAATTGCATACACACTTTTCAAAGAACGTTGTCAAGTTTATATCTGTCAGTCCGGTGCCAAATATCCAACATACAAAAATGCTTATTACGTCTGCCAATATAAATGCTACAATACCGCATATAGCCCATATAACGGAAACATATAACAGTTTTACGAGATATTTTTCAGCATCTGACGCCGGCAACATTTTAAATCTTATGATCTGTTGTTTGGTGTTGACATTTGAAAATATAAAACAACCGCTTATGCAAATATACAAACAGTATGCCTTAAGACATGTGGCAATGGCTCTGTCAAGGTGTATTGCATCTGCCGCAAGAAACATATTGCCTAAATAAATTACCAAATAGGCAATTGTCATATAGGCCGTGAGACTTATATATTCCTTGCGCATGACAAGCTCATTATATTGTAGTAAGTTCAAAAACCTTTTGTTGTTCATGACTTTTATATTGTTTGTCGTTAATGTCGCTTCTATCTTGATAAGCAAGCAGCATATCAAATGTTTATCCACTTGTTGTTTATCACCTGTATTCTGCAGAACAGCTTATAGGAAAGATAATAGTCAAGAGCTATCAACACTTTTAATGCGATAATAATAAATGTGGTATTCATTTGGTCAATATACATGTAGAGACCGCTTTCCTTTATTATTTGCACCACGATAATGGAAACTACGATATGTATCAATGTGGTTAATACAAACTGGTTTTTTCTGAAAAAGACTCCTCCAAGTATATATAAAGAATGTATCCACAAAAAGATAAGAAAAATTACATATATATCTCCAAATGGCAAACCTTCTTCGCCGCCGTCGCTAAAATTAATATATATTAGCGGAAATGCGCTTCTGACGTCGTTGCCGATAATGAAATTGACAAGCATCTGTACTAAATCAGCTCCCGCAAATGCCAACAATCCGCCCAATATCCATATCACCGTGACATAAAGATAGCGTGATAAGAATTTCTCAAGATTGGATGCTGCAAGCATTTTATACATTATTATCTGTTGTTTTGTCTTTAGATTTGATCCTATCCAACATCCGCTTATCATCACATATACAAAGAAAAGACCCGTACAAAAGCCTGATGCAAACTCTATGTTATTAAAAAAATTTGTTGTAGAGCCTAATGTCAATATCAAAGCAAATACAAAAAACAATGAAACGACCGAAGTTATCAGTTCTTTCTTTGACGTTTCGAGTGTCCAAATGAATGTATGGAGAAATCTGTTTATATTGAAATTATTTTCCATAATGTATTTCTGTGGTTTTATTTTTAAAGGATTTTTTTCGTAACGGCGTTGAACAGCAATTCAAGATTGAGCTGTGTTTCCTCGTCACCTTCCTTTTTGTTTGTTATAACTGCGTTGCCTTGAACCGACGGTTCTGAATATATCACGTCTTCAGTATTGTCTCCGAGAGAGCGATATGAGAAACTGTATTTGTCGCAAATGTCTGTTACGGAGGCGTCAAGAAGCAGATTTGAATTGTCAAGTATAAGTATATGGTCAAGCAAAGACTCAACATCGTGTACCTGATGAGTAGAGATAATTATGCTTCTATCGTTGCCCATGTTGTTGGCGATAACCTTTCTGAACTGGCTCTTCGAAGGTATGTCAAGCCCGTTGGTAGGTTCGTCCATAAGAAGAAGGTTCGTGTTGGCAGCCAAAGCAAGGCTCATATATACTTTCTTCTTTTGTCCCATTGACAGTTCCTTAATATTGATGTCGTAAGAAAGTTCAAAATCATCAAGACATTCCTTTAATACTTCACGGCTGAACTTAGGATAGAACTTCTCATTCATATTTATATAACTGTCAAGTGAAATAGACAGCAGGTCAAACTCTTCAGGTACGATGAACATTTCTTTAAGGATGTCGGCCCTGTTCTTGTTGATATCAACCCCGTTGAATGTTATTGAGCCGTACTTATTCCTTAATAATCCGGTTATAAGATATAACAATGTGGACTTTCCCGTGCCGTTTTTACCAAGAAGACCATATATTTTGTCATCTTCAAGCGTGAGGTTAAAGTCACTAAACACTTCTTTTTTTGAACCGGCATAGCGGTAAGTCAGATTTTTAATGTCAAGCATAGCTAATTGTTTTTCTTATTCAAAACCCCTCCATGTATGTATTTTATGGAGGGGAAAAATTTAAATTCAATTTATATCAGAGAGTTTTTACTTATGATTATCATTTTTTCTGCTGTCGTAAAAGATATGTTTTCTATTATGCCATAAGAAGCATAGTGTCTTTTACTATCATCTTTGAGAGTCTGTCGTTCCATTCATAGTTTACGATACCTATGGTGTTGTCTGACTCGTTCTTGTATTCTATGCGGTCTGTTGCCTTGTCATACTCATTCTTGTTTTCGTTCCAGTTACAACGTTCCATATAGTATCCGTCTGTCGTATAAGTGTATTCGAGCTTGAAATCAGGTACGAACTTACCGCTAACTGCATTGAAACGTTTAGCTTCCTTTGATACCAAGCGACCCTGAGCATCATACTTGTAGTCGTATTCTATCTTCTGCTGAAGAGTCTCGCCGTCGTTTTCAAGCACGTACATAGTCTTTATCTGATCGTTTTCTATGTCTGCGTTGTAGAAATAAGGCGTGTTTGCATCATTGATTGCACTAACATAAGTTGCCATGATTGTTGCTGCTGTAATAATAGTTCCCATAATTGTTAAAGTCTTAAATTGTTATTGTTAATTGTTATCTGTATTATAGTGTACCACTGTTGTAGTACACTGCAAATGTATTTCATATATTTATACCCTCCAAACATTTTGATAAAAAAATGATATAATAGGCTTATATTTAACTTTTCTTTACACTTAGAACCTTAAAAATAGGCTTTACACATTATTATATATAATATATATCATTCAACTAAATGCTATTTTTATAGCATAAAATATATGTTTTGAAGTATCTGTTTTAAGAGATCAATTATCATCTATGGTGTTTATAAATCATAACTATATTGTTTATAGGTTGTAAACATGCTGTTTAGCATGTCTAACTATGCTATTTTCTACCCGTAAACAACATAGTAATGTTTATTAACTATATATATTATTTATCTTATTTATATAATATGAGATTAAGTTTTTATATATTAACGAGTTATATAACTTATCCGCAATATTGTTAACAAACTGTGTTGATAACTTCAACTTATACATATATGATATGTTATTAACTTTTTCAAGTGTGGAAAACCTTTAAGTTTTTAATACTATATCAATAAGTTTTCAACAATTTAATGACTGAAAAAGATATAAACTTATTAATTTTGCAATCAGAAAAGAAATTGTTGATAAACTGCATTAATATCTGACAATCAGTATAAAACAATTAAATACATGTGTTGATAACCTATAAAGTAATGTTGATAAGTTAATAAGCAAACAAAACAGCATTTATTTTTCAACATATCAACGGCATTTATTGCTTTTATTTTCTTTTAAATAGAATTTTATAAAATAAAAAATATAAACAATAACTTTCGGTTATACAGTTCAAAAACATATACGACAATGAAAAGCAACATATTGGAAAAAGGATACATAGATGAACCTATAAACAGCAATATAGACTTGCCGAAGGCAATAAGAGATATGTGTAAGCAAAAGAATGCCGTTATTCTCGCCCACTATTATACGGAAGGATGCATACAGGATATAGCGGATTTTGTTGGTGACTCACTTGCTTTGGCACAGAAAGCGGCAAAGACCGATGCGGATATTATAGTTATGTGTGGTGTACACTTTATGGCTGAGACATGTAAAATACTTTGTCCTGACAAGAAAGTATTGTGTCCGGATCTCAATGCAGGGTGTTCGCTTGCCGATTCTTGCAAGGCTGAAGACCTGAAAAAGTATAAAGAGGAACATCCGGGCTATACTGTCATAAGCTATGTAAATACTACAGCTGCCGTAAAAGCGCTTACTGACATCGTGGTGACAAGCGGTAACGCAAAGAAAATAGTTGATTGCTTGCCGAAAGACGAGAAAATAATATTCGGACCTGACTATAATCTCGGTTCATACATTAATTCCGTGACAGGCAGAAACATGCTTTTGTGGAACGGAGGATGCCATGTGCATGAGCGTTTCTCGGTAGATGAAATATCAAACTTAAAGAAACAATATCCTGACGCCGTTGTTTTGGCTCATCCTGAATGTAAAGGACCGGTGCTCGCAATAGCGGATGTTGTCGGCTCAACAGCTGTTTTGCTTAACTATGCGACGGAGAACAAAGACAAGAGATATATAGTAGCCACCGAAGCAGGTATTCTTCACGAGATGAAACGTAAATGTCCTGAAACGGAGTTTATACCTGTTCCACCTGAAATAAGTGAAGGTTCGGTTGGCTGTTCATGTAATGAGTGCCAGTATATGAAGATGAACACAATGGAAAAGCTTTACAATACACTCAAATACGAACTTCCAGAAATTGACGTAGATAATGATACGGCACAAAAAGCAGTAAAGTGTATAAACAGAATGTTGGAACTTAGCTGACGATAATAATATAAAACCGATTATTTAAAATAATCGGTTTTTTTATTTTTATTATAACATAAAATTACCCACTGCATAAAATACGCTAATAATGTATTTAATATAAAACAGATAGTAAAGTATATTAAAAACTTAATACAATCATTTTTAATTAATTCTATCCATTTATAAGTTATCCATACTATTGTTGAAAAAGTAATTGTTTGGTATAAGTATAAGTAGTATCCATTCTTATTCCATATAGTAATAAGTCTATATTCTTTTTGTTTTATAAAGTTTAATATTAAAGACATTGTAGATATCCAAGTAATTCCATATATTAAAAATAAATAATCAGCAGGGAACTTATGACTTTGCATAGGAATCATGGTATGTGATATAAATCCATAAATAGAAATAGTTACTGTTATTATAGATACAATAATAGTAATTTTTTTGTCTATTTGCTTATAACAGCAGAAACCTATAATATAGAAAACATTATATATAACAATATTTTTTACTTCTATTTCAATATTAGCCAATGGAAATTTAATAAAAGATAATACTACAACTATAGCTATCCATAATAATATATAAACATACTTATTTATATTTTCTATTATTTTACGCTGAATAGGCAACGAAATTGAAACTATTAAATATATAGATATAAACCATGTATATCCGTAGAAAGGTATATTATCGCAACCTCCTGTACATAGTGTTTTTATAATTTGACGAGTTGATAGTTGTGTAATATCAATATTTAAACCTATATTTAAAGGTAAAAAAGTAGCTATAGTAATCCATATATAAAGTACAATAATAAAGATAAAAAAGGGTATGAGTATTCTTTTTGATCTACTTATTATGATATTCTTTATTGTTTTTGATTGTGAAACTAAAGACTGAGAAGCGCCTGCTATAAAAAATATTGTAGGCATTATAAAAAGCAAAAAAGAGTGTATATATTCATTGGCTAAATTGAAATAATGTATTACATGTATAATACATATTATATCTATCATAGCCAAGGCTCTAAGATTATCTAATAAAAGGTCTCGTTTCATATTATTTAAGTATTTCTATAGTGTCTCTGTGTATATACCATACACCTTCGTAGTCTTTAGCATCTGAGAGACATGATTGTAATGTTTCAGGTTTATTATTAAATATATATTTATATTTAATATCAATAGGCCATTTTTGATTAGTTTTAAATTGTACAGAACAACCCCAACCAAAAGCATCATATGGTATAACACAAAACATAGAATATTTTTTTTCATTCTGATCTAAGTATATCATATATACATTCTTTGGACATGATTTAGCCTCTTTTATAACCTTAAGAGCCATATTTTCACCTGTAATTCCAGAGTGATATGCTTTTATCCAATGGTGATAATCTACAAATAGACAATTTATTAAATACATGGCAAATAAAATTATTAAAACTTTATTATTACCATTATATTTATTTACAAGATGTGCTACAAGTAATGAAGCCATTCCTAATCCAGCATAAGAGTGCATAGATGTAAAAAGTGTAGTTAAATGTGGAGACGTTGCAGCCAATGAACAAATTATTATACAAATAGCTGGTTTACCAATTATGTATTTTCTTTGTTTGAAAAATAAATACATAATAAATGACATACCAACAATTAATGTAATTGCTACAATAGTAAGATCTCTACATGGTTTATAAACAAGGCTTACATAATCTAAAGGTATCCATGTCATACCAATAAATACTCCTACATTCTTTAATTTACGACTTAATGTGTTTTCAAAATATTCTTCATTTATATATACATCAGGATTGTTTAACGATATTCGTGCTAAGAAATATATAGCTATGCAAATAATAGCAAAAATAGTATCTTTTACAGCTTGTCTAAAAGTAATAATATTAAATCCCCAAGCTATAATTTGTGGAATTATAAAGAATGTTATTCCGTTTTCTTTTGCAAAAGTTGCAATAATAGTTGATAATAGCCATAAAATAGTATGTAGGCTGTCACGTTTACGTAAATAAAACCATGTAGCTAAAAGTCCCCAAAATTGTGAGTATGTTTGATTAAGAGAGTCTATACCCAAAACAGTGCCAAGCATTGCCGGTGATATAAAGAAGAATAATGTAGATATATTACAAGCAATGTTTTTAAATTTTAATAGTTTTCCTATCTTATATACGCAAATACAACAACCTATATGTCCTAAATAGATAGCTATATGGTTAAGAGTTGGAAATAGAGTTGGTTTAAGGCTTAAAATATATCCGAATAAACAATCCCATGGTCGCCAATAACTATACCGAGGTAGTAATCTATTGATAAAATCATTACCAAATTCATAGAAAGGAGTTGTAAAATATGTCCAATCGTCAAATGTAGGTAGTAAAAGAATTATTCCCCATAAAAATAATGGTGAAACTAACAATATCCAAATAATTGGATTTTTTAAATTAATGTGTCTCATCATATAATTAATATACAAATACTAATATATTTTATCGTATAATAGCTATCTTACAAACTGTGCCTTTGCTGCCGTCAGACATGGCTGTCTGAACCATATATATACCACTTGCGACACGTTTTCCCTTCATATCGCAACCGTCCCAAGAATACATACCGCCGTTACTTCTACCTGATGCTACAAGAATACCGTTGGATGTGGTTATCTTAACATCGGCATCAAGACTGAGACCTACTATGTTTATAGGTCCTGTATAATCGGGTTTTACCGGATTAGGATAAGCATAGACATTGTCTTTATCCATGTCGTCGCTTGTGGCTGTGGCGTTTCCCATGTAAGAACATAATCCTTTGTCTGTGCCGAAGAACACTTCGCCAGTCTTGTCGTTAATAGCTATATCAAGAATAACGTTAGAAAGTAGATAGCTGTTTGATGTTGTGAAGTGCTCTAATTGCTGCATATTATCCGCACTTATAAGATATACGCCGTTTCCATTAGTTCCAAACCACTTCCTACCGGCAGGATCAATAGCCATAGCCGTTATGTCTATGCCGCTCAAAAGGTAGTCTGCGTAGTTGGTACCGTCGTTTCTCGGAACTTTAACTTGTGTAAATACGGGTTCTTCTTCAAATATCTGTTTTGGTGAAAGATAGAATGGTCCCACGTCAGTACCTACCCAAATATTGCCGGAAAGGTCTTCTTTTACCGTCCTGATATAACTTGGTGTTATTTTTGTACCGTCTTGATTGAAGAAAGTAGTAAAACCTTTTATAGCGTCTGTCTCAAATTGATAGCAATAAAAATATGGATTCCATCCGCTATTATTTACAAACCAAAGCAGATTCCTTGTGTCTATCATCATGCGTTTCATATATTCTAAACTTTTGTTCTTATTTTCGCCATTGTTAAATAGCATTAGATCCGACTTAGTATGTGATTTCCATTGTCTTTCTGCGGTAAATTCAATTAGTGATTGTGTTGGTGCTGCACTGTTAAGTATCCACAGATTACCTTCTTTATCAAACTTTACGCCAGTTACAAGCTGATATTCTTTGTTTTTACCATCAGTTCTTTCAATGGGAGTATATTGATAGTCAAAGTAATTCTTGAACTTTCCATCATAAAACTCGTAAAGTCCGTTGCGTCCTCCTGCGAATATATGTTTTATATCCTTAGGGTCATAATCTAAAGCTAATATGTTTGTATAGCTTACACCCGTTATTTCTTCTATACCTTCATCTTGATAAATGGTCCATTCATTATTATCCTTGAGTATTTGTATACATGCATTCCAACCTATGAATTCTCCGCATGAGTAAAGTTGGTCATTTGCGAACTTTAGAAAGCCGAAATAGTTGTACTTGGGACCGCCGGGATTGAGCGTTTTTGCCTTTTCAAGCAGTTCTTGATCTACTACATACGGTCTCCAATCAAATGGTTTGGTATATGT
This sequence comes from Prevotella sp., assembly GCA_051892655.1. Classification (GTDB taxonomy): domain Bacteria; phylum Bacteroidota; class Bacteroidia; order Bacteroidales; family Bacteroidaceae; genus Prevotella. Next base: position 41,582 of record JBJFGK010000065.1, on the reverse strand, counting down.
CCATGACGCAGGATCAAGCAGGTTATCATTTATATTAGCAGAGTAAGTACCTTGTGTGCTTGACTCGGCATATATCTTGTCGCCTTCTATATGGCAGTAATCAACACGGAAACCAAGACTGTAAGTATCGCTTATTTCAGCTTTTTCAACGTTTATCTTCATTATTCCAAAGTCGGTAGATAGGTAGGCGTATTTGCCATATATATCTATTGAATAGACAGTCTTATTATATGTCATAGACTTGTTCATATATTCCGAGATGTTAACTATGCTGCCGTCGGAATACAAAATGTCTATATTGTAGTTGTCATAAATAATTATAAGACCCTTAGCTGCCTGACACCATTGTATTTTCTCTATAAGACAGTCGTTAAGACCATTTATTTTGTCATACGTAAAAATGCTGTTGTCAACGGTGTTGTATGTGTAAAGTCCGTTGGAAGCAAGTATATAGATGATGTTACCGCCTTTTTTAACATCTGTAATGTCGTGGTATGCCATGTATGCTTTCCAAGATCCGATGCCTGAACCATGTGCCGTAAGAGTGGCAACGATGAGAATAAGTAGTGTGAATATGTATTTTTTCATGTTGTCATGAATTCAAAAGTTTACAGAATATTCCTATCTTATATATATAAAACAGCGTGATATGGGGTTTATTGCCTGTAAGATTGTTTTTAACGATATGTTGTATCTTGTTGAAAATTACGGCAACAGCTTTGTCAAGATTATATCTTTCAAGCAACTCGGCTGTGGATATAAGACTTGAAAAGCCTCTTAATTCTTCTTTATAATCATATAAAGTGGAAAGCGCTTCTTCTGTTTTGGCTATGAAAACATCGTTGGTTTCAAATTCTTCAATGATTAACGGATTGTCAATATGATATATTTTTATATTGTTTTCTTTGATTATCTTACCCCATAACACATCTTCATAACCGTATTTTTTCATACGTTCATCAAATTTAAAGCGTAGCATTATATCTCTTTTTGCAATAAAATTAGAAGTATTAAAGTTGTTATAAGGATGCTTTGTACGCTGTTTTGCAATATGATTTTTATTATATTTGCTCTCGTATATGTATCTTAGGTTATATTTAAATTTGTCTTTGTTATCATTGATGATATATCCGCCATAAATTATTGGAGCTTCTTCACATTGCAAATATGTATGTATAAAGTCTGAATTTCTTATTCCTCTATCGCAATCTATAAAAAGAAGATACTCGTAACGGGCATTTTGAACAAGGAAATTGCGTATGGCGGCTCTGCCGCTGTTGGTCTTTCTCATTAGAAAACGGCAGTTTTCAAGCATGCCAACAGCCTTGTTTGTTTCAATTACATCTTTGTTTGTTGACCCGTCGTCAGCTACTATTATTTCGTAAGAAAACTTTCCATCGCTTGTTTCTACCTCATAATCTGCCTGTATCTTGAGTTGTTTGACAAGTTCAAGACAATAGTCGTTGTATGTAGGTATCAGAACGGATAATGATGAAATCATTTTATAGTATCAGATATAGTGTAATCCGTCAGTAGTAAATACTTTTGTTGGCAGATGTATGATTTATTCAGACAAGTGTTATAAGCAAATAACGCAGTTATTGTCATGTTACTTGTCACATGGCATTCGTTTTTTCAGTTCTTCAACGAGCTTTGCTACGGCTCTTGCGCGGTGTGATATCTTATTCTTTATTTCGCTTCCGAGTTCTGCAAATGTATTGTTGTAACCCTCCGGTTGGAATATCGGGTCATAGCCGAAGCCCTCCCCTCCCCTTCTTTCCTTTATAATTGAGCCTTCTACAATGCCTTCAAAGATTTTCTCTTCTGAATGCTTACCATCGATTATAAGTGCTATTACGGTGCGGAAACGCGCCTTTCTGTTGTCGTTGTCGCCAAGTTTTGCAAGCAATTTAGACATATTGGCTTCACTGTCGTGACCGTTTCCGGCATATCGCGCTGAATATATGCCCGGCTCACCACCCAATGCGTCAACCTCAAGTCCAGTGTCATCGGCAAAGCAACTTATATGATAGTTGTCGTATATATAGTGTGCCTTTTGCAGAGCATTGCCTTCCAGAGTGTCTGATGTTTCAGGTATGTCGGCGTGACAATTGATATCGTCAAGTGACAATACCTCTATTTCATTGCCCAATATATCTCTTATTTCGGAGAGTTTGTGCTTGTTGTTGGTTGCAAAAACTATTTTCATGTTAGGTCTTTGTCTTTTTTGTTTTTTGAAACTCTGACTTTTATCTGGTCAAAGCCTTCGCCATAGACTCCTATTACAGAACTTTGGCTGACGAAAGCATTAGGGTCAATGGTCTTGATGAGGCGGAATATTGTCAAGCTTTCCCGTTTTTTTGCAAGCAGACACAATACTTTCATCTCTTTGCCTGTGTACCAACCGTGTCCGTCAAGTATGGTAAGGCTATGGTCTGTTGTCTTTACGATGGCTTCTGCTATTTCTTTGTGTTTGTTTGAAAATATTAGAAACTGTACTGATTGCCGTTGCCAATACATCACATAATCAAGCATAAGACACTCTATAACCATTGTGCACAGACCGAAGACCACTTTCTGGCATCTTATCTCCATTGGTCCGAGATTGTCAACAATGAGACAGCTGCCTATAATGCATACATCTATGAGTATAAGCACCTTGCCGAGAGTGATGTTGTAATATTTGTTTACAACGGCGGCAATGATGTCTGTTCCTCCGGTACTGCCGTTATTAAGGAAGACAACGGCAAGTGCCGTTCCTGTAAGCATACACCCTATGATGAGAGACATGAAGTCGTTGCCCTCTCCCAACAGTTTATAGAAGCTGCCATCGGGCTTTATCACAATGTCTTGTGCCACTTCTAAAAAGAAAGTGAGCGCGAAAGTGGCATAGATTGTCTTTGCGAGGAAACGCCAACCTAATATTTTCAAGGCTGCAACGATAAGGATTGCGTTTATTATGAAGAAAGTATATTGCACGGGAAAACGTGAGGCGTAGAATATAATTGCCCCAACTCCGGCTATTCCTCCTGTCACTATCTTATAGGGCAAAAGGAATACGGTAAACCCAAAGGTATATAACAGCAGTCCGAGAGTTATGTTTGTATAGTCTCGTATTTCCTGCAGGAGAACTTTCTTCAGCATGTTTTGCAGTCTGTTATTTGATAACCATATTGATAATCTTCTTTGGCACGATGATGACTTTTACTATTTGTTTGCCGTCAATATATTTTGCCGTTCTCTCATCAGCGCGTACGGCATCTTCAATGGTCTTGTTATCGGCATCGGCATCAAATTGCATTTGGAAGCGCGCCTTGCCATTGAAAGAGACAGTAAGCTGCATCTGACTTTCAACAAGGTATTTTTCGTTGTGTTCCGGCCATTGCGCGTCGCATACAGTACCATTGTTACCCATAGCGTGCCACAGTTCTTCGGCAATGTGTGGGGCAAACGGTGCAATGAGCACGATAAGTTGTGACAGCAGTTCTCTGTTGTGACATTTGAGCTGATGCAGTTCTCCTACGCAAATCATAAATGCTGCGACCGAAGTGTTATAGCTGAACTGCTCGATATCCTGCGTCACTTTCTTGATAAGTTTGTGTACGGACTTCAGTTGTTCTGGTGTTGCCGGCTCGTCATTAACGGTAATCTTGTCGTCTTTGCCGTAATAAAGACCCCATAACTTCTTAAGAAAGCGGTGGCAACCGTCAATACCGTTGGTGTCCCAAGGCTTGCTTTGTTCTACAGGACCGAGGAACATCTCGTAAAGACGTAGTGTATCGGCACCGTATTTCTCTACAATCATGTCCGGATTGACTACATTGAACATCGACTTTGACATTTTTTCAATAGCCCAACCACAAACGTATTTGTCGTTTTCGAGTATGAATTCGGCATTGTTATATTCGGGACGCCATGCCTTAAAGGCGTCAATATCAAGCACATCTCCGTGTACTATGTTTACGTCTACATGTATTGGTGTGACGTCATATTGGTCTTTCAGTCCGAGAGATACGAATGTTGGAGCTGCCGAATGGTCATCGCTGTTTATGCGATATACGAAGTTGGAGCGTCCTTGTATCATTCCTTGATTGACAAGTTTGCTGAACGGCTCTTCTTTACATGATGTTCCGATGTCGAAAAGGAACTTGTTCCAGAAGCGTGAATATATGAGATGTCCCGTCGCATGTTCGGTTCCACCAACGTAAAGATCAACGTTTTGCCAATAAGAGTCGGCTTTTTCGCTTACGAGAGCATTGTCGTTGTGTGGGTCCATATACCTCAGATAGTAAGCCGAAGAGCCTGCAAATCCGGGCATAGTATTGAGTTCGAGAGGGAAAACGCTGATGTTGTCAATCAAAGACTTGTCAACTACTTGTGCCTTTTTTTCATCCCAAGCCCATGTCTTGGCGTGTCCGAGAGGCGGCTCGCCGTTTTCTGTAGGTTTGTATTCGCTTATTTCCGGCAGTTCGAGAGGCAGTTTGTTTTCGGGTATCATATAAGGCATACCTTCTTTGTAGTAAACAGGGAACGGCTCTCCCCAATATCTCTGGCGTGAGAATATGGCGTCTCTCAGACGGAAGTTTACTTTTACGCGTCCGAGATGATGTGTTGTGACAAAGTCTTTAGTCTTTTGTATAGCTTCTTTTACGCTTAATCCGTTAAGCGAGAAGCCGTCAAGGGCAGTCTTTCCATCTGCCGGACTGTTGGTTACCCTACCCTCTTTGGCATCGAAACTTTCTTCGCTGACATCGCATCCTTCGATGAGAGGTATTACAGGCAGGTTGAAATGACGTGCGAAAGCATAGTCTCTTGAGTCGTGTGCAGGCACAGCCATGATAGCTCCGGTGCCGTATCCGGCAAGTACATATTCTGAAATCCATATCGGAATATTGTCTCCGGTAAACGGATTTACGGCGTATGAGCCTGAGAAAACGCCTGTAACCTTGCGGTCACTTATGCGTTCACGCTCTGTACGCTTCTTCACATAAGATATATATTCGTCAACTTCGGCTCTTCTGTCGGCTGTTGTGAGCTTGTCAACAAGTTCGCTCTCAGGAGCAAGTACCATGAATGTAACACCGAAAATGGTATCTGCACGTGTTGTGAAGATGGTAAACGCCGTGTCTGTACCTGCTACTTTGAACTCCATTTCCGTACCTTCCGAACGTCCAATCCAATTGCGTTGGGTCTCTTTCAACGAGTCTGTCCATTCAAGAGTATCAAGTCCGTCAAGCAGACGCTGCGCATACGCACTTACTCTCAAGCACCATTGGCGCATCTTTTTCTGCACGACAGGATATCCGCCTCTGACACTTACACCGTCTACAACCTCATCATTGGCAAGCACAGTACCGAGTCCGGCACACCAGTTAACCATTGTTTCTCCCAGATAAGCTATACGATAGTTCATGAGTGTTTCCTGTTGCTGTTTCTCACTCATGGCTTTCCACTCATCAGCGGTAAAAGACAGTTCTTCTGTCTGAGCCACATCAAGCCCTTCGGTACCATTGTTTTCAAAGTGTTCTATAAGCTTTTCAATCGGCATTGCCTTATGACAGGTGTTGCAATAGAAGGAGTTGAACATCTTCTGGAACGCCCATTGTGTCCAATGATAGTATTTCGGGTCACATGTACGCACTTCTCTGTCCCAGTCAAACGAGAAGCCTATCTTGTCGAGTTGTTGTCGATAGCGGTTGATATTCTGCGATGTAGTGATAGCAGGATGCTGTCCTGTCTGTATGGCATATTGTTCCGCCGGCAGTCCGTAAGCGTCATAGCCCATAGGATTAAGCACGTTGTAGCCGCAAAGACGCTTGTATCGTGCATATATATCGCTTGCAATATATCCGAGAGGATGGCCTACGTGAAGTCCCGCTCCTGACGGATAAGGGAACATGTTGAGTACATAAAACTTCTTTTTGTCATTGTCTTCAGTCACTTTGTAGGTCTTCATCTCCGCCCACTGCTGTTGCCACCTTCTCTCAATCTCGTTGAAATTATATTCCATGTTGTTGTTTGGTATATTGTTTTTGTATTTACGTTCATTGTCATCATGAAAGACAATGAGTCATTGTGTGATTATAAATCCATGCAAAGATACATCTACTTTGTGACAAATCAAAACGAAAATATTGGTTTTTATAAAACGATGCCCCGTAAACACCATACTTACATCGTGCAAACAGCATGTTAGCGTGTCGTAAACAGCATAGTTAGACCTTGCAAATACCATAGTTACGATTTTAAAAAACGATGTTTCTCTATCTTTGCTGTCCCAAACAATATGTAAAAAAGCAAAACTTCTCAAAAAAAATTAGTAAGTTTGCATGCTAAAGAAAAGAGAAATGGCTAAAAAGGACAATGAGCTGACGCCTATGATGAGGCAGTTTTTCGAGCTGAAAGGCAAACACCCTGACGCATTATTGCTGTTCAGGTGCGGAGACTTTTACGAGACTTACCTGCAAGATGCCGTCGATGCAAGCAGAATACTTGGTATAACGCTGACCCGTCGTAGCAACGGCAATACCAAAGGTGCGGCTACAGAGATGGCAGGATTTCCTCATCATGCCCTTGACACATATCTTCCCAAACTGATAAGAGCAGGAAGGCGGGTTGCAATATGTGACCAATTGGAAGACCCGAAGCTTACAAAGAAGTTGGTAAAGAGGGGGATAACAGAGCTTGTAACGCCGGGTGTCGCCATGAGCGATAATGTTCTTAACTATAAAGAAAACAACTTTCTTGCCGCTGTAAACTTCGGTAAGACAGCATGTGGCGTGGCTTTTCTTGATATTTCCACTGGAGAGTTTTTTGTTGATGAAGGTTCTTATGACAATATAGAGAAGTTACTCGTGAACTTTCAGCCTAAAGAAGTGCTTTTTGAACGTGGTAAGAGGGATGCTTTTTTAAGGTATTTCGGTGGAAAACTGTTTACTTACGAACTTGACGATTGGGCTTTTGTGGAACAGACAGCAGAGCAGAAGCTGTTAAAACACTTCGGAGTGAGAAGCCTCAAGGGGTTCGGCGTGGGACACATGCGCAGCGGAATATCAGCAGCAGGCGCAATTCTGCAATATCTTGAAATTACCCAGCATACACAACTGTCACATATCACATCGCTATCGAGGATAGATGAAGAGAGATATGTGAGACTTGACAAGTTTACGATACGCTCTCTTGAGCTGTTGAATCCCATGCAGGAAGGCGGATTGTCGTTGCTTGACGTTCTTGACAGTACGGTAACGCCAATGGGAGCACGACTGTTGAAGAGATGGATAGTATTCCCACTGACAGATGCAACGGAGATAGACAAGAGACAATCTGTCGTTGAATGTTTCTTCAAACAGCCTGAGATGAAAGAAACGGCAGACTCTCAACTTGCAATAGTAGGAGATTTGGAGCGTATAGTGTCTAAAGTCGCGGTGGGAAGAGTAACTCCGCGTGAAATGGTACAGTTGAAAAACGCTCTTATGGCTGTTGTTCCGTTAAAGGAAGCATGTCTGTCGGCAGACAATAACGAGCTGAAAAGGATAGGGGAGAGGCTGTCTCCGTGCGCCGAACTCACGGCACGCATAGCGAAAGAAATACAAAACGACCCTCCACAACTTGTAAACAAGGGCAACGTCATTAACAGTGGTGTCAGCGAAGAGCTTGACGAGCTGCGCAATATAGCATACAGCGGTAAGGACTACTTGCTGAAAATACAGCAGAGAGAGATAGAACAGACCGGAATAGCATCGCTGAAGATAGGCTATAACAACGTGTTCGGATATTATCTTGAAGTCAGAAACATGTACAAAGACAAGGTTCCGCAAGAGTGGGTGCGCAAGCAGACACTTGCCCAAGCAGAGAGATATATCACTCAGGAGCTTAAAGAGTATGAAGAAAAGATACTCGGCGCAGAAGACAAGATACTACAATTGGAGGCTAAACTCTTTGCCGACATTGTGGCAGACACGCAACGCTATATCCCGGCAATACAGACTGATGCCACTCTTATGGCAGAACTCGACTGCCTTTTGTCGTTTGCCAAAGACGCGGAACAAAGAAACTATATACGTCCGCAGATAGAGACAGAAGAAATAATGCTTGACATAAAGCAGGGAAGGCATCCTGTAATCGAAACACAGCTGCCGGTAGGGGAGAAGTATGTACCTAACGACATACAACTTGATGACAAACGACAGCAGATAGTCATCATTACAGGTCCAAATATGGCAGGAAAGTCGGCATTGTTGCGCCAGACGGCACTTATTGTGTTAATGGCACAGATAGGTTCGTTTGTTCCTGCCGAGAGCGCAAGAATAGGTCTGGTGGACAAAATATTCACAAGGGTAGGGGCTTCTGACAATATTTCGCTTGGCGAATCTACATTTATGGTGGAAATGACAGAGGCTGCAAACATCCTTAACAACGTTACTCCGCGCTCTCTTGTATTGTTTGACGAGCTCGGACGAGGCACATCGACATACGACGGCATAAGCATTGCATGGGCGATAGTGGAATATCTGCATGAGAAACCAAAGGCAAAAGCAAGAACACTCTTTGCCACTCACTATCACGAACTGAATGAAATGGAGAAGAATTTCAGCAGGATAAAGAACTATAATGTCAGCGTGAAAGAGATAAACGGCAAAGTGATATTCTTGAGACGGCTTGAACGCGGCGGTTCTGAACATTCGTTCGGAATACATGTGGCTCAGATAGCAGGTATGCCAAATAGCATTGTAAAGCGTGCCAATACTATATTGAAACAGTTGGAAAACGATAACTCACACGTAGGAGTAGGGAAGAAGCCCTCTGCCGAAGCCTTTGATCAGGGGCGTGAAGGCGTGCAGCTAAGCTTCTTTCAGCTTGATGACCCGGTATTATGCCAGGTAAGGGATGAAATTCTAGGGCTTGACATAAACAATCTGACACCGATGGAGGCACTAAACAAGCTTGACGGCATAAAAAAAATCGTTGGAGGAAAATAAAAAGAAGTGTGTCAAGACTTTTTTACAGATAATGATTACTGCAAAGAATGTCTTGACACACTTCTATACATATAGTATCAGATGTTTTTTGACTGTTGTCGAAAGGCTTTATACATGCACAATATACCAATAATGATAAATGGCAGACTGAGCAATTGCCCCATATCAAAAATCATACTTTCCTCAAAAGACTCTTGTACCTCTTTGGTATATTCTATGAAAAAGCGTGCCGTGAAGATAAGTGTAAGGCACAAACCGAAGAAAAACCCGGTACCGACCATTGCCGGTTTGCGTTTATACAGCCACAATCCGACTATAAAAAACAAAGCATAGGCTATGGCCTCATACAGCTGACCGGGATGACGAGGCAACATATCTATTCTTTCAAACACGAAAGCCCATGCAACATCTGTCGTTTTACCGATGATTTCTGAATTCATAAGGTTGCCTAAACGGATGCAACATGCCGTTATCGGAGTGGCAATAGCTATGTTGTCAAGAACTCGCCATATACTTAATTTCGTGTGTCTTACATATAACCATAGGGCAATGATAAGTCCTATGGTTCCTCCGTGACTTGCAAGACCTTCATAGCCTGTGAAATGCCACGCTTCGTCCATGCCATAACGGAACGGAAGCAGCATCTCTATAATGTGGGTTCCGCTTGACAGGAAATATCCGGGCTCATAAAACAGACAATGACCCAAGCGGGCGCCAACAAGAATACCGATAAAACAATAGAAAAAAAGAGGGTCGAACAACTCGTCTTTAATATTCTGCTGACGGTATAATCTTTTAACAAGAATGTATGCTGCCAATAGACCTAATAGCCAGAATAGAGAATACCAACGTATAAAACCAAAGGCTTTAAGGTCAGGATTCCATACAATATAGTTGAATAAATCCATATTTGGTATGCCGAAAATGATGTATTTGAAATGTTAGCTTTTGTTTAATCTCTGACGGAAACAGGAAACTGATTCTGAATACTGCCGATAAGCGGCTTTATACGTTGAATCTGAAGTGCATGATATCACCGTCTTGCACTACATATTCTTTTCCTTCAATGCCCAATTTACCGGCTTCGCGGACCGCCGATTCAGACCCATATTGTATGTAATCGGCATATTTGATGACTTCCGCACGGATAAATCCCTTTTCAAAGTCGGTATGTATGACTCCTGCACATTGAGGTGCTTTCCAGCCTTTGTGATATGTCCATGCCTTAACCTCCATTTCTCCGGCTGTGATAAATGTCTCAAGATTGAGCAAAGCGTATGCTTTTTTTATGAGACGATTGACACCGCTCTCTTCAAGTCCGAGTTCGTCAAGAAACATCTGCTTGTCTTCGTATGTCTCAAGGCTTGCTATATCTTCTTCCGTCTTAGCGGCTATAACCATAGCTTCGGCTCCTTCTTCCTTTGCAATGCTTTCTATCAAGGCTGAATAATTGTTACCTGTTTTAGCTGATGCCTCATCGACATTGCAAACATAGAGTACGGGTTTTGCTGTCAATAAGAATAAGTTGCGCGCAGCATCTTGTTCTTCTTTGCTTTCAAATTGGACCGAACGTGCGTTTTTGCCTTGTTCAAGCACTTCTTTATATGCTTCAAGGACACCAACTTCTATCTTTGCGTCTTTATTACCGGCTGCTGCCACCTTTTGTTGCTTTGACAAACGACTCTCAATCGTTTCAAGGTCTTTCAATTGCAGTTCTGTATCGATGATTTCCTTGTCACGTACAGGGTCGATAGTACCGTCAACATGGGTTATATTTTCATCTTCAAAACATCTGAGAACATGGATTATAGCATCTGTCTCACGTATGTTTCCAAGAAACTTGTTACCAAGACCTTCGCCTTTAGATGCACCTTTTACAAGACCGGCGATATCAACAATCTCACAAGTAGCAGGAACTATTCTGCCCGGATGTACGATTTCTGCCAATCTTGTGAGCCTCTCGTCAGGTACGGTAATTACTCCTACGTTAGGCTCAATAGTACAAAAAGGAAAGTTTGCTGCCTGAGCTTTTGCGCTTGACAGACAATTGAAAAGCGTGGATTTACCGACGTTTGGCAATCCCACGATACCACATTTTAATGACATGTCTTTATAGAAAGTTTATTTAATACGGCTGCGAAGTTACTGATTTATTTTGACATAATGAGACATCTGCAAAGAAAAGGTTGTCATATACCTTAATCTTAAAGTGTATATCAATGTGCTTCAAGCCAGTTGTTGCCCCATCCGCTGTCTGCAATGAGAGGTACGGATAGCTGGTAAGCAGATTGCATCTCTTCAATGACTATCTTTTCTACTATTTCACGTTCTTCCGGATATACGGAAAAGTTTAATTCATCGTGAACTTGTAATATCATTTTGCTGCGTATCCCTTCTTCTTTAAAACGCTTGTATATATGTATCATCGCCACTTTTATAATGTCTGCGGCCGTTCCTTGTATTGGTGCGTTTATGGCATTGCGCTCGGCAAAACCTCTTACTGTCGCATTGTGCGACAGTATGTCGGGAAGATAACGTTTTCGGTTGAATAGTGTCTCGGCATAACCGTTATTGCGGGCTTTTTCTTTTGCCTTTTCCATATATTCATGCACTTTGGGGAATGTTTCAAAATACCCTTCTATCAATTGGCTCGCTTCAGAACGGCTTATGTCAAGACGTTCTGCAAGACCAAAAACGGTTATTCCATAAATTATACCAAAGTTGGCACGTTTGGCTTTTGTACGTTGATCACGGCTTACAGTATCTATAGACTCTTTATAAATCTTGGCGGCAGTTGCGGCATGTATATCATAACCGTTTCTAAATGCGTCAATCATATTCTCATCACCGCTAAGATGTGCCATAACGCGCAATTCTATTTGGCTGTAATCGGCAGAAAAAAACAGGCATCCTTCCTCAGGAATAAATGCGCGACGTATCTCTTTACCGTCTTCTCCGCGTACCGGTATGTTCTGTAAATTAGGATCACTTGATGAAAGTCTTCCTGTTGCTGTTACTGTTTGGTTAAATGATGTATGTATGTGTCCTGTCTTTGGATTGATAAGTTTAGGTAAAGCATCGACATATGTGTTGAGCAGCTTCTTTAAACCCCTATGTTCAAGTATCTTACCAACAATTTCGCTCTTGTTCTTGAGCTGTTGTAGAACTTCTTCTGATGTTACATACTGCCCCGTTTTAGTCTTTTTGGGCTTTTCAACTATCTTCATCTTGCCAAACAAAATATCGCCTACTTGTTTGGGAGATGATATGTTGAACACTTCTCCTGCCAAAGAATATATCTCTTTTTCTATATCATTAATCCTTTGTGATAAAATTGTTGATGTTTCGTTAAGCGAAGTTGTGTCTATTCTAACGCCATTCATTTCCATCTCAGCGAGTACAGGTACGAGCGGCATTTCTATATCATGAAACAAGCTCCAAATACCGTTCTCTTTTAATTTCGGCTCAAGTATATTTTTTAGTTTCAATGTTATGTCCGCGTCTTCAGAGGCGTATTCATATATTTCTTTCGGATCAAGATCTCGCATGGAGCCTTGTTTCTTCCCTTTAGGTCCTATCAACTCTTCAATATGAATAGTTTTGTAATTCAGATAAACCTCTGCCAAATAATCCATATTATGACGAAGTTCCGGCTGGAGTAGATAATGGGCAATCATTGTATCAAACATTTCACCTTTAAGTGTCACTCCATAATTTGCCAATACAGTAAAATCGTACTTTATGTTTTGTCCGACTTTCTGTATTTCACTATTTTCATATAGCGGTTTAAATATGTTGATAATTTTTTCTGCCTTTTCCCGCTCCGGAGGAATAGGTACATAGAACGCTTCATTTTCTGTTACAGAAAAGCTTAAACCGACCAATTCAGCATCTATAGCATTGGTTGATGTTGTCTCAGTATCTAAACTTAATATTTTTTTTGTCCTTAAAAAATCATATAAATTTCGTATATCATTCTCATTGTCAACAAGTTTGTAAGTGTAGTCTATATTATTTAAGGTCTTTAAATTCGTGTTTTTTGCAACTTCTGACTCATCGTTCGAGAAATTTGCAAATAAATCAAGTTGTCCGTTCTTGTTTTTTATGTTATTTTCCGATTTATTAAGGAATTTGTTTAAAAGGTTTTTAAACTCTAATTCATCAAATATTTTTTTGAGTTCTGCAAAATTGGGTTCGCTTATTTTTAGTTTTTCGACTTCAAGAGATATAGGAACGTCAGTTTTGATAGTAGCTAAAAATTTTGAGAATTTAATTTGTTCGCTATTATCTTCTATTTTCTTTTTAAGTGCTCCTTTTAATTCTGATGTTCTTTCAAGTAGTTGCTCTATGCTGCCAAATTGATGTATTAATTTTACAGCGGTCTTTTCTCCTACGCCGGGACATCCCGGTATGTTGTCGGCAGAGTCTCCCATCAATCCTAAGAGGTCTATGATTTGTGCAGTTGAATTAATTTCATATTTTGCACAAATACCATTGGCATCAAGTGTTTCATATCCGCCTCCGTGACGTGGGCGGTACATGTATATATTTTCATTGACAATTTGTCCGTAATCTTTATCCGGAGTAAGCATGTATGTTTCTATGTTTTGTGATGCAGCCTGTTTGGCTAATGTGCCTATTATGTCGTCGGCTTCAAAACCTTTAACTTCAAGAACCGGAATGTTCATTGAAATAAGGATTTCTTTTATAATAGGAACGGATTTACGGATGTCTTCAGGTGTTTCTTCACGTTGGGCTTTATATTGGCTGTATGCTTCTGTACGGAAAGTAGGGCCTTGTGGGTCAAAAGCAACGCCCAATAGTGTTGGTTGTTCTTTTTGTATTACTTCATGAAGTGTGTTACAAAATCCCATAATGGCAGATGTATTCATGCCTTTTGAGTTAATTCGGGGATTTTTAATGAATGCGTAATATGCACGGTAAATCAATGCGTATGCGTCTAACAGGAATAACTTTTCCATTTTTATGTTTTTTAAAATGTAAAATTACTATTTTTTTATTATTAATCCGAAAAAACACGTATTTTTGTAAGAAAATTTGCAATCAAATGGATTATTTGTCAATAATAAAGAAGCCGATAGAGGTTGAGTTAAATGCTTTTTCTGACTTGTTCAATACATCTCTTTCTCACACAGGAATGTTGCAGGAGGAGATTTTTTCTCGCATCAGAAAGCGTGCAGGAAAGCGTATGAGACCTATGCTTATAATGTTAATGGCAAAGAATTATGGGTGTATAAGTGACGTGACTTTACAGGCTGCTTTGGGTATAGAGTTGTTACATACGGCTTCTTTAGTTCATGATGATGTTGTGGATGAGAGTATTGAGAGAAGGGGGCAGTCGTCTGTAAATCATTCTTATGGTAATAAGGTTGCCGTACTTGTTGGTGATTATATTCTTTCAACGGCATTGCTTCATGTTTCAAAGACTCATAATGAGCTGATTGTAAGGACTCTTGCCGAGTTGGGCAGGACTTTGTCTGATGGTGAGATATTGCAGTTGACGAGCAATGCTGAGGATGAGATTTCTGAAGAAGTTTACTATGAAGTTATAATAAGGAAGACAGCGGCTTTGTTTGAGGCTTGTTGTACGATAGGAGCTATATCTGCCGGTAAGACGGAAGGGGAGTTGGATGGCGCGGCCCGGTTTGGCAGACTTTTGGGTATGATATTTCAAATTCGTGATGATATATTTGACTATTTTGATTCAAAAGAGATTGGAAAGCCTACCGGTAATGATATGGCAGAAGGGAAGTTGACCCTGCCGGCTATATATGCTGTTGATAGGTCTGATGATCCGTATATCAAACAATTGGCTGCTAAGGTAAAGAATCATACTATAACTTCTGATGAAATAGATGTGCTTGTTGAATATACCAAAGCCAATGGTGGTATAGAATATGCCGAGAAACGTATGGCAGAAATGCGTAAAGAAGCGGCGGATTTTATTGATAATGATGTGAAGGATCCGGCAATATCCAAAGCGCTGACCGCCTATCTTGATTTTGTTATAGAGCGCAATGTATAACGGAAAAACGTGTTTATACATTGGTCGGTCTTATGAAAATAAATATCTGAATGTATCATGGCGATTAAGTTGTCGGCTGCTATAATGCTGCCGTTGACTGCATGGTACATTCAGATATTTGTATATGATGTCTTTATTGCTTTGTTTTTCAGGTCTATATCATTCTTCTTTTTAGAAGAATTTTGTTTCTTCTCCTGTAAGTTCGCTTAGCAGCATGTTTGCCAAACGGCTTGTTCCGAGTCGGAACCATTTGTTTGTCAGCCATTTTTCACCTAAGATTTCCTTTACAATAGTGTAATATATAATGGCGTCTATTACTGAATTGATGCCTCCTGCGGGCTTGAAACCTATCTGTATGCCTGTCTGATCATAGTATTCTTTAATGGCTTGACACATCACATATGCTGCTTCCGGTGTTGCTGCGGGCTCCATTTTGCCGGTTGATGTCTTGATGTAATCTGCTCCTGCATACATGGAGAGGATGCTTGCTTTCTTGATATTTGATGCTGTTTTAAGTGCACCGGTTTCTAATATCACTTTCATTGGGGCTGTTCCGCAAGCTTCTTTCATTTCGCTTATATCATTACAGACGCTTTCGTAGTCGCCGCTGAGGAATTTCCCGACAGGCATTACGATGTCTATTTCTGTGGCTCCGTCTTTTACTGCAAGTGCTGTTTCGGCAACTTTTACCTCTATAAGTGCTTGTGATGAGGGGAAACTTCCTGACACACATGCTATTTCAACACCGTCAACTTCCAAGCTTTCGCTTACAGTTTTTGCAAAACATGGATATACGCATATTGTTGCAACGTGGGGTAGGGCAGGGTAGGCTGAATCGAAATCGTTTACTCTTTCGGTAAAGGCTAATACGCTTTCTTCTGAATCTGTTGTTTTCAGAGTTGTGAGTTCTATGCTTCCGAAAAGGAATTTTTTAACTTCTGGAGTGTCGTTTTCATGAACTTTCTCGGCAATTATACGCTTTACGTTTTCCTTGACGTCAATATCGTCAATATCAGTTACATATTTGCTGAGAGCCTCTTCGTATTTGCTCATCTTTTTTGTAATGTTATCATGCTTGTGATTACAGTTACAGTCGTTTTCATGTTTCTTGTCTGACATAGTATCAAGTTTTTTATTGTTAGTATTTTTTATTTCAGTTTCTTGTTAGCTGCGTGTCTGTTCTTGTCTCTGTCGGTTTTCTTTTGTATGTTCTTTATGAATTGTTCCGTCAGGTTTATGCCTGTCTGGTTGGCAAGACACATAAGCACCCAGAGTACATCTGCCATTTCGTCTCCAAGATTGTCTTTTTCGCCTTCTTTGAAGCTCTGTTCACCATATCGTCTTGCAATGACTCTTGCCAGCTCTCCTACTTCTTCTGTCAGGATAGCTAAGTTTGTCAGTTCAGAAAAATATCTTACACCATAGGTCTTTATCCATTTGTCGACCATGTTCTGGGCTTCTTGTAAGGTTATATCCTTGTTTTCAGACATATTATGTTTGTTACTTTTAACGTGTTAAATGTGTGTATATTATCTATTTTTGTCTAAATATTGATGATAATCAAAGAGTTACCTGTAATTGGGAATGCTGCTTGTTGAAGTTGTCCAGCGACTTTTAGTTGTTTTTCTTCTTTGTTTTTATTCCTTGTTCTTGGTGTCCATGCATATTGTTACTGGTCCGTCGTTTAGCAGTTCAACCTTCATGTCAGCTCCAAAGACGCCTGTTTTGACAGGTAAGTCTGATAGCTGTTGCAGATATTTGCAAAAATATTCGTATAAGGGCATGGAAATTTCGTGGCGGGCTGCTCTGAACCACGACGGGCGATTGCCCTTCTTGTAGCTTGCAAATAGCGTAAATTGGCTTATTACGAGTGCTTCTCCATGTATATCCGTTATGCTTTTGTTCATGACACCGTTATCGTCATTGAATATTCGCAGCGCAGTTATCTTTTTTGCTAACCATTCGGCGTCTTCTTTTTTGTCTGTTTCTTCAATGCCAAGTAGAATGAGAAGCCCTTCGCCGATAAAAGACTTTATGTTTCCGTTTATTGTAACTGAAGCGTTTTTAACTCTTTGAATGACTGTTCTCATTATTGTAAAGGTAACTATAATTAATATGCAAATGTAATTAATTTTGTCATTAAGTCAATTATTTCAAGACCTTTTTATGCTGGATGCGGGAAATATGAAATGTAAAATTACTAAATTCCGGATTAAAATAAGTAATTTACATGTTAAAAACAATATCGTTACGCATTATAACTACCATAGTAACAGACGGAAAACAGTATAGTTACATAGGTCAAACACTATCTTTCCGAATCTTTAAATAAGTGTTTGTGCCGTATTGTTTTATTGCTGCGGATGAAAATGGTTGTATATGATATGTCCTTTGGCGTTTCCGACTTTAGCTATCAGCGTTTCAAGGTCGCTCTCTTTTATGCGTTTCACGCTCTTGAACTCTTGTAAAAGCAGAGCTTTTGTCTTGACACCTATACCCTTAATATCATCAAGTTCGGAGTGTAAGGCATTCTTGCTTCTTTTGTTTCTGTGGAATGTTATTGCAGTTTTATGCACTTCATCTTGTATTCTTGTCAAAACCTTAAACAGTTCGCTGTCTGTTTTGATGCCTACTGATAATACAGGGTTGCCGTAAAGCAGCTCATTGGTACGGTGTTTGTCATTCTTTGCAAGTCCGGCTATTGGTATATCCAGCCCTAATTCATTTTCAATAACGCTTCTTACTACACTCATTTGCCCTTTGCCACCGTCGGTTATTATCAGATCGGGCATTTCTCCGCCCTCTTCAATCAGTCTTTTATAGCGTCGTCTGATAACTTCTTGCATCGAAGCATAGTCATCCGGACCTACCACAGTCTTGATGTTATACTTCCTATACTCATTCTTACATGGCTTTAACTTCTTGAATACCACACATGACGCGACTGCATCACTACCGCTTATATTAGAGTTGTCGAACATCTCTATATGGTATGGCAACTTGTTTAGCTTTAACAGCGCTTGTAGCTCTTTCATCAGCCTTACCGCTTTATGCTCCGGATTGAGCTTTTCGGCCTGTTTCAGCCTGTCAAAACGATATTGTTTGCCATTCATCAGGCTAAGTTCGATGAGCTTTTTCTTGTCTCCCTTTTGCGGAACGGTAAAGACAACGTCATCCAGATGCATATTTATAGGCTCTGAAAGGATGATTTCTTTAGACTCGCTGCCCATAATTTCCCTGATACGCAGTATGGCTATTTGCAGAATATCTTCATCACTTTCATCCAATTTCTTCTTGAATTCAAACGTTTGAGCTTGATTAATACTGCCGTTCATGACATGGAGGAAATTGATGTATGCTGTTTTCTCGTCGTTAGTTATGGTAAACACATCTACATTGCTGATAGTATGGCTTACAACCTCGCTTTTTGAACAGAAATTATTAAGTAATAAATACTGTTGTTTTATTGTTTCAGCCTCTTCAAATCTAAGTTCTTCAGCAAATAGCTGCATCTTTTCAAACAGCAGTTTTGATAATTGCCGGGTGTTTCCTTTGAGAATCTCTTTAATATTGTTGATGTTTTCCTGATAGTCCTCATAACTTTGCTTGTTAATACATGGAGCACCGCAGTTGTGTATATGATATTCCAAACATGGCTTATACGTCCCGTCAGCTATTCCCTCACGTCTTAACAGCATGTTACATGAGCGTGGCTTATACAATTTTCGTATCAATTCCAATATCGCGTACATATTACCGACATGACTATAAGGACCGAAATATATTCCCGTTTTCCTGTTTACGATCCTTGTCTTGTATACTCGCGGAAATAATTCCTTTGTTACGCAGATATAAGGATAGGTCTTGCTGTCTTTAAGCAGAATGTTATATTTGGGTTTGTATTTCTTTATCAAATTGTTTTCCAATAGTAAAGCATCTTCTTCCGTGTTTACTACAATGTATTTAATGTCTTCTATTTTGCTTACAAGAATCTTTGTCTTAAGCCGGTCAACTTCTTTGTGGAAGTAAGATGATACTCTGTTTTTTAGATTCTTTGCCTTTCCGACATATATAATCTTACCATTGATGTCATAGAATTGATAGCTTCCGGGTTTGGAAGGCATATTACTTATAATAGACCTTAGTCTCAACTCCTTGCTTTCTGCGTCCTTTTTAGCCATTGATATAATACTCTTGTGTAAGATTTAGTAAATAATGTTTCACGTGAAACGTTTGCACGCACTCTTTAATATATAACGTTTCTTTGTAAAACGTGTAAATGTAAAATGCAATACAAGTCGGAAACAATTGTGAATAGATATGGTTCTATAAAACTACCATATAACAAATACAAACAGACGAGCATACAGAATATATAAATCTTTAATATAAAGAACAAATAATATGATTCTGTATGCTCGTCAATAATGTTTCATAGCAATACAATCAAACTTTTAGAAGACTTGTAATGTCCGTGCCTTCGTCAAATGTTTCCCTTCCTTTTAAGTTCTCGTTTACAAGTTCTATCAAGAAATTCACGTATATTTTTTTCGGATTAAACTTTTTAACCAGATTGTAAGCGGCTTTCATCGTACCGCCTGTTGCGAGTAAATCATCATGCAACAATAGTACATCATTCTCGTTTATTGCATCTTTGTGAATCTCTATGGTATCTGTTCCGTATTCTTTTGAGTAACTTTCCTGCACGGTTTCAGCAGGAAGTTTGCCCGGTTTTCTGCATAATACGACACCTGCATTGAGTCTTACTGCTAATGCAGACGACATTACAAAACCACGACTTTCAATTCCAACGATTTTTGTGATGCCTTTATCTTTATACAATTCGTATAATTCGTCATTTATAATCTTTAAACATTCGGGGTTTTTAAACAAAGTTGTAACATCTCTGAAGTTGATTCCTTTCTGTGGAAAATCAGGGATACACCTCAAATTCTCCAGTAGCTTTTCGTTATTCATATTGTATTTATATTTTAATGATTTATCCGATATATTCTTGTATATATGTCGTTCTTGCTTAATTCTAATTACAAAATCCTCTATTATATAAATCTTGCATGATATTTGTAGGTTTGATGCTAAATATTAATCAAGTTACCATGTATTAACTTTACATGTATTATTTAGTAAAACTCTGCAATTTAACGATTAAATTATATTTTGTTCCACGTGAAACGTTTGCTATCTGTTCATTAATATCAGCAAGATGTTTATATCGCTTGGCGATACTCCCGGTATCCTTTCTGCTTGCGCCAAAGTTTCCGGGTTAATAGCTGTCAATTTCTGTCTCGCTTCTGTTGACAATTGTTGCATCTCCATGTAGTTGAAATGACCTTTTATTTTTATGTTCTCAAGCCTATGCATCTTGTCTGCGATTATTCTTTCACGTTCTATATAGCCTTTGTATTTCATCTTTATCTCAGCTGACTCAGCTATTTCCTCGTTCCTATCAGGCAAAGATACGATTACTTCTTTTAATTTTGGCGTTATTTCCGATAGATTGTGAATATTAATTTGAGGTCTTGATATAAGATCTATTGCTTTGCATCCTTCTTTAATCGGTGTCGTTCCAAGAGTTACCAGTTTGTCATTTACATCTTTCGGCTTGATATGTTCTTGTTGGCAGAAGTTAATTATTTTCGCAATGCCTTCTTCTTTTCTTTTCCACCAATTATATCTTTCGTTTGTAGATAATCCTATCTTGTAGGATTTTTCCGTAAGTCTTGCGTCTGCATCATCTTGCCGCAGCAATATTCGATATTCGGCGCGGCTGGTAAACATACGATAAGGTTCGTCAACACCCTTTGTAACAAGATCATCTATAAGTACTCCTATATATGAATCATCTCTGTGCATTGTAAATGGATCACTACCATTACAATATAATGCAGCATTTATGCCAGCAACAATACCTTGTCCTCCGGCTTCTTCGTAACCGGTTGTACCATTAACCTGTCCGGCGAAGAATAATCCGTTTATTATTTTTGATTCCAACGAGTGTTTTAATTGGGTTGGATCAAAATAATCATATTCTATTGCGTATCCCGGTCTGTATATTTTTATGTCCCTGAATGCGGGGATTTTTCGCAAAGCATTTATCTGTACTTCCATTGGCATACTTGACGAAAAGCCGTTAAGATACATTTCATTAGTGTCTTCACCTTCCGGTTCTAAAAACAGTGGATGTTGTTCTTTATCCGGGAAAGTTTTTAGTTTCGTCTCAATAGAAGGGCAGTATCTGGGGCCAATGCTTTTAATTTGTCCGTTATATAGAGGAGAGTCATTAATAGCTTCCATTAATGTCTTATGTACCTCTGTGTTGGTATAGCATATCCAGCATGGCAATTGTTTAAGTTTTTTACCTGAGCTCATAAAACTGAAGCTATGGAAATCATTTTCGCCATCTTGCTTTTCCATTTCTTCAAAATGTACGGTCCGTTTATCTATTCTAACAGGAGTGCCGGTTTTCATTCGTCCGAACGAAATTCCTTTTTCTGCAATACTTTCAGTAAGTCTTGTGACTGCAGGTTCTGCTATGCGGCCTCCCGGCAAGGTATATCGGCCTATGTGTAGCAAACCATTAAGAAATGTTCCCGCAGTAAGTACAACCGCTTTTGCTTTTATTTCAACTCCCCAAATGGTTTTAGCTCCAATTATATTTTTCCCCTCTGTAATAATCTCACATACCTGATCTTGCCAAATGTCAAGATTATCGGTTCTGTCAAGTGTCTCTCTCCATTGCCAAATGAATTTTTCACGATCACATTGCGCGCGCGGACTCCATACGGCCGGTCCTTTAGAGAGATTTAGCATACGAAATTGTATAGACGTAGCATCTGCAATAAGTCCCATCTGACCTCCAAGAGCATCAATTTCTCTGACTATCTGTCCTTTTGCAATGCCTCCAATGGCCGGATTACAACTCATTTGTGCTATTTTGTTCATGTCCATAGTTATCAGACAAGTCTTAGCACCCATATTGGCAGCAGCTGTTGCTGCTTCACATCCAGCATGTCCCGCACCAATGATAATGACGTCGTATTTTAAAATCATTTGCATCTGTCTTATATCCGTGCAAATTTACAAAATCTTTTCTAATAACTTTAAATATTATATGTTTTTGCATTTTGATAATATAATGACGCTGCGCTCCGTTGAAGCGTCAATATCCATGACAGAGGATTACAAGCCTACAGACAATGCTGTGCTAGAGCGTGTCAATGGCATCATAAAGTACAGGATGAAACGTCCGAAAAACATACGACAAGCACGGAATATCATAGGAGCAATCGTCAATTCTATAACACCAAACGACCGTATATGCGCAAAGATATGCTGACAACATTTCAAAAAAGGGTCTCCTATGTGCCGACTGCATAATAAGGATGCAGAAGGACGCTTAATGCAGATTTTATCCGCATGCTTTAATTGCAATAATGGATTTTATGTTTAACTTTGCAAGAAAAGGACTGGGTAAATCTTTTCATGAACACTTTTCATGCATTGTAAAGTTATTCAGTAACGACTTTTAAATAGAATAAATAATTTCAGCATGAGAGTAAATATAGTGTAAAGTTAATAGCAGAAGAATCAGTAAAATCATAGAAAAACACGTGTAAATTTCAATAAATCAACTATGACGCACAACCGCACATGGCTTGCCTTTGCCAACGAAAGTATTTGTAATCATCGTAAGGCTTTAAAAGAGTTAGGATTTATAAGTTGGACTATGAATATCAAATCGAAATTTGCAGAAAACGATATTGTCTATTTGTTTATGAATGATGACAGAGCTATTCGGTTTAAACTAAGGGTTAATAAAGTTAATGTACTTCGAGAGGATGGTATTTATTGGATTGAACAGGCTCCAAACGATTACACATATCAATTAAAACTGGAAGATGAATATGATGGTAATCTGCTGAATGAGGATGTATTGAAAAGGATAGGTTTTAAAGGTGGTAGCTCCATTCTTACTCCAAGTTATAAAAATACAGAATTGATTGAATATATTAATAACGTTTTTAATATAGCATCGCAAAAATTAACTTTACCATCTCATTATATCGTTGTTGATTTGGGTTCTGGTTCTTATTGGGAACATAACATGGGACACGAAGTTTTCAATCTATGTCCCAATGAAGTTGATGGCCATTATTATGGTTATCTTCCTCCGCATGATAATCCAAATATCGAACGACTTGGAGCATCAGTAACTGACGATTATGTAGATGGAATTATGGTCATCTATGTGCAAAAACAACTAAATTCGAATAATCGGAAGATTATAGCTTTTACTGATAATGCCAAAGTCTATGCAGAAAAACAGCGCGGCTGTGGTTTAAATCGCTTTGTTTTTGAAGGAGGGAAAAAAGTAGAATGTACTTACACTATAGAGTCTGATTATATCTATGATTTGCGAACAGAACCCAATCCGTTTGTGTTTGATGTGAGTGGAGAAGACTTGTTGATGTTTCGTAAACAAAGATTTTACACAGGTCGGCGTCCGAAACAAGAGGTAAAAATGTTGCAGTGGTTGATAAACTATTTTAGAAGAAAAGACCAAGAAGAAGATAATGATCTTGGTTTTCAAAAAGAGATCCAAGAAGCAGAGAATAAAAAGATTATGTCTGATACTTCAAAACAAGAACCAAGCTATAGCAATGGAACTTCGGGGAAACAAGTTGTAAAGAAAGCATATATCTCAAAACAGGCTCTAAAACAAGCAAATTTCAAATGCGAATTTGATAATAACCATGTAACTTTTTTGACAAACAAAGGCATTCCTTACATGGAAGGACATCATTTAATACCTTGTACATTTGCTAATTCCGAGATTTTTTGGTCTAAATATGGAAGAAATATTGATTGCGTTGAAAATATCGTCTGTCTTTGTCCAACATGTCATAGACGTATTCATTTTGGCAGCAATGATGAGAAAAATGCGATTATTAGGATTCTTTATCAAAAACAAATATTATCATTGAATACGGTTGGTATTGATATCTCAATTGAAGAATTACTTTCTCTGTACAATTTGCATTGATAATCACAAGATACAATTAACAGACAAATATAAATATACAAAATCATTACTAATAAAACATTTAAGAAATGGCGATATTGACGCAATTATGAAGAAAATCAATACAAGACCAAGAAAATAGTTGGATTCGACACCGTTTGAGGCATTTCCTCGCTACTAATTGTAAATTTGCACTTGTTTGTTGAATTCGTTGATAGTTAACAAACATAACTATGCTGTTTAGATGTCGTAAATGGCCTCTTTAGGCATCGTAAATAGCCGTTTTACGACTCGTAAAACGCCATGTTTCAAATCGCAAACAATCATGTTGATTTTACAAGTATATATGACTGCGTTTTTTATATAAGTTGCCCGTTCTTTTATTATGTAGTTCGTATTTATAATATAGCGTATCTACATGTTGAAATGACATGTTTAGACGTTGCAAGGATGCCGGCATAACTCGCATATAAAATAATATTTTCTGCATATTTTTATACATTGCTTCAGTTTTTCATTTAAAAATTGTAATTTTGCATGCGTATCATCAATAACTATATTTGATGGAGTGAATGTTGTTTAGCAGTTGGAAATTTGTAGTGATATATTTTTTGACAAAACAATAAATATTTAAATAACTAAAAATTTTTTATTTTTCTATGTGGTTAATCAATTCATCTATTGGTAGAAAGGTAGTGATGTCGGTTTCCGGTGTCGCACTTATTCTGTTCTTGACGTTCCACATGTCAATGAACGTTGTAGCCCTCTTTTCGGGTAAAGCTTACAATATGATTTGTGAGTTTCTCGGAGGTAATTGGTATGCTGTGGTGGCAACGCTTGCTTTGGCTTTTCTTGTAGCGGTTCACATTGTCTATGCTTTCATCCTGACGGCTCAGAATCGTCGTGCGCGTGGAAATGAACGTTATGCCGTTACTACAAAGCCGGCAAAAGTTGAGTGGGCATCACAGAACATGCTTGTGCTTGGTCTGATAGTAATTTTGGGTCTCTTGCTTCACTTGTTCAATTTCTGGTATAATATGATGTTTGCCGAATTGACAGGTATCTCTGTGGCTCATGATCCTGCAGACGGTTTTTCTTACATGAAAGATGTCTTTAGCTGTCCTGTTTATGTAGTGCTTTACATTGTCTGGTTGGCAGCTATTTGGTTCCATCTTTCACATGGTTTTTGGAGTGCGATGCAAACTTTCGGTTGGAACGGAAAGGTATGGTTCTGCCGTTGGAAAGTTATCAGTATCGTTTATTCAACCATTCTTATGTTAGGATTCCTTGTTGTGGTTCTGGCATTTGCCGTTGGTTGTGCTCCAAGTCTGTGTGGTTGTTGTAACTTGTAAATTAAATATTCATAATTAAATCATTTTCGATTATTATGGCAAAACAAATAAATTCAAGAATTCCGGAAGGCCCTGTGGCTGAGAAATGGACAAACTATAAGGCTCATCAGCGTTTGGTGAACCCTAAAAACAAGTTGAAGCTTGATGTAATAGTTGTTGGTACAGGTCTTGCAGGCGCTTCTGCGGCAGCATCTCTTGGCGAGATGGGTTTCAACGTATTTAATTTCTGTATCCAAGATTCACCTCGTCGTGCACACTCTATTGCTGCTCAGGGAGGTATCAATGCAGCCAAGAATTATCAGAATGACGGAGATTCAGTATATCGTCTGTTTTATGATACAGTAAAGGGTGGTGACTATCGTGCACGTGAAGCCAATGTCTATCGTTTGGCAGAGGTTTCAAACAGCATCATTGACCAATGTGTTGCCCAGGGTGTTCCTTTTGCGCGTGAATATGGCGGCATGCTTGCTAACCGTTCTTTTGGCGGAGCTCAGGTTTCAAGAACATTTTATGCTAAGGGACAGACCGGTCAGCAGCTTTTGCTTGGTGCATATTCCGCTTTGAGTTGTCAGATAAATGCAGGCCGTGTTAAACTGTTTACCCGTTATGAGATGGAGGATGTTGTTATTGTTGACGGTCGTGCACGTGGTATAATAGCAAAGAATCTTGTAACAGGAAAGTTGGAGCGTTTCTCTGCCAATGCTGTTGTTATAGCAACAGGTGGTTATGGAAATACTTATTTCCTTTCAACAAATGCGATGGGCTGTAACTGTACGGCGGCAATGGCTTGCTATCGTAAGGGAGCATATTTTGCAAATCCTTCTTATGTACAGATTCATCCTACTTGTATTCCCGTTCATGGTACCAATCAGTCAAAGTTGACACTTATGTCAGAGTCGTTGCGTAATGACGGTCGTATTTGGGTACCTAAAAACATTGAAGATGCAAAAGCACTTCAGAATGGCAGCAAGAAAGGTTCAGACATTCCGGAAGAAGACCGTGACTATTATCTTGAGCGTCGTTATCCGGCATTCGGTAATCTTGTACCACGTGACGTAGCTTCACGCGCCGCCAAAGAACGTTGCGACAAGGGATTTGGTGTAAACAATACAGGTCTTGCCGTGTTCCTTGATTTCTCAGAGAGCATTGAGCGACTTGGTATAGATGTTGTACGTCAACGTTATGGCAATCTTTTCGATATGTACGAAGAGATTACAGACGTCAATCCGGGAGAATTAGCCAATGAAATTAATGGCGTGAAGTATTATAATCCTATGATGATTTATCCGGCAATCCACTATACAATGGGTGGTATCTGGGTTGATTATGAACTTATGACAAGTATTCAAGGCCTCTTTGCCATAGGAGAGTGTAACTTCTCAGACCATGGAGCCAACCGTCTTGGTGCTTCAGCGCTTATGCAAGGTCTTGCCGACGGATATTTCGTATTGCCTTATACCATACAGAATTATCTTGCAGACCAGTCTATATGGCCTCGTCTTTCTACTGATCTTCCTGAATTTGAAGCAGCAGAGAAAGCTGTTGCTGCAGAGACAGACAGACTTATGGGTATTCAAGGCAAACGTTCTGTTGATTCCATTCACAAAGAGCTCGGCCATATCATGTGGGAGCATGTTGGAATGGGACGTACTGCAGAAGGTCTGAAAGAGGGTCTTGAACTTATAAAGAAACTCCGTAAAGAATTTGAAACCAATCTCTTTATACCGGGCAGCAAAGAAGGTCTGAATATTGAGCTTGACAAAGCAATACATCTCAGAGACTTTATCACTATGGGCGAGCTTATAGCTTATGACGCTCTCTCTCGCAATGAATCTTGTGGAGGTCATTTCCGTGAGGAATATCAGACAGAGGAAGGCGAGGCTAAGCGTGATGATAAAAACTTCTTCTATGTTGGTTGCTGGGAGTATCAAGGCAGTGACGAGAAAGCACCGGAACTTATAAAGGAACCTCTTGAGTATGAGGCTATAAAAGTACAAACCAGAAATTATAAGAATTAAGAATATGGCAAATATTTCATTCACATTGAAGTTTTGGCGTCAGAATGGTCCTAAGGATAAAGGGCATTTTGATGTTCGCGAGATGAAGGATATTCCAGATGATACCTCATTCCTTGAGATGCTTGACATTCTCAACGAGCAGTTGATAGAAGAAGGCAAGGAGCCTTTTGTGTTCGATCATGATTGCCGAGAGGGCATTTGCGGTATGTGTTCATTATATATAAACGGACATCCTCATGGTCCCAATACAGGAGCCACTACATGTCAGTTATATATGCGTAAGTTCAACGATGGCGATGTTATTACTGTAGAGCCATGGCGTTCTGCTGCATTCCCTGTTATCAAGGATTGTATGGTAGATCGTTCCGCTTTTGACAAAATAATACAGGCCGGAGGTTATGTGACTGTGCGTACAGGGCAACCGCAAGATGCTAACGCCATTCTTATTCCTAAGGAGGCAGCAGACGAGGCAATGGATTGTGCCACATGTATTGGTTGTGGTGCATGTGTTGCAGCTTGTAAGAACGGTTCTGCCATGTTGTTCGTAAGTTCTAAGGTAAGTCAGTTGGCATTATTGCCACAAGGACGTCCTGAGGCCGCTAAGCGTGTCAAGTCCATGATTATGAAGATGGAAGAATTAGGTTTTGGTAATTGTACCAACACTCGTGCTTGTGAGGCAGAATGTCCTAAGAACGAGAGCATTGCCAATATCGCTCGTTTGAACAGAGAGTTTATAAAGGCAAAATTGGCAGATTAAAAAATATTTTTAAAGAGCGACTATATGTTTAAGGCATATTGTCGCTCTTTGTTATCTTTGTATATCAAGTAATTTTTTACAATTGTCATACTAATGGTTCCATGACATCATCTTGATAAAAAGGATATAGTAAAGATGTCGGAGATATTGTTTTTATAGAATAGTTGGAATAGTAGTTTATTATGAGAAGAATAGTATTATCATTAGTGGTTTGGTCTATTGTTGTAGTGGCAATGGCACAAAATAAGTTGTCGGCAGATGCCCGATTGTATCTGAAACGCCTTAAGGCAGAAATAGAAAACAATTCCGTTAAATCAGGAATGAAAACGATTTCCGCCAATGATTATGATAACCAAACCGTGCGTTTGATTATCAAGGTTGAAGAAGGCAAAGAAAAAGAAGTTGAAGAAGCTCTCAAAAGCAAAGGTGTAGAGGTCTTTGGAACAGAACATGGACTTTTGACAATCAGAACAACCGTAGGAAAAATTGATGCCATTCAGAATATAAATCAAATTAAACAGATTTCAAAAGGTTCTAAAATACATAAGCGTACCAATATAACCCGTCAAGTAACCAATACAGATAAAGTATTAAATGCCGTATCAGGAGATGAGACTGGTCTCCCCAAAGCATATACCGGTAAAGACGTTGTTTTCTGTATTATAGATGGCGGTGTTGATTTCCAACATCCTGCTTTTAAAGATGCGGAAGGTCGTTCACGCATAAAGGCCGTGTACAATCCTTATGGCAGTACAGGTTCGTTTACATATGGTGGCAAGACATTTCCCGGTAAACTATATGACACTCCGGATGCTATAGCTTCGCTTACTACCGATTATAATGGAGACAGTCATGGAAGCCATACGATGGGTATAGGTGCCGGAACACATCATAATGGTTGGGGTGGCATGGCTCCTGATGCAGATATTGTTTTCGGTTATATGTATCCTGATGAAAGTGATCCCGTCCAATCAGACGAGACGGAGAGTTGGGGAATGATAAACGAGATTAATTTCATGCAGACTTATCTTAAAGAAAACAATAAGCCCGGAGTCATTAGTCTAAGTATAGGAACCCAGATAGGACCACATAACGGCAAGGGAATAACGACAGAATTTCTTGATAATGTTGCCAAAAGTGGCATCCCTGTTGTCATTGCAGCAGGCAACGAGGGCGATTTACCGTTACATATATATAAGCAATTAAGTAGCTCTACCGATAATGTAAAGACATTTGTGAGTAACGGTTATACCGATAAATATGACCCTGTTGTTGCGTTTGCCCGTAATCAGAAGAAGTTGACTCTAAATGTTCAAATCGTAAATAAAACAACCGGTCAAGTAGTATATACATCACCGGTTGTCGCTTCTACTTCCGATGGCGGTTATGGTGCAGATTTTGAATTGACCTCTTCAACATCTACATGGAAAACATATTTTAGCGGCTCGTTGTATGGTTGTGCATATATTGATGAAGATTATGGTGTGAGTGTCGCTTTTATTATGCCTGATGGACGCATAAAAAACAGCTCCTATGATTTGGCTGTTGTAGTAGGAGGAGAAACGGGAGTTGAGTTTGATATGTGGGAAGACAGTTATAACGGTTTTATAAGTCATGGTCTTGAAGGATATAGCGATGGTCTTAATGATATGTCTATGGACGACTGGACATCTGCGCCCAATGTCATATCGGTAGGAGCTTATAACCATACCAATATGTTTAGAACTACTTTCTATGAACCATACATTGTAAGTACAAAAGTAGGGGATTATGCTTATTTTACAAGTTTCGGAACTACATATAATAATGTCACTGTACCAACAATTACAGCACCCGGCTTTAGAGTAGTATCTTCAGTAAACCATTATGAAAGTTATTATAGTAATCTTACAAGTGCACAATCGGATATGGTATGGGGAAATTATGCCTACGATTTGATGAGTGGAACTTCTATGTCAACACCGTGCACCGCAGGTATTGTTGCACTTTGGTTGGAAGCTGATCCTACACTTACAAGTGCTGAGATTAAGGAAATCATGTCTTCAACGGCAATCAATGATGAGTTTACTACAGCGTCTCCCGACAAATTCGGTTATGGAAAGATAGATGCACTTGCCGGAATAAAAAAGATACTCGGTATTTCTCTCGGTATAAAAGATGTTGAGAGAGATGAGATAAGCAATAAAGGCGTATGGTACACTTTGCAGGGTGTGCGTATTGCAGGGCAACCTGTAGCTCCGGGTATATATATTAGAAATGGCAAGGCTGTTATCAGAAGATAGTAGTGTGGCTTTTTCGCAGGTTCATTATTGCCGGTTGTTAAGTCTCGGCATACCTGTCGTTGTTGGGCAGATAGGTAATATCGTATTGGGTTTTGCCGATACGCTAATGATAGGTCGTTATGGCATGAAAGAGCTCGCCGCTGCAGGATTTGTCAATAATCTTATTGTTCTTGTCATAGTCTTTGCATTAGGTTTTTCGTATGGTCTGACACCTGTTGTAGGTCAGATGTTCGGGCGAGGAGAATATGCACGTATTGGTGGTGCCTTGCGTGGCGGATTAGTTTCCAATACATTTATTGCAGTGCTATTAATATTCGTTTCAACAGCGATATATGTCTATCTTCCATATATGGGACAGCCTCATGAGCTATTGTCGCTTATGAGGCCGTATCTTATGTTGCAGATAATCTCGCTACCTTTTATATGTTGGATAAATGCTTTCAAGCAGTTTTATGATGCAATAGGACATACACGTATGCCGATGATAGTGCTGATATTGGGGAACTTTTTTAACATTGTCGGCAATTATATGCTTATTTACGGTCATTGTGGAATGCCTGAGTTGGGTCTTGTAGGTGCAGGAGTATCGACATTGTTGTCGCGTATATTGATGTTGTTGTTTTTTATGCTTGCATTTATGTCATTACACAAATATGGTAATTATCGTAAAGGTTTCTTTGCAGGTCGTACAGAGTATGCTTTGTTCAATCGCCTTAATGCTTTGGGGTGGCCTTTGGCAATGCAAATGGGTATGGAGACGGCAGCATTCTCTCTTACTGCCGTGTTTGTAGGCTGGATAGGAACGCGTGCATTGGCAGCCCATCAGGTGGCAATAACAATATCCCAATTGTTTTTCATGGTTTATTATGGTATGGCGGCTGCGGTGGCTGTTCGTATAAGCCATTTTTTCGGTCAGAAAGATATCCCCGCCGTGCGTCTTACGGCGAAAGCGGGTTTTCATATCATACTTGTAGTTGCGTGCGTAATATCAGTGCCGATTTTTATATTCCGTAATCAATTGGGACTTATTTTTACCGATGATACAGAAGTGTGTCGTCTTGTTGCCATTATTGTTATTCCCCTTATTATATATCAGTTTGGCGATGGCTTACAATGTACTTATTCCAATGCTATGAGAGGCATATCGCAGGTCAAGCCCCTTGTATGGATTGCTTTCATATCATATTTTGTCGTGTCTTTGCCTCTTAGTTGGTTGTTGGGTATTTATTGCGGTTATGGTCTTGTTGGCATATGGTCTGCATTTCCTGTCAGTCTTATGTGTGCCGGAATATTATATTTTATAATGTTCAAACGTCTTACTGACAAACAGGAAAAACAACAACCTGATAATTCATAATAGACCAATATATATTCTAAACATTATTGAGTCTAAAAGCAAAAGAGACTGCCTGAACATGTCAGACAGCCTCTTTATAATTATAATGATGTTTTGTGTTGGTATAATTAGCGAATTACTGTTTTCTTTCCGTTGTGGATGTAAAGACCGGGTAGAGATGGTTTTGATATTCGTATACCTTGTAAACTGTACCAAACAGAGTCCTTATTTTCATCAGCAATAGTTGCTTTAACACCGGAGGTTATTACTTCACCGGGATTAATGTCAAGTTCAAGAATTTTTTCTGTGCGAGTGCCGCAGATAACCTGCTCCATTATGAAGTGAACGGTCTCGCCCGCACCATATTCATCTGTATCATGTAAAAGTCCAATATTCATTGTTTGACCAGAAGATAGCATAATCTTCCTAATTTCCTCAGAACCGGTAGTATAACTGCGGATATAACAGTTTGAGTTTGCAGGGAATTTCCAACTGCGTTTGTCATTGTTCTGTATCGTTACATTTGTCTCAAGTACGCCGGTGTCATCATCATACACTAATGAATAATCTTTAACTTCTAGGTCATAAAAGTCAATTTCATCGCCTGAAACGTAAATAGAACCTTTTGCCAATACTTTATCTGTGTTATGCTCGCATATAAGGAAAGCCGCATTCCCCGGAGTTGTAAAAGATTTCCTGACAAGTATAGACTCGGTCTCTTCCGGACGTATATATAGTCCGCTTACGTATGGGTTGTCGGTTTTTAATTCTGAAAAATTCTGTTTTTCAAGGGAAATATCGCCCATTTCGTAAAATAGGATATCAACGTAAGTGTTCAGTTCTTGTGTGTCGTTGTTTTTAACCTTGATATAGAAATTTTTGTTTTCACCGACAGCGGGAACTTGATCATCCTCTGTAATTACGTCAGTAATCTCTATTTTCTTTTCAGGTAGCTTAGTGAGTGTAAGGTTCCCAGCTTCTTTAACTACACGAAGGCAAATGTTGTCACTTTCAATTGTAAACCAGTCGTAATTACCTTGTGCAGGTTTGGCGCGGAAATAAAAGATTGTTTCGCCATCTGAAACTGAGCTTGGATCAATATTGAAATTAAAAGAAGGAAAAATTTCTGAATCTTGGTCTGCATCTTTTGCATCGGAAATCATAAGAGGTGTAAATACGTCGCCTTCTTTAGTACCGATAGCAGCGATAATCTTATTTTTCGGTTGTGTAAGACATTCGTACTCCACTTTGAATATGACATTATTAAGGAAATTGTTGATCTCAACAGGCTGTATAAGTGTGAAATATACTTCTTGGTTGTATTCTTCAGAGTCGGCAACAGGAGGTTGCATTCCAAATACAGCCTGTTGCATATAAGAATAGCCCATTTCAGAACTTGAACTACCGATACTGGAGTTATTGAACGGATTTAATATTGAAAGGCGGAAATATCCATCGTCATGTCCATCCCAACCCCAATTTATATGAAATAGTCCGTTTCCGTCATAACCGTCGCAGACAAAAGAGTGCCCGTCAATCCCGTTGGCTCCGGAATATGGTACGGGGCGTTCTGCTTTCAATTCTTCGTAAATCATGTTTTCCCATTGGCTGATGGAATAATATTGGCGGTAAAGTATTTTTGTTCCTTTGTCATATCCGAAATATGTTCGTGCGGCAGTGGCGATAGCTGTTTCTGACGCACCGGAGGCATCAGCTCCATAGGCCATTCTCACTGCTTGTCCACAATATTGCATAAGCTCTGCAACAGCGAGTTTTTGCTGATCGGTAGCATCAACGTTGGAGTAAGAAGGAAGCATGTCTTCCCAATTAAATTTCTTTTCGGGTAGTTGGTTAAGAGTAATGGTTTTATCTTCAATAGGAGAAAATTCATATTCGGGAATAGACCTACATTCGTCTATGGGCCACTTGTGGTAATACATCACTTGAGCCATAGCAGTAGCTACGCAACCTGTTGGCGCTGTCACCTCTCCGCCTTTATCGTTTGGTACTATAGGGCAGAGGTTGCTATATGGAGCGTCTTGATACCAAGTAGTGCTTAATAGCGGATCGATAGCTCCGCCGGATACTACAGGTGCATTGTTCGCTTCAATGTCAGGTGCTTGCATGGCCTTTATAGCTTCATCATAGCCGTTAATCCATTCTTTCATATTTTCCGGCATGTTTTCAATGTCCAATGAGCCGGAATCGGCATAACCGAGTATTTGATACGCATTGCTGTTTGCACTTACCAAGACGTATCCTCCATTAGCAATATTGAAACCATAAAGATTTGCTGTCTTCAGTTTTGCGGAAGTAAGCTGTTGCAAATCTACGTTTCTTGCCTTGAATGCTCTGTTGCTTGCATTACCATTAATGAAGTTCACAGCAGCTTGTTGTGCCTCTTTTTCCGTAATGTTTCTTGCGCTAAGTGCGAGCGATATAATCGTACAAACAAATAAGAGTAAATTTCTTTTCATTAGTTATTATATTTTATATTTTAATAATATAATAGTTCAAATTTTTCGCAAAGATATGATTATTCTCTTTTGACATGCTATTTCCCCGGTTTACTTCTTGTAATAATTTAGGTCAAAAGTTGTCTTAACATCAAGATGGTAACACTTTGTTTAAATCAAAATCATTAAATACGCCGATTTTGAGAAATTATATAATTCAAATAATTTTTTGCTATATCTCTCATATCGACGAGTTTTTGATTTGTATAACTACACACTTGCGATTAAATGGGAGAAAAACAAGGAAAGTAGAAACTATTTTTCGTATCCCGGGCAGGAACGAAATTCGGTAGGTGTCATACCATATTTTTCCACGAACAGGCGGTGGTAAGTCTGTCGGCTTGAGAAACCTGATTCCTGCGAGATACCCTCAATGGTATAGTTGGGTTTGGACTTTAATATTGAGACGGAATATTCAAGTCGGAGAGTGTTTATATAGTCAGGGAAACCGTTAGCAAACTGTTGGAACAGAGCGGAGAGGTGTTTTGGCGTAATATGGACAAGAGCGGCAGCATTATCACGGTTGAAACCGGGCTGTAAATAAAGTCGTTCACTGACAATTTTATAGTTTATGCGGTTGAAAATCAAGTTCTCGTTATTATTTTCACCATCAATTGTTTGAGGCTCAGACTCAGAGATTATTTGCATGCGCTGCTCATCGTGAGTTTCGGCAAGTTCACGAATCATGGCAGCAGCGATCTTATTCTTTCGGCTAATCTTGCGGTTGTAGTAAAGTAATACGGCGGCAAACCCACCGAAGATAACAAGCAGAATAGTTACGATAATAAATATTGTATTATGGCGCGACATTTTCTGTTTTTGTATAAGAAGCTGTATCTCCATATCTTTAGTCTTATATAGCGCAGATAGTTCGGCTACTTTTGAATTTTTGTCGCGGAGGTAAAGGCTGTCTGTCATTGCTTTCATCTGTTTGGTGATGTCGAGAGCCTTGCTAAGATTTCCTTTCCCCTCATAACATTCAACTTCAAAAGCAAGAAGAGAATTAACATAATAGTGCGTTAGCGTGTCGCTACCTGCGGCGAGTAGGTCTTTTTTATCTTTTATTTTTTTAAGTGCCTCGTCATATTGTTTGGTTTCAATAAGGTATGGGAGTAATATCTGTCCGCCGTCAGCGGTCTTGCTCCATTCAGTATCGCTGCATTTCTGAACGTATTCATGTGCCTTGTCGCTTTGGTTTGTTCCCCAATAAGTTGCCACGAAGAGGGCATACACTTCAGCTCTGCGCATATCTAAGACTCCTTCTGCCACATCAGGTCTTTTTGTCATACTTTTTAGTATGGCTTCCATTTGAGGTAGAATTACAAGAGCTTTGGCAAATTGTTTCTTTTCAACGAGGATATTAGCTTTTTGACTTACTCCGTACAGGTAATTGTCCAAATATTTCCATTCGCCGGTGGTTTCAGATAATTCTTTATATATGGCATTGCCTCTGTCCAACATATCAAAACCAGCATCTATAGACTCGGTTTCAGACATTGATAGTCCCATGAATTGGAGTAAATAAGCTGCTGTCTCCTTGTTCTTAAGCGCTTGGGCTAAGGAGAGTCCCTCCGTTGCAGACATTATCGCTTCGGCATATCGGCTTTCAGTAAAATAGAGTGCTGAAAGTTGTTTCAGTGATTTTAGCATAAGTACGCTGTCGTTGTCTTTTTTTGCGCTTTCGTATGCCTTGCCGCCATAGATAATAGCCATATCTGTCATATTCAGTCCGTTGTAGTAAATTATGGCGCGCATGCCGTTGATATCTGTTTGTGAGAGCTTTTTATTTTTCTCTGCTGTGTCAAGAAGTTTAAGAGCTTGGCGTGGCTGTGTGAAACTGATGCGGTTTATATACTCAGCAGTATAGCAACTGTCTGCAGTGTCGGGCTTCTCGTTTTTACCGCCTGTAGAACAAGAAGAGAAGAATGTTACAATGAGTATTAATGTGAACAACGGGTACTTAAACATAATAGTAAAATATCAGTAACAAAAATAATCTGTATTTAATATTTTTAGCGAAAATAGCAAAAATCTGACAAATATAAAAATGGAGAGGAAATATGGAAGTGAAATAAGAGGAATATCAGACGGTTCTGTACTATATAAATCGCTTTTTTCAATGCGTTAAAATGCTCGTATAAGATTGATTATAACGTGTTGTCCCAAAATGTTACAATCAAAATCCTTTTTTATTACATCGTATATTACATATCAAGTCCCATATTATTACAACGAGGCATGTTGATAATTAGATAATAATTGTGTTAAAGTTATACTTTTGCAGTGATTTATTATAAACATTGTAATTATTTATTTTAATTTAAAAAATTGTTTCTCATGGATTTTAAAAAATTATTCAGAGCGTTTGCAGTGCTGACTGCAGTAAGTTTAGTTTCATTCTCATTCACATCATGCGGTGGTGATGATGATGGAAGTGATGGTGGCGAAGGTGGCGGTACATCAACTGTACAGACTCCAAAATCAGCAATGGCAGCATATAACTTTGAGGTATCTGCAGACATGCTTGAGGTGCTTGATATTACTATTTCTTATATAGATAAAGGTGAGATCAAGACTGAAAAAATGACAAATGTAAAATGGAGTTATATTGCCAACGGACTTGAATTGCCGGCAACATTCGGTTATAAGATACACATGAAGGTAAAGGACAATGCCAATTTCAGCAAGGCTTCTTACGACTTCATAACAAAAACCTATAGCATGGAAATTGCAGTCTATGACCAAAACGGAAAGAAAATAGAAACACTCGGTACCGGAGCTTCATCCGCCTCTGAAGGTGGTTTTACGGGTATCACAGAAACCCAAATAAGAAATGCATATGCTGACCGCGAATACATCAATTCCGGCTATGAAGTAGGTACAGACGGCACACACACAAAAAAGACTATAAACTGGAACTAATTTAATTCATAAATCAAGTAATAAAGGCGTGCAATATTGACGTGAAATACCCGTCGGTATGCACGCCTTTTTTATGTTTACAAAGTCTTAAATAAAACTTCTTGATATAACCCCAATCTGATTATATAATAATTGATTTGGGGCTATTTTTATGCCGTGTTCAACGGAATATATTTTCTTTTAAGCGTTTAGTTTTATTGCAAAATAAGAGAAAATATTTAGGAAAAGTGTGTTTTATCTGCATATAATTTATAAGAAAAGTGTATTTTTGTAAGGTCAAAAATAACAGAAAAGTGTATGTTGTATAGAAAAATAGAACAAAAGATAGAGACTTGTCTAAAGAATGAATCTGATAGAATGCCCATTATAGACGGAGCGCGACAAGTTGGCAAATCTTTCATAATTAGGCATGTAGGTAAGCGTTTATTTCCCAACTATATTGAAGTTAATATGGAAGAGGACAAAAGTGGTGATCGTTTGTTTGCAGACGTCAATACAGTATCAGACTTTTATATGGCATTAAGTACCATTGCCGGTGACAGGATGAAGGATAAGTCAACGACACTTGTTTTCATAGATGAAATACAAGCTTATCCGCAATTGTTGACACTTGTTAAGTTTTTGGTGGCAGACGGAAAATTTAGATACATTGCAAGTGGTTCAATGTTGGGTATTACGTTAAGAAAAACACAATCCATCCCTATAGGAAGTTTACAGTGTATAAGAATGTATCCACTGGATTTTGAAGAATTTCTTATAGCAAATGGGGTCGGTACACTCGCCATTGACAACATGAGACAAATGTTTAATGAGAGAAAACCTCTTGGAGAATCCATACACAATAAAATTCTAAATCTGTTCAAAAAATATCTTTTGGTTGGTGGCATGCCTGCTTGTGTACAGACTTTTGTTAATGAACAGAATATAGCGACGATAAGGGATATTCAACGTGATATCCATCAACTATATGCTAATGATGCTGCAAAATACGAGAAAGATTTTGGTCGGAAACTTAAGATACAACGAGTTTATGAACTTATTCCGTCAAATATGGAAAATAAGAAAAAACGCATCGTTGCCAAATCTATTGAAGGAAAGACAGGGAAGCGTATGGATGACTATCAAGATGAGTTCGATTATCTCATTTCATCGGGAATAGCATTAGAAGTAAAGGCCGTGAGTCAGCCTACATTTCCGCTTGTGCAGAACATGGGCAAGAATTTGTTGAAACTATATTTAAATGATGTTGGATTATTCTCCGGCATTCTTTATAGAAACAATATCAAGCCTGTGCTTGACGATTCTTTAAGTATTAATCTTGGTGCGTTGTATGAGACGGTCGTAGCTCAAGAACTTAAGGCGCATGGTTTTGGACTTTATTACTATGACAACAAACAGAATGGTGAGGTAGATTATTTAATTGATGATTACGAAAATATGACTATATCACCAGTTGAAGTCAAATCGGGTAGAGACTATAAAATTCATAGTGCTATAAGCCGTTTTGTCTCCAACAAGAGTTATAATGTTTTAAAGGCTTACGTATTTTCCAATGAGCGGAATGTATATGAAGAACAGGGCATCAGTTATTTGCCTATATATTACACCATGTTTTTTCAGGCAGAATCAAATAAATAGTAGTCTATATAACAATCAGTTAATTTAATTAATTTCAAAAATATGCAGACCTTAGAACAATTTATTGGCCTCTATCCTTTAACAAAAACCATTCGTTTCAAATTAGTTCCTGTTGGCAAGACAGCCGAGAAGTTCTATCAAAGTGGTATGCTCAATAGAGATAAGAAAAGAGCAGATAATTATCCGGCTGTTAAAAAACTCATTGATGAGTGCCATAAATATCTAATCAATGAATCATTAAAGGTGGAACATGTCAGACTTGATTGGAGTACACTTAAAAATGCAATAGAAGCATATCGCAAAGACAAGAGTGAAGAAAACAAAAAAGCTCTTGAGAGAATTCAAGGTGAGATGAGGAGCCACATATTCAAAAAGCTAAAAGATAGTCCATTTTATAGCGAACTGACAGCTGCTACTCCAAAAGATTTACTAAAGGATTCCAACTTGCTCAACAGCGTATTACATGATAACTCCATAGGTAAGGAAGAAAAAGATATATTTGAGGGATTTGCTACCTATTTCAAAGGTTTTCAAGAGAATAGGAGGAATATATATACTGATGAAGCCATCAGTACAGGAGTGCCTTTTAGAACCGTTCATGACAATTTTCCGAAGTTTCTTACTAATATAGAGATATATGCTACCATTAAAAATGTTTGCCCGAATGTATTGGAAGATGTAGGAAAAGAGTTACAACCTTTCCTTGATGGAGTATGCCTTGATGATGTATTTACTATAAATTTCTACAACAGTCTTCTTAATCAAAATGGTATTGATTATTTTAACCAGATTATCGGTGGTGTTACTCTTGAAGAAGGGAAGAAAAAACTTAGGGGAATCAACGAGTTGGTTAATCAGTACCTCCAACAACATCCGGAACTCAAAATAAGCAGGAAGGGACTTACCATGGTGCCTTTATTCAAACAGATTCTCAGTGATAGGGAAACTTTCTCTTTCGTTCCTCAAGCAATATCCTCTGACAAAGAACTGATAGAAACAATTAAGCAATTCCATGAAAACATTACACACATGGAAATTGACGGAGAGAAGACAAATATAATCGAAAAACTATGTTCATTACTCTCAACCATTCAAGAGTACGAAGCAGAACACATTTTCATCAATTCAAAATCAATTACAGATCTTTCGCTATGTGTATGCAAAAGTTGGTCACGCATCAATGAATGTCTGAAAAAGAAAGCGATTGAAACATACGGAACAAGAACAAAGGCTGCCCTTAAAAAGGTGGATGCATATCTAAAACGCCAAGCATATTCCCTTGCTGATTTATCGTGCGTAGATGCCGACTTGACTCTATATTTCTTTGAATGTGTCGGCATACATAAGGAAATTATTGACAAATACGCCCTGTTTACTGCAAATGTCAATATAGATAATCAAGGAGAACTCAAAAACGATGTCGTTAGGGTTGAGTTTATCAAAGACGTGCTTGATGCCTACATGAAACTCCTACATAAGGCTGAAAGTGTCTCCGTTCCAGAGGAACTTGATATCGACAAATCTTTCTACACAATTTTTTCCAGATATTACGATGTTTTGCGATCTATCATTCCGGTATACACGAAAGTTCGCAATTACTTAACCCAGAAGCCATATAATGAAGAGAAGTTCAAACTCAATTTTGATGCACCCACCCTAGCCAATGGCTGGGACAAGAATAAAGAAGAAGCAAACAAGGCCATCCTTTTATTCAAGGGTGGCAAAAGCTATCTTGCAATTACAGCACCGTCGGCTAAGGTAAAATGGGAGACTTACCATAGTGTCTCAGATAATTCATACTCTAAGTTGGTTTACAAGCTACTGCCTGGACCAAACAAAATGTTGCCGAAAGTATTTTTTTCAAGAAAGGGAATAGAAACATACCATCCGTCAGATTATATTCTAACTGGCTTTAAGGCAGAATGGTACAAAAAAGGCAAGTCTTTCAACAAACAATTCCTACATGATCTTATTGATTTCTATAAAGCATCCATACTACAACACCCAGATTGGAAGAATTTCGGTTTTGTGTTCTCTCCCACAAATACATACGAAGATATCAGCGCCTTTTATAATGAAATCAGTATGCAGGCCTACAAGCTGAATTTCGTAGATATATCGGTATCAACTGTTGACAAACTGGTGGATGAGGGCAAAGTCTTCCTATTTCAAATATACAATAAGGATTATGCAGAAGGATCAAAAGGTTCAAAGAACCTTCACACCTTATATTGGGAGAATCTTTTTAGCAAGGAAAATAGGGAGAATTTGGTTTTGAAACTCAATGGAGAGGCTGAATTATTCTATCGAAATGAGAGCATAAAGAAACCATTAGTACACAAGGTAGGTGATAAAATGCTCAATAAACGCTGCAAAACAGATGGGTCTGACAAGTCAGGAATGCCTATACCAGATGCCGTTTATATGGAATTATATCGTTATTTTAATGGGAAAATAAAGAAAGATGATTTGTCTTCTGAATCAAATGAATATCTGAATCATGTCGTTGTGAAAGAAGTGAAGCATGAGATTATTAAAGACCGTCGTTATACCCAACCTCATTTTCAGTTTCATGTTCCTCTTACCATAAATTTTCGTGCATCAGGAAACGAGCGTATTAACGGGCTTGTCAACGAGTATTTGAAAGATAATTCTGATGTGAATATCATCGGGCTTGATCGTGGTGAACGACAT
>JBJFGK010000064.1:14016-15918 GCA_051892655.1 Prevotella sp. | reverse complement strand
TCCCGGTTTGCTGCGGTGCATCTTTGTCAACGGAGACATCTCAACAGGGTAATCAATAATGAAAGTAGGCTGTATGAATGTGCCTTCGCAGAACTCTCCGAATATTTCGTCTATTAGTTTGCCCTTACCCATGCTGTCGTCTATCTCCATATCAAGCTTCTTGCAGACCTCTCTTATCTGTTCTTCGTCCATGCCGTTGAGGTCGTAGCCGGTCTTTTCTTTTATCGCGTCAAGTATGGGGAGGCGTCTGTAAGGTGCCTTAAAGCTTATTGTCTTGCCGTCAATAACGCTTTCGGGTTTGCCGTTAACCGCTGTACAGATTTTTTCCAACAGTTGTTCGGTAAAGGACATCATCCAATTGTAGTCCTTATATTGCACATACAATTCCATACATGTAAATTCAGGGTTGTGTGTGCGGTCCATTCCTTCGTTGCGGAAGTTCTTTCCGATTTCGTAAACGCCTTCAAAGCCACCGACAATAAGTCTTTTTAGATACAACTCTGTTGCTATACGCATGTACATATCTGTATTCAGGGCGTTGAAATGTGTAATAAAAGGACGTGCCGAAGCGCCTCCGGCAATAGACTGAAGTATAGGTGTCTCCACTTCGGTATAGCCTGCCGAGTCGAGAACATCGCGTAATGTCTTTAATATCTTTGACCTTTTGAGGAACGTTTCTTTTATTCCGTCGTTTACAACAAGGTCAACATATCTGCGGCGGTAGCGCAGTTCGGGGTCTTCAAACTTGTCGTAAGCCACACCGTCTTTGTATTTTACAATCGGCAGTGGCTTCAAACTCTTTGACAATACCGTTATTTCCTGTGCGTGAACACTTATTTCGCCGGTCTGTGTTCTGAAAACAAAACCCTTAACACCGACAAAGTCGCCTATGTCAAGCAGTCGTTTAAACACCTTATTATATATATCCTTGTTCTCATCGGGGCAGATGTCGTCGCGTGTTACATATACTTGTATTCTTCCCTTTGAGTCTTGTATCTCCATAAACGATGCTTTTCCCATGACACGACGGCTCATCATACGTCCGGCAATACACACTTTTCTTGGCTCGGAAGCGTCGTCAAAGCTGTCTTTAATGTCTGTTGAGAATGCATTTGTAGGGTATTCGGCTGCAGGATACGGGTCTATTCCCATGTCGCGCAGCTCTTGCAGACTCTGTCGTCTGCCTATTTCCTGCTCACTAAGTTCTAAAATATTCATTGTAATATGCGGATTCTTTGTTTGTTCGCAATGTTTGTGCAAAAATACAAAGATTTTCCGAATAAACTTAAATGATAACAATAATTTTGCTGTTTGCTACTTTGGCAGGTGGCAATAGGCTCTTTTGTTGATTAATAAATAAGCGACTGCATTGCCTAAGTGTTTGCAATGCAGCCGCCGATTGTGTTTTATTATCTTGATTTTTGTGCTGTTTCTCGTCTTTAACTAATATCTTTAGGATTATTCATAGCCATAGATATACAATCTATATATGTCTAACGGCCAACGAGTTCTATCATCATTTGCCAATCCGGAGTTAAATAGGTAGCCATTTAGATAGAAATACTTGTATCCTTTAGGTATTTCGTATGTTACATTAAATGAATAGCCGTCGCTATTTGCCACTATTGTAGGAGTTATTTCTACTTTATCAGACAAATCTCCTGCTGTTTTGGTCGCATAGAAGTGAGATGATTCTGTTAATATCTTATCAATTATATCATTATGCGAAGCGACCTCAACTTTTAATACTACTTTTGTAACTTCAGATAATGGCACCAATGTGGTATGTATATTGTAATCTATATTATCTAATGCTCTTAAGAATTGACCTTTAGAACTATTATATATACTTTGAACATTATTAATTTTTATGGTTATATTGTTATATGTAAACTCAGATTC
>JBJFGK010000064.1:0-13916 GCA_051892655.1 Prevotella sp. | reverse complement strand
TACTTTGAACATTATTAATTTTTATGGTTATATTGTTATATGTAAACTCAGATTCAGTTTCGTAGGTTCCATCCGGTATATTATATAGAGAGAAATATTCCTCTTTTTCAACTCCAACATATAATGTTACGTAAGTAAAAGCTTCTTCACCGCTTTTTATCAAGCAATGTCCGGCAGCCGGAATAGGTCTTATCTTGAATTGGTAAATGCCCGGTTCAAGCTCCGTAACCGTTGCTCCCCACATGTTGTCTTCGGCTCCTGAAGATATGCATGCAACACTTACATTGTTTGAATATTCCCATTCGCCTATTTTTTTGCAGTAATAGCACTCATAGCCCGAAGCATTTTCAACGCCTTTCCATATAACATCAAAGCCGTTTCTTTCGTATTTTACTGATTTTATGATATTGTCGATATTCACGTTTTCTACGTCTGCAACAGCGAAATCTTTAACGCTGAATGTTGTCATTCCGCCTTCGTTTAATTTTATAGTCTTACCTGCGGCATTCAAATCAACATATCTTGACAGATTAACAGGCTCTCCCTTTTCACCCTGTGACATCGTTAAATCCACGCGGAACCAATTTTTTATTTCTCCGTTATAAGATCTAATCCACAAATCTGCCGTTCCGCCTTCTTTAATCGTTACATCTACGGGTGTCAAATAAAAGTAGGGAGCACCTTTATAATACTTCATTTGCTCCAATACAGGGTCGTATTCACCAACCATATTACCGCCGAAACTATCGTCAAAACCGAATTTTGCATTCTGTATAGTATATCCTACGTATGCGTCAAGTCCCTTTACAGTAATTTTTATAACGGTACCAAAACGTGCAAAAGTCAGGCTTTGCGCTGTCGTAAGTTGCTCGTTTGACTTTACTACCTTTGATGCCATGATGTCGGCTTTAGGGTCAAAACTGTTGGCAGAAGGCGATTGTGCCTCCGGCAAATATACTTGTATGATAGGGTGACTTTCAACGTAAGGACCTGTATATCCCCATTCTGAAGCCCAAAACTTATAGTTATCGTCACTTGAAGAAGACCATGTATTGTATGTATTTATCATATTGTCGTATAGGTCTCCGTCAGTTCTTGATGAGTGGGGATATACTGCGTAGTATTCATAATGGGTACCTCCGGCGTTTGAATTATCAAGATCGACACAGAAAAGAGCCTTTCCGTTTTCTCCAATACTACCGTCTGTGAGTTCGTTTGACTTATATGTAGTTGCCTTGTCTCCTGTATTGCCTTCTTCATCAATAGGAACG
The DNA here is from genome assembly GCA_051892655.1 of Prevotella sp. Lineage (GTDB taxonomy): Bacteria > Bacteroidota > Bacteroidia > Bacteroidales > Bacteroidaceae > Prevotella. Next base: position 12,645 of record JBJFGK010000064.1, on the reverse strand, counting down.
TCATAGGCACATTCAAAGATATCGATAACATCGCCGGGACTCCAGTTAACCACATAGCCGTTTCCTGATGAGATAATAGTGGTTTTTTTATTCGGACTTTTCTTTCCTGTGTTGCCGTTTGAGCCGTTTCCGTCCATGCCGGCTTCAAATATTACGGTATGAACGTTGGCGGAAGTGATGTCTTCGTTGCTTGTTCCGTCAGACAAATCATCGTCGGTACATGCGCCGCAAACCGCTATTGCAGTTGCCATAAGTGTGTATTTAAATAACTTTTTCATAATATTCCGGTTTTAAAATTCGCCATAATCTTCTATATCATCTTCACCGATGTTGCCTCCGGCGCCACCATCTTCACCGTATTTTACATCTTTAGCACTGCCGTCAAGCAGAGTAGCTCCCATGCATCTTATTATTTCCGCATAGGGAGGTGTGTATTCCATTTTTTCGTTTAGCGGTTTGTAAGTTCTCTTTTTCATAATGTGTATTTGTTAGTTATTTGTTTCAAGGCTACATACTTGTTGCAAATTTAGTGCATAAAGGCTCTTTTGCATTTGTTTAAATCTTACAATTATTTGTTATTTTCTTACAAATCGGGTGTAAATATGCCTTTTTACGTGTTATCGACATGTTGGATGCGACTGTTAATCTTAAATCCGGCATTGGCTGTAATAATAGTAATATACCCTCTCTGCAGGCATTTGCAAGTCTGAAATATTGTCCGCAGGGATTACAAATCCCTGCAGACCTACAGGTAACTATTGTGTTTTGAGGTTGTAAACACTATAATTGGCATGTGTAAACATTATAGTAATCATGCCCAAACACTATAGTTAGCATGTGCGAATGTTTGTCCGCAGGGTTTTCTAATCCCTGCTTTCTTCAACGTATTATTATTGTTCCGGATTGAGAAATATAGAGTGTTAACGTCTGTTGTTATACTTGCGAAACAGAGCGTTTTATGTTAATAAATACAACTCACTGTTTTATGGGTCGTAAAACGCTGTATTATTTTTGTAAAGAGCCTATTTACGAGTCGAAAAACGCTGTGTTTATAATTGAAAAATGGCATTAAAAAAATAGTCAATATTTGTTTTGATTTTTGTAAATACCAAACATAGGAATTTTAAAGACAAAACAAGAGTGAGCGGTAAAGCTGCATGGCGAAAATATATATTGGGATTAGCGGTACAATGTAGTGCAGTCCATGACACAAGTTGTCGTAGATGTCGGCAACGGAAGATATAGTTCCGAATGTCAGACCGTATGATATTGACACGACTGTAGCCGTGAAAGCAATGATAGGTATCAGTCCGCTGCTGAAAGAGCTTGGTATGAGGCTGCCGCTAACGCCGAGCAGAACGGCATGAGGAATGAAAGAAAGGAGAATGATGATAGCCGTTATTATAAGTAAGACGCCGAGTGAGAGGGCAAGAGCATGACGCTGGCGATAGGAGAGACGTTGCCTGTGTCTGTCAGATAAGGCTTTTGCAAGTCCGCTATGCCCAATACTGCCTGCCGCAATGGCAATTAGCAACATCCAAGCAAGTGCGGGAGCAAGCAGAATGTCGGTAAACGAGCCTACAAACCACCTTATCCCTTCGCTTGATAGCAAAGGACGCATGTCTGCCGAAGGGTTTATAACGTTGATAATCCACGATGCCAGCACAAGAACAACCTGCATGGCAAGCAGAACAATGGCAACGAGAGGTAGCAAACGCCTGTCAGTCTTCATCCGGTCTTAGGTTATCTGTGTCGAGAATATGCAGTTCTATGGCTCGTGTGACCAATCTGGTGGCATTGACTCCCGCTCCTCCGTTGCCTTCGGGGAATAGTTTGCGCACCAAATCATTCTGCCGCTTTTCAAGACTCTTCACTCCGAAAGGCATACCGCGCAGTCCGGTTATCTGGTCTTTGGTATATCCGAGTGCAAGATGACGTAGAAAACGCTCGTCATATTCGTCTATTTCATAGCTTACTATAGCTTCCTGCTTCATGATGCGGCTGTTTACGCTCTCTTTGAAGCGTTTTACAATCTTCTCAAGTATAGGTTGGTTGAAGACAAGCCGCCTTCCGCTCATCACGCCGGCAATGTCTGCACGTGTAAGCATCTCTCCGCTCTTGAGAATAATGCCGTCGCAGCCGGCGTCAAGAGCATCGACCCAGAGTTTCTCGTTGATGATTTCGCCCGTGAAGATAAGCACTTTCAGTTGGGGGTACGCCTCTTTGGTGTGCCGACATATATCTACGCCGACCATAGTAGAGCCTCCAAGACCCAAATCGAGCAGCACGAGGTCGGGCATCTGCACTTTTAGCAGCCGCCAATATTCATCTTCGTTGTTTGCTGTGCCTATTATTTCGGCTTCAGGTATGTCGTTCTTGAATATCCCTTCCGTGCCTTTCAGTTCAAGAGGCACGTCTTCCACTATTATAACTTTGAAATTTTCCATATATGTTATTGAGATATATTTGTTGTCGATATTATTGTTTCAGTTGCCGGAGCCTTTGGTAGGATTATGTGTATCACGGTTTCCCCGTTCTCGCCGTCGGTATCTGTGGTTATTCCGCAGCCGTGCAGGTTTGTCATCTCGCTTATTTCCCTCACTATCTGACGGCATATAAGGAACGGCAGATTGCCGATTGCGGGTTCAAAGAGTGATGCACACCTTTCGGGTGTAAGTCCTTTGTCATGGCAGGGAGCATTAATGACGATGTATTTTCCGTCTTTTTCGGTTTCCGTAATCTCTTGCTGTATCACTCCGCAATGTCGTTTGATGATGTCGATAAGGTAGTTGATGAGTGTAGCGTCGCCCATGACAAACGCACGGTCGTTGTCGGCGAGCGGTATCTCTACTTTCCGGCAGTCAAAGGCTGCCATGTCCACTTGACGTTGTACCTGTTCGCACAATATTCCGTACAGTTCTTTGTAGTAAGCCACAAGCTCTTTTATGGCTGTAAAATCATGTCTGTCGTTGTCGATGAGCTGTCTTATGCGTGACGGATAGTACATTGTCTCGTGCTTGAGCGTGCTGAGACAGTTGTCGATGACATTATTGCTTATGTAAAGCCGCTCGTCTTCGTATGATATTCTTCTAAGTTCGTCGCGCTTGATGTCTATGTCGGTTTGCAGCATAGCGTTTTTGTGAATCGATTGTTCCAACGCTGTCCTTACCTGATCTATTACTGATGTTATCCGCGCAGGGAATCCTGTGGTGTCAATGGCATTTATGCGGCTTAGTTTTTCCCCGTCTGTAATGCCGGAGAGCAACATGGCGTTGATGTTGTCCACGCTTTCAAGACACAAACGGAAGAAAACCACCTTTTTATAATAAAGGAAATACCACGAACAGATGATTATACAGAGCAGGATAAGCAGTATTACGATAGCGATAGTCTTGTTTGTACTCGACTTCTGCATGGTTGCGCAATAATCGGAAAGTGTACGGTCAGCCGAGTTTTCCTTGAAAAGACGGGTGTAAACCATATTGTTATATCTGTACAACTCCCAATCGTGGAGTGCCAGAGCCGCCACTGCGCCTTCGTTACGAATGTCAAGAATGATGTCATAGTCGGTTTTTACACCCTCGTGAAACCACCTTATTTCTGCCGGAACTCCGAGTTGGTTGTCGTCTTTTACCATTGTCCGCGTGCCTTTAGGATAGAGTTGCTTGTAGTGAAGGTTAAGGTAATGCCTTGCGGAATCGGTAAATGCTATTGTCTTTTCAAATGTTCCGTTAATGTTGCTGTAGTATGCGGAATCGGCATAACGTCCCGCTGTTTTCAGCAAATCGGAATATTGTGTGGCGATGTTGTCGTTTTTATTGTTATCGTAACGGCTGTTCATGCGTGCATCCGTGTGTGACAGGATGGCGGTGATGCAAAACACCATTGCCAACAGGCGTGTCAAGCCGTAAGGAAGACGGAAGAAAAAGCGGCTTCCTGCGCCTTTTGAACTCTCTACAAACAGTCCGCAGACGTTGAATATCCGGCTTGTCTTGTGATATTTATCCATGATGCCGCGACAATTCATTAGTCCGAAACCGTGTCCGTTGCTTATCTTGCGCTCGAAAATGTCTGTCTGCTCTTCTTTTGTCAGCCCTTTGCCGTTGTCTTTGACCGATATTTCAACACAGTCGGGCAGTGCTTCGGCATAGACATGAACCTCTCCGCCTTTTTCGGTAAACTTGCGGGCATTGTCGGCAAGGGTGTTAAGCATGAAGAGAGTGAGTATTTTGTCAGCTTTAACCATAAGACCGGACTTGTCAACCGTAAGCTTTACGCCTTTCATCTTGAATGACATCTCAGCACGGGCAACGACTTCAAGTACATCATCTATGCAGAAACTCTCTATGTGAAGGCGCAGTTGCCCTTGCTGTAACTGTATCCAATGAGTCAGAACCTTGTTGAAGTCGCCTATCTTGTCAGTCAGTTCGGCAATGTAAGTCTGACGTTCCTGCTGTCTGTCCGGCGTCTCGTCGTCGTGAGAAAGGCGTGTCGCCTCGTTGACAATACGGTCGATATAAGGCAGAACATTGTTGACAAGAAACACTTTAGCCCTGTTATCCAGATTGCGTTTCTTGCTGTTGTCGATGCGCAACCGTGCTATTGACAACTGCTCGTCCAAGTCTTCGCTTGTCTCTACCATGCGGTTTGTCTCTTTTCTGTTATGCGCTTTCCACTCTTCAAGAGGCTTGAGCAGAGTGCCCATGTCGTATTTCCGCCCCTTTCTCAATGTTATTTGTCTGAACACGGGCAGCAAAAGGGCAAGTATGACAATGAGAATGAGTATAGAAATGATGAGGATGTTGAGTTGTGTCGATATGTGTTCAAGCTGTTCGGCACGTGCTTCCAACTGCCTGTCTTGCCTTGTCTTGTCTTGCAAATCAAGGTATAGGTTACGGTTGATGTCGCTGTTGTTCTTGTCATCAATGGCTGCGTAAACAAGGCTGAGCCGTTCTCTTATGCTGGCAACAAGGTCTGGGGCTTGGCTTATTATCTTGTTGTCTTCGAGTGAATGTTCAAGACAGATCAGCGCAGATGAATAATCGCCCAGCTCCCAATAGCAGTAAGACAGCGTGCGATAGGCTCCGGCAACCTGATAAGCGTCTCCGTATTGCCGGAAAAGTTCGAGAGAGCGTTGCGCAAGATTGCCCGAAAGCAGTTCAAACGGCATATTGTCGGAGTTGATATATTTGATTTCGGACATGTTGTCACGCGTCAGACGGTCTCTTTGTTCGCCTACAAGCAGATGCTCGCTTATTGATTGGAGGGCGTTAGCTTCCCAATAGACAAGTCCGCTTTTGCGGGATATGGCATAGCACTTGAATAGATGCTCAAACTCTTTCTGTGCTATTTCATCTTTATATTTGGCGGTAATGATGCCTCCGCTGCCAACTTGATACAGGTAGTTTAGATATTGGGCGGTGTCTTTTTGTATCTCACCGTATGGGTCAATCATTTTCAACGCATCTACCGACTGATGATTGAGCCCGACATAATAATAATAGGTAGAGGCGACAATGGCAAACTCTGAACGTGCGTATATAAGGCGGCGGTGCTCTCTATCTGAAAGTCCGGCAGTTTCTTCGTCTATTCGTTTGAGGCGTTGCGATGCTTTCTGGTTGTAATCATAGAAATTCTTGTTTCTTGATTCGCGTTGGCAAAGACGCATGAGCTGGATGTCGGCTATAAGAAGCTCTATCTGATTGTCTGTAGTGGCATATACGCTGTCAAGAAAGGCATAGGCACGTTTGTAGTCCATTGTGGCGATATGTGCAAAAGCCATATTGTTGTAGGCTTCAGCCTTGCCTGTTGAATAGTGTGATGCGAGTGAGAGAGCCTTTCTTGCGTATGTAAGAGTCGAGTCAAGGCTTCTGTAATGGAATGCATAGGATTTTGCGTTCAGCAAGTCAACTTTTTCTTTGTTTGAATCATGTGAACATGCTGATAAAAAGAAAAGGCCCAATATGCCTGCAAGCCATATTGGACCTTTAAACGTGTATATTTTAAGCGCGTGCTTTGGCAATGTAACCTAAAGCTTCTTTACATTTGTCTGTCACAGCTTGCCAGTTGCCGGCTGCAACTACTTCTTTCGGGAACAGCTTAGAGCCCATTCCGACGCAGAAAACACCGGCGTTGATCCATGATTTGAGGTTCTCTTCATCAGGAGAAACGCCTCCTGTCACCATCAGTTTAGACCATGGCATAGGTGCAAGCAGGCCTTTTACGAGTTTCGGACCGAGTACATCGCCCGGGAAAACCTTGCAAAGATCGCATCCGAGTTCCTGTGCGAAACCTACCTCAGACACACTTCCGCATCCCGGAGTGTATGGAACGAGGCGGCGGTTGCATATCTTGGCAATTTCAGGATTGAACAACGGGCCGACAATGAAGTTAGCTCCGAGTTGTATGTAAAGGGCTGCTGTGGCGGGATCAACGATAGAACCGACACCAAGAGCGAGTTCCGGACATTCTTTTGCCGCAAATTTGACAACTTCGCCGAATACTTCGTGTGCGAAATCGCCGCGATTTGTAAATTCAAAAGCGCGTACACCGCCCTCGTAACATGCCTTTACAACATTCTTTGCAATCTCTACGTCTTTGCTGTAAAATACGGGTACCATACCGGTAGAGCCTATTTTATCAAGTACAGCAACTTTATCAAACTTTGCCATATATTATTCTTTTAATTCTTTTAATGCTGATTATCTCTGTACACGACCAGAAGCGTCACCTCCAGCAAGGTTTTCTACTTCTTCTGTTGACATTAGATTGAAGTCGCCGGGGATAGTGTGCTTCAATGCAGAAGCCGCTACTGCAAACTCAAGAGCCTTGCCTTGATCATCGGGATATGTGAGTAGGCCGTGAATAAGACCGCCTGCAAAAGAGTCACCGCCACCTACGCGGTCGATAATCGGCATGATATCATAACGTTTGCTCTGATAGAATTCTTTTCCGTTGTATATAAGAGCTTTCCAACCATTGTGTGTTGCAGAGAAAGACTCGCGCAATGTAGAGATAACATACTTGAATCCGAACTCTTTCATCATGCCTTTGAAGATGCCATAGTAGCCTTCTGCGTCTGTCTTTCCGCCTTCTACGTCTGCGTCCGGTTTGAATCCGAGACAGAGCTGTGCGTCTTCCTCGTTGCCGATACATACGTCAACATATTTCATAAGCGGTTTCATGATGCTCTGTGCCTTTTCTGATGTCCATAACTTCTTGCGGAAGTTGAGGTCAACGCTCACTGTAACACCGTGACGCTTTGCCGCTTCACAAGCAAGACGTGTTAATTCGGCAGCCTTGTCGCTGATTGCAGGTGTGATACCGCTCCAATGGAACCACTGTGCACCTTCCATAATCTCGTCAAAATCAAAGTCTGAAGGGTCTGCTTCTGCTATTGAGCTGTTGGCACGGTCGTAAACAACTTTTGAAGGACGCATGCTGGCACCTGTCTCAAGGAAATATATGCCTACGCGATTGCCTCCGCGTGCGATGTAATCTGTATGAACGCCATAACGACGAAGTGAGTTTACAGCGCATTGGCCTATTTCGTGCTTTGGCAACTTTGTTACAAAGTAAGCCTCATGACCATAGTTTGCAGCGCTGACAGCCACGTTTGCCTCACCACCACCGTAAACTACATCAAAATAATCACTCTGAATAAATCTCTTCTGACCGGGAGAAGAAAGGCGAAGCATAATCTCGCCTAATGTTACTACTTTAGCCATTTCTTAAATCTTTTTTGAATGTTATTATAGATTAATTTAGATAATTCCGTTTACAAAGTTAATATTTTAATTAATATCATACAAATAAAAGATGCAAAAAAATAAATGACGACTTTTATAGACCATTGTGGCTAATGTAAACTATGGCAGATGTTTTTGTAACTATGGTGTTTGCTGTGTCTTACTATGGTATTTGCGATGTCTTACTATATTGTTTGCGACCGCTAACTATACTTGTTACGATGTCTAACTATGCCCTTTTGTTGTCTTTGCATGTTGTTTTGGCGTAAAGATATTATATTCAGATAAATTGGAATGTTAGTAAAAAAAACGGCTGTGCTTTTACACAATTCATTTTTTATTGTTATTTTTGCGCTGTAAATCTTATACTATTACCAAACAGACTACATCCAATGAATGAGAAAATCAGAATAAAAGACATTGCGGAGCGTTCCGGTGTATCTGTCGGAACGGTAGACCGTGTGCTTCATAACAGGCCTAACGTGTCGAAATCGGCAAGAGAAAAGGTTGAAAATGTGCTGAAAAGCATTAACTATCAACCGAATATGTATGCAAGCGCATTGGCGTATAACAAGGCTTATACGTTTTATTGTCTTATTCCGGAGCATCAACATGAGATGTATTGGGTGGATGTAGAGGAAGGAATGATGAAGGCCGGAGAGTCGAGACGCGATTTTCATGTAGGGGTGAAATTGCTTTATTACAAACGTTTTGACGTTACTTCGTTTAAGGAAATTTGTGAGGAATGTCTTGCATCCGAGCCAAACGGAGTCGTTGTTGTGCCGAGTGAGAAGGAGACAACAAAATGGTTTACGGATCAGTTGCATGCAAATGAAATACCTTTTATATTATTAGACTCATACATACCAGACTTGAAACCATTGTCGTTTTTCGGTCAAGACTCGTTTTGTAGCGGTTATTTCGCAGGGAAAATACTGTCGATGATATCTGCAAACGACACGGAAATAATGCTAATGAAAGAAACAAAAGACGGCGCAGTTGTAAGCCGACAGCAGGCAAACCGTGAGATAGGTTTCAGACATTATATGAATGAACATCGTCCGGAAGTGAATATCGTAGAACTGCAACTGCCTATCGGCATGAAGGAGAAATATGGTCAGATGCTCGAACTGTTCTTTTCTGGTCATCCGCATATACATAATTGTATAACGTTCAGTTCAAGAGGATATATCGTAGGAGAGTTTTTGCTCAGGACAAACAGGCGTGATGTGCAGATTATGGGCTATGATATATTGGATAGAAATACAAAGTGTCTTAATCTGGGCACCATTTCTTTTCTTATAGCGCAGCATGCTTATATGCAGGGATACAATTGTATAGACACTCTGTTTAAGGCAATTGTTCTGAAAAAGAAAGTTGATCCGGTAAACTATATGCCGATAGAGTTGCTGTCAAAAGAAAACATCGACTTTTACAGAAGGACGCAACTTTAGCGTAATAAAGGTTGTCGCAATGGCATAACGACGTGAAAACAGGAGATAACAAGACTAATCAAGAAACAAACAAATAACATTTAAACAAAGCAATTATGGAAAAACAAGCGTCATTCATAAAGATAAATCCCGCTGACAGCGTGGTTGTCTGTCTTAGGAATTATCAAAAGGGCGAGAGTATCGAAGTAGACGGCAAGAATGTAGTATTGTCTGAAGATGTACCTGTGGGACATAAAGTTCTGATAAAAGATACATCTGCCGGTGAAGATATTATTAAATACGGCTATCCCATAGGTCATGCGATGGCAGACCTTAAAGCCGGACAATGGGTTAATGAGAATAACTTGAAAACAAACCTTTCCGGAACCCTTGAATATGAATACAAACCGGTTAAGGAAGAGCTTGACATAGCAAATGAAAACCTTACTTTCAACGGTTATGTGCGCAAGAACGGTGAAGTGGGTATCAGAAATGAGGTCTGGATTGTGCCTACCGTCGGTTGCGTTAATGGTATTGCCGAGCGTCTTGCACAAATGCTTGAGAAAGAAACAGCACTCGAAGGCATTGACGCTGTACATGCTTGGCATCATAACTACGGTTGTTCGCAGCTTAGTGAAGACCATGAGAACACGAGAAAAGTACTTAGAGACATCGTACTCCACCCCAATGCAGGTGCAGTGTTGATACTTAGTCTCGGCTGTGAGAATAATCAGCCTGACGAATTTGAGAAACTTCTCGGCGATTATGACAAAGAACGAATTAAGTTCCTCGTTGTTCAGAAAGTAAAAGGTAACGAGATAGAAGAGGGAATGAACATTCTGAGAGGTTTATATAACATTGCCAAGAATGACAGACGTACGGTCTGCCCGCTGAATGAACTTCGCGTAGGATTGAAATGCGGTGGAAGTGATGGTCTGAGCGGTATTACTGCAAATCCTCTTGTGGGCGAATTTTCCGATTTCCTTGTAGCACAGGGTGGCACATCCATACTTACAGAGGTTCCGGAGATGTTCGGTGCAGAGACAATATTGATGAACAGATGTAAGACACCGGAGCTTTTTAACGAGACAGTAAAGCTTGTAAACGATTTCAAGGAGTATTTCCTTAGTCATGGTGAGCCGGTTGGCGAGAACCCGTCACCGGGAAACAAGGCAGGAGGTATATCAACTCTTGAAGACAAAGCGCTCGGATGCACACAAAAATGCGGTAGAGCTCCTGTCAGCGGCGTATTGGCGTATGGCGACAGACTGCAGACAAAGGGTCTGAACCTGCTGTCTGCTCCGGGCAACGACCTTGTGGCTTCTACAGCTCTTGCTTCTGCCGGATGTCAGATAGTATTGTTTACGACAGGACGCGGTACTCCGTTCGGCACATTCATACCAACTATGAAGGTTTCCACTAATAGTAACCTTTACAAAAACAAGGCAAACTGGATTGATTTTAATGCCGGAGAACTTGTAGATGGTACAGATATGAAGACTCTTCTTAAGAAATTCATCAACAAGATAATTGCTGTTGCCAATGGAGAGCAGACTTGCAACGAGAAAAACGGCTACAGAGAGATTTCAATCTTCAAGAATGGAGTGACTTTGTAATATTTAGGAATATATTGTCTTGTCAGTTTTCCGATACAAATCGGGAAACTGACAAGTTTTCATAAATGTTGTTTTGTGCATGTGGTTATATATACCACATATATGGAATAGATCGTTAAGTTTATGCATGTAATATCAAGAAACTTTATCAAGCTGTTGTCTTCGGGTGCTTTCGGCACTTCTGAGACGTTAGAATGTATGTCTGAATATAAATGGAACAGACTTTTGAAATTGGCGCAACTTAATCATGTGTCAGAAATTGTCGCTTCCGCAATCGGGCATACGGCAGAATCTTCTTCGGGAATTATTCCCGTTAAAGTGTCGCAACAGATTTCCAACATGACAGCGTTTGATAATGAAGCGACAACTTTTAATAAAAATCAGACGGAAGAGCAGTCTGAAAAGTTTTCTTGTCTTATTTTCAATGCTAAACTAAAAAGAATTAAATATACGGAAATACATAGTATAGATACGTCAATAGAGACTCTTACATTCCTTACACTATCTGTCAGATGTGCAAATGACATTTTAGCAAATGATGTTAATTTTCAATCTTTGATAGAATTAGGTAATTATCTTAGGTCGACAGGCGACAAAATAGATTTTGTCAAAGCTGATAAATGGATAAAATCATTGAGAATGAGACGTATAATGAATTTGGTTGGCAGTTGTCTTGTGCTTGTTTTCGGTTTTGAAGTTAAAGAACTGCCGTTCGTAAAAAAGATTACGGGGCGTGCCAAGACAATTATACCGAAGTATCTGAACAATAATTTGAAGATGTTACGCAAAGAAGGCGATGATGTATCTGAGGCAGAAAACAGTCTTAATGAAAAGAAAATCTCTCCCAGATTGAAGTTCTTTTCATATTGTCCGCTTGAAGTCAGCTGTCGTTTTTTTTCCAACGGAATAACAAAACTTACCAATATTGAAGAATAAAACCCTATGCTTTGTCGGGAATAACGAGGGACTTGTTATGTTTCTTAACGCCTTAAATAAATTTAATTTATTTGTCATTGACATTTATAAGCAGTAACTTTGCACCCATTATAATTATATGACTACTATACAAAGTTGTCATATCAAATCACTAAAGACCATAATGAAATCTTATATATTACTTCTTTTATGTATATTATTAGCCAACAAGTCTTACGCCCAAGAAAGCATTTATATCCAATGTGAGGATACTTGCAGGCATATACATGGCATAGATCTTAGCCATTATCAAGGCGAGGTGTTCTGGGAACATGTAGGCGATAATAGCAAAATGGCTTTTGTTTATCTAAAAGCTACGGAAGGAGGTACACATATTGATAAGACCTATGAACGTAATATAGATCTTGCCCATCGATATGGGCTTAAAGTGGGGTCGTATCATTTCTTCAGACCAAAGTCAGAACTGCAATTGCAATTGGAAAACTTCAAATCGCAATGTCGTCCGGGTGATCAAGACTTGCTGCCGATGATAGATATAGAAACAACGGGGGGCTTATCGACAGATGAATTTTGTGATTCCCTGTTCAAATTTCTTGATTTAGTGGAAGAAGCATACAAACAAAAACCATTGTTATATACATATACGAATTTCTATAATAAACATTTAAGAGGGAAGATAGACTCTTATAAACTCATGATAGCCCAATATTCGCCGGAAGAACCCCAACTTGCAGATGGCAGGGATTATATAATCTGGCAATATACATCAAAGGGGCGTATCAATGGTATTAATACTTATGTTGATAAAAGCCGTTTTATGGGACGGCACAGCATGAGAGAAATCCGATTCCGACATTGGTAGAACATGTTAAATGTCCGGTTTCGGAAGTGTATATTATGGAAGGATAATAC
>JBJFGK010000063.1:0-3923 GCA_051892655.1 Prevotella sp. | reverse complement strand
TTATGTTGACGACTCATATATTCTTGTATCTCTGTTGTGAGATCATCTCCTGCAATGCGTATTGAATTGTTAGACACTATACCTCCTAAAGAAATGACTGCTATTTCTGTACTTCCGCCACCAATATCTACTATCATGTTGCCTTCTGGTGCTTCCACATCAATACCAATACCAATAGCTGCAGCCATAGGCTCGAATATTAGATATACATCACGTCCGTCTGCATGTTCTGCGGAGTCTCTTACGGCTCTTAATTCAACTTCTGTAGATCCCGAAGGGACACCGATAACCATACGTAGTGAAGGCGAAAACAGGCGACTACCGGTATGTACCATTTTTATCAAACCTCGCATCATTTGTTCACAAGCCGTAAAATCGGCAATAACTCCGTCTTTCAGCGGACGTATGGTGCGGATGTTGTTATGAGTCTTCTCATACATCATCTTAGCTTTTTCACCGACTGCTATCATCTTGTCTGTGCGACGGTCAAGTGCAACTACGGAAGGTTCGTCAACTACAATCTTGTCATCGCTGATAATAATAGTGTTGGCTGTACCAAGATCCATCGCAATTTCTTGCATAAAAGAAAAAAATCCCATTTCTCTTAAATATTTAATTCTTTATTATTGTTCTTCAACAAATGTTTATTTGCAAAACCATTCGTGGATGGCTGTATCATAATGGCTGCTTACTCCAAAAGCACGTGCTGCAAACATTTTACGATCTTCAATGTCGGTTTGTGCTCCTTTTTTGTTAAGAATATCCAAAAGGAGAGAATATTCGGTCTTACTTGGAACAATAACAACATCGTTGAAATTCTTTGCTCCGGCACGTATGAGAGAAATTCCACCAATGTCAATTTTCTCAATAATGTCCGCTTCGCCTGCTCCACTGGCAACAGTCTGTTCAAAAGGGTATAAATCAACAATAACCAAATCAATTTCCGGTATGTCATATTGTCCCATTTGTTCTTTGTCATTGGCATTGTCTCGACGTCCTAATATTCCTCCGAAAATCTTAGGATGAAGTGTTTTTACACGTCCTCCAAGAATTGATGGGTAAGATGTAATGCTCTCTACTGTCTGACATTCATAACCAAGTGATTCAATGAATTTCTGAGTACCTCCGGTAGATAAAAATTTCACCCCTTCAGCGTTGAGCTTGGCAAGAAGTTCATCTAATCCGTCTTTGTGAAATACAGATACCAATGCTGTTTTTATTTGCTTTGTTGCGGCCATTTTTTGAATATTATTAAAATTAGGTGGTCTTGTTTGTCTTATTCATGAATTATGAACAAGCGAATTTGGATGCAAAGTTAAGAAAAAACAATGACTTGACAATAAAAATATAATTTAATTTATATGACGTATTAAGTAAAAAGGAGCAAGAGTCCGAAACTCTTACTCCTTATTTTTGTAATTGTATTTGTGTGAAATGTGTTATTTAATAGCTTTCAACATTCTTGGAGTGAGATTTTTGCCTTCCACTTGTATGAGCATTACAGAAGGTGCAGACTGTGGAATACTTATGTTTGATGAGGTTATTGTCTTGCTCATAATCAAGTTTCCGCCGGTGTCAAAAATGCGAAGTGTTGCACCTAAGGCATTGTCATTTACCGAAATGGTTTGACTCGCTTTGTCGTATTTTATGTCAAAACGTGAAATCTTCAGATTGTTTATATCGGTAGTGAAGTTGTCAGACAAAGTTTCTCCCATTAGTGAATTGAGATAAACCTCAAGGGCAGTATAGCCTTGCGGGTTTGTCTTGTTTTGGTCTGCCGTATTCGGGTCAAGTCCGTGTTGTTGTTCCCATGTGTCAGGCATGCCGTCTCCATCAGTATCCGTTGGAACCACATAATCTGTGGAGTAAGCAAAAAATCCTTCCGCGTCATTTTCGGTGTCAATAATACCTTTGCCTGCTCCTATGGTAGCTCCTCCGTAAGTTGAAGCTCCGCGACGCATGTCATTTATGATGCGTTGTTCAACTTTATCACGATTAACGGTACCTACATTGTTGGCAACACTTTCGTATGCTTGTTCGGCTGTTTCATAGTCATATATCATGTACATGGTTGGATCGTATGTTCCGACATTGCCTGCAACAGAATATTTGTAATATGGTGTAGATGTTACAATTCGCTCATTTGCGCGGATGTCATCCAACGTATATGTATCAACGCTAACGGCTGTCCAGTTGTTAGATGTAGCAGTTGTGTTACCTTCCATTACATTTCCGTTGACATACCATTTCGCAGGAGCCCATGATGTCGCTCCGCTTCTTGCATAGCTTGATGAGAAGAATTTTGAACCGCTTGCGCTACAAGCTGCACCGGCTTTGTAGTAGTTGTTTATGAAGTTACACTCATGTGCAGAGTTAAGACCGTTGTAAGATGTAATGTCTGCCGTGTTTTCACCGCCATAACAAGCTCCTGTGCTGCCCCAGTTGTAGTTTACGTTGTTAATATATTCCATAAACACTACATAGTCTTCTCCTCTTGCTCCGTTAAATCGTGGGCTGCGTGACTTGTTGTTCGCCAACAGATTGTGGTAATAAGTTGCGGGAGAACCTCCCCATTGGCAACCATATCCACGTGCTCCCTTAGAGTGACCGGCATTGTAAAGTCCTTCGTGTATGATACTGTTTTGAACGGTTAAGAAGTGGCTGTCTTGTGTGTCCATAGTCTCTTCTACCGACCAACCAATGGAACAATGGTCAAATATGAAGTTTGCGCAGTTTTCGGCACCTACTGCCGATTCTGCGTATATTTCTCCGGCTGTATTCTTTTGACCTACGCGGAAACGGATATTTCTAACAATAAAGTTTTGTGAACCGCCAAAGTTAACCTTGTTGTGTGTAATAACGATACCTTCTCCCGGTGCTGTTTGTCCGGCAAGAGTCCAGTCGGCACGACTGATTCTCAACATATCCGTAAGAACAATCTCTCCGCTAACTTCAAAAACAATGGTTATCGGCTCGCCTTGATATTGCGAGAAAGCCCAACGAAGTGACCCTTCTCCGCTATCGTTGAGATTTGTTACTTTGACAACTTTGCCTCCACGTCCGCCGGTGGTGTATTTGCCGAAGCCTTCTGCTGTCGGGAAAGCAAGAATACGCTCTGCATCAGACGGTTTTACCGATTTTGACACAACACCTTGTTTTGATACCGACGCAATGCTATATGCGCTTTGGTCGTCAGCTTCTTTTGTAAGACTTGCTTCTGTGGTAAATTCAAAGAACTTGTTGTCTTTGTATATAATGTAACCGGCTGCGTTGTCATCGCTTTCCCATTTGATTTCAGTGGGGGTTATAACAAAATTCATCGGTGCAGCGGCACCAAGCAATATTTTGGAATAGTTAAACGGAACGTCAGAGAATTTGCTGAAGATGAATTCCGGATTCATATATGCTTCAACTTCTTCGTCTGTGGCTTGATAACTGAAAGAAGCGCGTGAAGAAGTGTCTATTAAGTTTCCTTCGGGTGTTAGGTTTTTGTATTCGCATAAAGAACTCTTGGCTCCATTACTGTTCCAATCCTGCCAACCGAGCGTATTTATATGTGAACCTAATTTACAGCCAATGAACATCGCTCCGCCTCTTTCTTTCCATGGGCGACCTAAATAATATGCACCGTTGCTTACGCCGCTTTCAGCCGTTATGTTACAATTACGGAAAAATAATCCGGGATAGAATGATGTAGTGCTCAAAGAAGGATTGAGAGCTTTTGTCATAGGCATGCTGCTTTCTGCCGGAGCCGTAATGTATCCGCCTCCTTTTACGCAAAGAATTTCACAATTTTCAAACCATTCAAGTCCGGCGTCATAAATGAAATCTGTTGCACCTGATATAGTACAATTTGTAAAATACCCTCTTGAAGCCACATTTGATTTGTATGTGTCTTGATATCCGCTAAGAATACAATTGTT
>JBJFGK010000062.1:0-16518 GCA_051892655.1 Prevotella sp. | reverse complement strand
CTGCTGCGGCAGTTTACACGAAGTATTGCCAGCCGTTCCTCGACACCATAGCCGGTGCGGTAAGCAAGCAACTCCTTGTGCGTGGGGAAGACGTGCAGGTGCTTCACGGATTTTCGTCCGTGGCTGAAGCCGAGGGTTATCTCTCGTCCTACCTCTTCAATCAGGATGTCGTGGTAGAACTGAAACCCTATTTCCAGACCGACCCTGATGTGAGGATTTATAGCGTGGTGGGCTGAACGAGCGCGGAAAGTGGTGATTGTCGGCAAACGGGCTGACAGGAATGTCTCGAGGATACAGCAGGGCGCAAGTCTTGCTGTATCTGCACATAGTCTGCCCTAAGCTCATTCCGTATGGTGTCATGTTGTGGTAGACAATCGATAACCAATATAAAATTTACAACTAAGTATAAAACGATTATTTGAAAAAATGCAGGCAAGGTGACTATCATTGGAGTTAATAATGTCTTTAACTGTGAAAGATATTACTATCAACCATTTAGCATAGAAAGCTGAACATTTAACTTTTAATCATAGATGTCTGCAAAAAAGCCGTAGGCATCGCCTACGGCTATCTAATTTCCTTTTCGCAAGGCTCTACTCAAACAGTTTGTCGTGTTTTGATGCTTGTGACGGTGCGGTATTTACCCTACCGCCCAAATTACAATCAGTAAGTGTCACATCAGGGGCGTTAACGCTTGAGAACCCAATCTTACACTCTTCAACATCAATTCGTTCAAACGAGATATGTTTTAGTGGTTTTGCATCAGTACCTTGCAGTACTATCGCAGCATTGTTAACCTTAGTCGCTTTAATGTCCTTAATGTGTATGTCATGGATGTCCGTATAGTGATTGTCGTCGGCTCCTTCTCCGGCATACATTGAGGTTATATAAAACAAGTCTTCAACTTCGCCAAAACGGCAGTTGCGGAAATAAATATCATGAATAAAACCACCACGATTCGGATTTGTCTTCATATACAGCGCACGCTTGTTGTATCCTCCGTAAGTGCAGTCTTCAACAAAGACATTCCTTACTCCTGAACTCATCTCTGAACCAATAACTACACCGTGAAGTCCCTTGAAGCGACAGTTGCGAATTATAATATTCTCGGAAGGGCATGATTCTTTCCATCCGTCATTGTCACGTCCTGCCTTTATAGCTACGTTGTCATCACCGTTATTGAAATCAATATTCTCAATCAGGATATTTCTCGACATTTCGGGATCAATGCCGTCATTGTTCACAAGTTTTGCGTCATAGCGCAGATTGCGACACACAATATTTTCTGACTTCAGAAGATGTAAGCACCAAAAAGGACTATTAGTGATAAATACGCCCTCAAGTGTAATGTTACGGCATCCGTACAACTGTATGAGATGGGGTCTGAGCAAATGTCCTTCTCCATACTTGCGCTCGGCGTAGGGTATGTTGTTATGGCATTGGCTTCTCAGCTTCTGCTGGTCTTTCTTTTGGTTGCTTCGCCATAAAGGGAAAGAGTTTATACAGTTGCCGTCAATAACACCTTTACCTACAATAGCAACATTCTCAATATTATAACCATAGATAAAAGGTGAATAGTTAAAGCAGAAATTACCCTCCCATGATGTCTTTACCATTGGCAAATAATCTTTTGGGTCATCGCTGAACAAGAGCCGTGCTCCTTCTTTAATCTCAAGTGTAACATTGCTTACAAGATGTATCGGCCCCTTAACAAACCATTTGCCTTTTGGCACCACTATGCGAAGTCCGCCCTTAGTCCTTAGGGCTTTCTTCATTGCTTTGTCAAATGCCGGCTTGCAGTCAGTTTGTTTGATTTCATCATACACTTTGGCACCAAAGTCGGTTATCATCATGCTTCTTTGTTCCTGCGCCTCAGGAAGACATTGTGGCGCACCTTTTATTACGGCAAGAATAGAGTCGTGACGCTCATCAATAATCTTGCCCCAATGTTCAGCTGCATACGATGACTTAGCGCATATTGACAACAAGACAGACAGGAGAATTACACTCTTTCTTAGCATAAAACCTTCATTATATCAAAGGTGCAACGTATTTTACAAGACAATACCCTCCGCCTACAAGCCACACAAAAAGTATGAGTGCAAGAAGGAACGGTTTGAAACCGGCTTTCTTGAACTTGTCTATGCTCGTCTCAGCGCCAAGAGCAGTCATAGCCATAGTAAGAAGGAAGGTGTCGAATGTATTGATGAAGTTAACGACGCTTTCGGGCAAAAGATCAAGAGAGTTAAAACCTATGACAACAAGGAAAAGAACTGCAAACCATGGCACATCAACTTTTCCACGCTCTCCTTTTCCTGTCGCTGTCTGTACCGTTCTCATCATGAAAAAGCCGATTACGAGCAGCACAGGGACAAGCATCATCACGCGTATCATCTTGACAATAATTGCCGGTTGTGAGACACTTTCGCCCATAGCGTTGCCCGCACCTACAACATGGGCAACCTCATGTACAGTAGAACCGGTAAAGATTCCCATTAATTGTGCCGGTAGTTCAATTATGCCGTTGTTGTAAAGTGCCGGATACAGAAACATTGCTATTGTTCCGAAGATAACGACCGTTGACACGGCGACAGCAGTCTGATATGGTTTTGCCTTAATGGCAGATTCAGCACCAAGAACAGCCGCAGCACCGCATATACCGCTGCCGACAGATGTAAGTAAAGCAATGTTGCTGTCCATCTTTAGCATTTTGCCGATCAGTATTCCGCCACATATCGTTACGGCAACAACAATGGCGTCTATACAAATGGCAGGAAGACCAACTTCCATAACATTTTGCAGCGTCAAACGGGAACCATATAATATTATACCGATGCGCAAGATACGCTTTGAACAGAACTTTATGCCCGGCACCCATGTCTCCGGCAGGTTGTTGCGAAGACTGTTGGCGTAAAGCATACCGAGCACTATACCGACAATCATCGGACTTAATGAAAGTTCTTTTACAAAACTCATGTCGCCAATATAAAAAGCGGCACATGAAAACAATGTAATGAGCAATACTCCGTGAAGCATACTGCTCCTTTTTTCACTTAACATAACAGTTTGTTTTTTAGATATTAAAAATTTAGCTCAGCAAAGATAATGCTTTTATTTCAATTTTATAATCATAAGTAAATAAGATTTATCAAATCATGGCACTCTTTATTTATCTTCATTTTCATTAAAACTTTAAAATAATTCTCAATCCGCTTTTCTGCCGTAACACTACAAATGACTTTTATCTATATAGAATAGCTGAAAATGGCACTGAAAATATGCCTGACAGGAGAGCGTGCTGTCTTTTTGACAATACTTTGTTCCTGGTAATTAACAATCATTATTTTGCTATGAAAAAAGAAATGTTTAATTTTGCACATTTACAACACAAGAGTAGCAGTAAAAATCACACACGGATATAAGATGATATCTATTGAAGGACTTAAGGTTGAGTTTGGCGTAAAGCCATTGTTTAAAGATGTAAGTTTCGTCATCAATGACAGAGACCGTATCGCGCTTGTCGGCAAGAACGGTGCCGGCAAATCAACAATGCTGAAAATATTGTACGGCATACAGAAACCTACATCCGGCAATGTATCTGTGCCGTCGGACACTACTATCGGATACCTTCCACAGGTTATGAATCTGCAAGACAGCACTACTGTCAGAGAAGAAGCCCGCAAGGCTTTTGCCGGAATAACGGAGCTGAAAGACAAGATAGACATGCTTAACAGACAGTTAGGTGAACGTACCGACTATGACAGCGACGAATATATGGATCTTGTGCATAAATTCTCCGTTGAACACGAACGCTATATGATGTTGGGAGCCGACAACTACGAAGCTGAAATAGAACGCACGTTGTCAGGACTTGGCTTTACAAGAGATGACCTTGGAAGGCCGACAACCGAATTTAGCGGCGGTTGGCGCATGAGAATAGAGCTTGCGAAGATTCTTCTTTCCAAACCCGATGTGCTCTTGCTCGACGAACCGACCAATCATCTTGATATAGAGAGCATACAATGGCTTGAACAGTTTTTGGCACAATCTGCAAAAGCTGTCGTTCTTGTCAGCCATGATAGGGCGTTTATCAACAATGTGACTAACAGGACTCTTGAGATTACTTGCGGTAAGGTCATAGACTATAAAGTCAAATATAATGAATATGTCAAATTGAGGGCTGAACGTCGGGAACAACAAATAAGGGCATATGAAAACCAACAGAAAGAAATTGCCGACATAAAGGACTTTATTGAACGTTTCAGATATAAGCCGACAAAAGCCGTACAGGTGCAAAGCCGTATAAAACAATTGGAAAAGATTGTCCCGATCGAGATAGATGAAGTTGACAACAGTGCCCTTCGGCTGAAATTCTCACCCTGCCTTCGCAGCGGCGATTTCCCCTTAACATGCGATAATGTAGGCAAGACCTACGGCAAGCATCTTGTTTTCGACAAGGTCTGCATGTCTGTAAGACGTGGCGAAAAAGTTGCTTTTGTCGGGAAAAACGGTGAGGGAAAATCAACACTCATCAAATGTATAATGAACGAAATAGACTTTGACGGCAGCCTTAAAATAGGTCATAATGTGCAAATCGGCTATTTTGCTCAGAATCAGGCACAGCTGCTGGATGAAAATATCACGGTCTTTGATACTATCGACAGGGTTGCAAGAGGCGACATCCGTCTAAGAATAAATGATATTCTTGGTGCTTTCATGTTCGGAGGCGAAGAATCTGAGAAGAAAGTAAAAGTTCTCAGCGGTGGCGAACGTAGCCGTCTTGCAATGATAAGGTTGCTGCTTGAACCGGTGAACATGCTTATTCTTGACGAACCGACAAATCATCTTGACATGCAGTCGAAAGATGTGCTTAAAGAAGCGATAAAAGCCTTCGATGGAACAGCTATTATCGTTAGCCACGACAGAGAATTTCTCGACGGGCTCGTAACAAAAGTTTATGAGTTTGGCGGTGGAAAAGTGACTGAACATCTCGGTGGAATATATGATTTTCTGCAAAACAAAAACATTGATTCGCTTGACGTACTGCAGTCTTTGCCTGTGACACAAAATGATATTACAAAAACAGATGAACAGAAATCTGTAACCGTTTCAGATAAAGAGTCTTATGAGAAGCATAAAGAACAGATAAAAAAGGTACGCAAGGCAGAAAAAGAAGTCAAGGATTCCGAAAATAAAATAGAGAAAATGGAAAACCGTCTGAGTGAACTTGACGCCCTGCTCTGTCAGCCTGAAAATGCCAGCGACATAACTCTCGTTACTGAATATACGGAAATAAAGAAATGTCTTGACAAAGAGATTGAACGTTGGGAACAACTATCAGAACAACTCGAAAATATAAAATAACAAAGAAGTATAATGACAAAAATTTTTAAGTATGAAAATGAAACATTTTATTTCAGTAGTGCTTTTTGCGGCAACGCCTGTTGCAGTTGACGCACAAGGGCAGTTGAAGTCAGGTATTGACCTTGCAAATCTCGACAATAGCGTAAGGCCGGTTACCGACTTCTATCAATATGCTTGTGGCGGTTGGAAAAAGAACAATCCCCTACCCGCCGCTTATTCGCGATTTGGCAGTTTTGATCAACTTGGAGAGAATAACAACAAGCGCATCAACAATATTCTCACAGAACTGCAGAACAATACTTATGCAAACGGCACCGTTGAACAAAAGCTCAGCGATTTCTACAAACTTGCGATGGACTCCGTTAGACGCAACAAAGAAGGGGTAGCACCGGTAATGCCGATTATTAATGAGGTTGAAAGTGCCAAAGACAAAAAGGCTCTTTCTCAACTACAGCTAAAATATTCATTGTTCGCTTACGGACTCCCTATGGGTGTATATTTTTCAGCCGATGAGAAAAATGCAAAGATGAATATTCTGAACGTTAATCAAGGCGGACTGACATTGGGTCTGAAAGACTATTATCTTGACAACGACTCGGCAACAACGGCGATAAGAGAAGCCTATAAGAATTACTTGGTAGAGATATTCTCCAAATTCGGTTTCAGCAAATCCGTCGCAACCAAGAAAATGGAAAGCATAATGAAAATTGAGACCGCTCTTGCCAAAGTGTCAAAGTCAAGGACCGAACTTCGCGATGTAGAAGCCAACTACAATAAGATGACACTCGCTGACTTCGAAGCAAGATATCCTAACGTGCCGCTAAGAAAACTCCTTAATGCCAGCGGCGTTAAAACAGAACATTTTAACGAGCTCGTTGTCGGACAGCCTGATTTCATGAAAAGTGCAGACAAAGTGTTGGCTGACATGACAGTTGAAGAGATGAAAGCCTGTATGGAGATTGACATCATACAGACGTCTGTCAACTTCTTGAGCGACGATGTTATTGCAATTAATTTTGACTTCTTCGGCAAGACTATGTCCGGACGTAAAGAGAACTACCCTCTCTGGAAACGTTCAACGTCTCAAATTGAAACATTAATGGGCGAAGCACTCGGAAAGATTTATGTTGATAAATACTTCCCTGCTTCTTCAAAACAACGCATGGAGACTCTGGTTAAAAACCTGCAGATTTCTCTTGCCGAGAGAATTAAGGAACAGGATTGGATGAGCGACGAAACCAAACAAGCGGCTCTCGACAAGTTGGCTACGTTCTATGTCAAGATAGGTTATCCGAATAAAATGAAAGACATGTCAGGTCTCAGTGTTGATCCCAAACTGTCTTATTATGAGAATGTGCTTAACTGTCGCCGCTATTGGCTCAAATGGAACAACGATTACAGAGCCGGAAAACCGGTAGATAAAGAAGAATGGTTCATGACTCCACAGACAGTAAACGCATATTACAATCCTACAACTAACGAGATTTGCTTCCCTGCCGGCATATTGCAGGCACCGTTCTTTGACCCCGAAGCCGACGATGCTTTCAATTATGGAGCCATTGGTGTCGTTATAGGTCATGAAATGACTCATGGCTTCGATGATCAAGGTCGCCATTATGACAAAGACGGCAATATGACCGACTGGTGGACAGCAAGCGACTCTGAAAACTTCAACAAGAGAGCTGACGAGTATGCCGATTTCTTCTCAAATATCAAGGTTCTTCCTGACCTTAATGCCAACGGAAGGTTTACGCTCGGCGAAAACCTTGCAGACCATGGAGGACTGCAGGTTGCTTACAACGCCTATAAAAACGCGACAAAAGATGTTACATTGAGCGACATTGACGGTCTTACTCCCGACCAGCGATTTTTCCTCGCTTACGCCGGCGTATGGGCGGCAAACATTACAGAAGCAGAGATGCGCAACCGCACAAAGAGCGACCCTCACTCTCTCGGCATGTGGAGAGTTAACGGAGCCTTACCTCATATCGACGCATGGTATGAAGCATTCAATGTGAAAGAAAACGACAAAATGTATATACCAAAAGAAAAAAGACTAAATCTTTGGTAATACAAAGTCATAACAAATACTTATTACCACAGTGCAGATTGTCTTTCACCCAACAAGACAATCTGCACTTTTTTATTAATTCTCAATAACTTACAAAACCTACCGAAAGAATGGTTTTTGTGTGCAACTGAAACAGACACAATCATTTTCATTTCTCAAAAATCTATAATGAAAATTACTGTAAGTATGACAATCAATCAGAGTTATCCGTATGTGCTGCTGACAACATTCTCCTTACCTTGAATACAGCGGTCAGGGCATATTAGCCCCCTCTCCGTGTGTTACTATATTGCGGATTTGATCTTTCGTTTTCCTCCTCCTTAGAAGGCATAGGACAAACTTATTTGCACTATACACTTTGGTTCGCAGGGATTTATTATCCCGGCGAAGGTAATGTTCTGTTATTGCTTTTGAATTGAGTTTTGTATTATATTTGTTATTTTATTTTTATTACACCATGCTTAAATTCAAACGTTTACCATTACTTAATCTACTGATTAACAAACAGACAGTAGAACAAGAGATAGGATTTATATCTTTTGCACGCAGACAATAACCAAACTGTCGCTTGCCGGCAAACCGGTGGCAGAAAAATACGCCTCTTCGCTTCGCAGCTTCATGCGGTTTCACGGGGAAGAAGACTTGCCATTCTTCCGACTTGACGAGGCGTTGATGATGTCCTACGAGAAATGGTTGTTAGAAAAAGGCCTCTGCCGCAACACGACATCATATTATATGCGCAATCTCCATGCCATATACAATCGCGCCGTTGCCTTGAATCTTGCACCTTACGGCTCTAATCCTTTTCGAAATGTATATACAGGCATTGACAAGACCGTCCACAGAGCGATATCAATAGACAACATCCGCCGGTTGTATAAGGCAGACCTCTCCGACTCCCCGGAAGATTCTTTCGCCAGAGATATGTTTATGTTCTCCTTTTGTACACGAGGTATGTCTTTTGTCGATATAGCATTTCTGAAACAAACAAACATGAAGGACGACATTCTGTGTTACGACCGCCGTAAGACCCACCAGCTTATGCAAATAAAAAGCAATACAATGATGCGAAAAATAATAAAACGATATTCCGACAAGAAATCGTTGCTTCTGTTTCCTATAATAACCGGCATGTCACAAGACGTCCACAGACAGTACATAACGGCAAATCAACGCATCAATCGTCATCTCATAAACTTAGGCAGACGTCTTGGCATACCGGTCAAACTCACCATGTATGTGGCACGCCATTCATGGGCGACGGCTGCCAGAAAAAGCAATATACCGTCTTCGATCATAAGCAGAGGCATGGGACACGATTCTGAGAAAACGACAAACATTTATCTTGATTCAGTAGATATGTCAGACGTTGACAAGGCAAACGAGATTGTCTTAAAAGCCCTCAAAATCAAAGTTTAAACAGAAATGTTGCATTACTCTTTTATAGAGTAGTGCAACCAGAATAATATAAAAGTCCTTTGTTATAGCGATAATCAACTCACACGATAAAAATAATCGCTTGAAATATTCAATAAAAAATAATTTGAGCTATAAATAAATATTTATTTATAAAACATTAATTCAAAATTAATTTTGTAATTTTGCAGAGATTAATATCTATATAGATGTTGCACTACTCTATAAAAGAGTAACACATCCTAAAAAACATGACCAACACATAAAATGTTTTAGATATGGATAATACAAACATCTGGCGTAACTGTATAACAAAAATTTGCCGCCACATGACATACAAGCATTGACAATTGGTGGAAGTTAGTCTGTTGATTGCTTATGCTGTGATTTGTTTTAATACACGATAGTCCGTAAAAGCGCACTTTTACGGGGAGATAAAGAAATATATGTCATGAGAAGCCGCTTAACACAAATTAACCCTCGCTTTTGTTATGTCTTTATAGCCCGTACTCGTTTGGTGGTAGAAGCTTTTCTCTGTTGGATATTAACGCTCGGTGATGGTTATATAAAGCCAAAAATCACTCAATCCACAGGACTCTGTGGGAAAATGAGGAAATCCGTATAATCCGTACTTTTCGTATGTGAAATACAATTCAAATTTTTAGTAAAACAATATGTGGTTGGTGCTAAGGACAGGTCCCTCAAAGGAGCAGCAGGCAAAGGATTTTATTCTTGCCAAGCATAAGGAAGTAAAAGACGTGTATCTTCCTTTGTGCCGACTGTCACATGCCGACGAAGAGTCAAATGTGAAATATCGTTTCCGCCCCGCCATTTCCGGTATAATATTCATTAACATCGCGGTTACAGAAGACCAAATTACACAATCATTACCGCTGTTTAACAACTTATTCTCACATCGCGGCACACTGAAATATAAAGAAAACGTCTATGATTCAAAAACAGGCACGACAGAAGAGAAGACCCTATACAGCAATATACGCCTGTTGTGTCATAACACCGAAAACATATCTTTCGCAGACATGTTGCGTCAGGCCATAGTCCCCGATGAAGACATGCAACGGTTCATTTTCTATAATGAACGGATAGCCAACACCATAGAAGGATTTACCATATTAGACAAACATTATGCCGATTTGGTACGCGATAAAGACATTGTCCGTATCGTAACAGGTCCAATGAAAGGCTGGCGCGGTATCGTCCATCAGATGAAGACCAACGGCCGTAAAGACAGAAAATTCATTATACGTTTCGGCAACAGTCTCTGTCTCTGCATTCCGGACATACGTCGTTACGACATGGTTGTCGAGCGCGAAGCTTCTCAAGGAGAACAGGCAAAAACCATAGGTGCATGGCGTGCTATAGATATTCTTACAGCACACTTCCAGAAACACGGACATCCCGATGATGCACCACTTATGGTTCGCAAACTTATAAAAGACTACACAATTACCCGTAATCATTCGTTGTTATCATCTCTTGACACTGTCGTACGCATCAGCCTCGCAACACTTTCCGATTATTTCTTATCAGACAAATCGGGTATGGATAAAGCTCTTAACGAACTCATTCCCGACACTCCCATACGGCCCTTTCTAACGCCAACATCGGGAGTAGATATACCGATAGGACAAGACAGCGTAAGCCTCGCCCACCGCAACTTTACGGAGCTGATAAAACGTGTCAATCTCAGAAGTCACTTCCGTACAGACGAATATGAAAAAGACAAATACAATCCGGTTGATGACGACGATTATGAATATTTCGCGCATATAGCACTGTTTACGCAGCGCACTGCCAACGCCGACGGCTCGACAACAGAAACATATAAGGCTGTTGCGCCATGGAACGGTTTCTACGACCACTATGCCCTACTCGATTCTGCTGCCCATACTTCTTTTCTTGAATCGCTCAAAACAAAGAGATACAAGCACATGTATTCACTACTTTGCAATGAAGAATTCAAGTTTGAGAAAACGGGTAACATCGGAGGGTTTACAATGACAATAACAAAAACAGACAATCTGACAGAAAGTCTTGACCGCTTCATTTCCATAGTATCATCGGCAGCGGTAGAACTATGGCAAGGCACCCGTCTGTTGATGTGGCGACAACTGCTGCAACGTCATGTGTTATTACACAAAACTCCGGTGTCCGATGCGCCGACGGTCATAACACACAACAGCGACATTGACAAATGTTTCATTCCACCAACGGGTGAGGCTACAATGCAGACAATAGCCGCAAACCTTGAAACATACGCTACTGAAGTCGGGCGGCTCGTCGATGGCGGTTCGGTATATTCCGCCTTGACTCTCTTTCTTCAGATAGCCCAAGCCGCATCAGAACATTTTGTCACCGACGACCATTACAACTATATAACATCAGGAAATCCTGTTGATGCGTTGTGCACACAAGTGTTTGAAACATTAAAGCCACACCTTCGCGGTAACGTACAACAATACGCATTAAAGGGAATGAAAGAACTTCAAGCCAACGACTCATGGCGATATTTCAAACATCCCACCTGTCTCGGCTACACAAAACAATAACGATAACTAAGTTAATGGTTTAAGGGTAAAGTAACCATTAGGCCGGAAGTCTAAACATGTCCGCAGAGATTTGACTTTTAGTCTTTCTCCTTAGAAGGCGATGCCAAATCCGCTGAGCATCTAAAAAGATCTAATCCGTAGGAGCTATCATTAGGTTGTAAAGCTGTTCTATTCTGAACACTGATTAAATTTAACGGAGATGTCAGACAACGTATTGTATATCATAGGTAACGGTTTCGATCTGCATCATGGCGTAGACAGTTCATATTCGTCATTCTGCAAATGGCTCAACAAACACGCCCCCGAAACGCTTGACATATACGAAACCGTATGCGACTACAAAGCAATATGGTCAGACTTTGAAACAAGCATGGCATATGTCAACCGCGACTATTTTCTTGGAGCAGGAGAGCTCTTTTTACCCGATACGAAGTCAGACCCCGACGACCGGACTATGGCAGACATAATGTTAGGTGGCGACATAGCACGCTCTCAGGCAGAGAATCTTCTTGACAATCTGAAAAAAGACTTCCATAAATGGGTATGCACGTTGCACGCTCCCAACGATTATAAACAAAAAATGCTCTATATAGATGACTATGCAAGGTTTCTAACATTCAACTACACAACATTCCTTGAAGATCATTATGGAATATCGGCATCACAAATAAACCATATACATGGCGTCATGACACAGCCATTCGGCAATCTCGTGGTAGGACACGCCGAAGACACAAACAAGATATTTGAGACGTGGTGGAAATCAAAGGGATATGAATGACCGTATTACAACAAGAAAGGTACAAAATACTACAAACGTGACACCATATACCGAATGTATCGTGGCAACACACAATATCTTCCGGAGTATGAAGCCATTACAGAATCTGTGGAGTCATATTATTCCGACTCTATAAAACCGGTAAAAAAGATACTCTCGTCAAATGCAGATTATTTCAATGCCTTGCATGACATCAGAACCATCTATGTTTGGGGCTTTTCTTTTTCAAAGGTTGATTTGCCATATTTAGAGAAAATTGTTTCTGTAAACAAGAATCCGGCTACAATCCAATGGTATGTGAGCATCTTTACTGATATAGACAAGATCAAAGCATTGTCAGCCTTACAGCCCTTGGGAATAAACACAGACAACATACATTTCAAGCCAATGGCTGAATTTATTAAAAAAATAATTAAAATACATTTTCTCGGCAGAGACAAACATGTTTGACCAATGCAGAGTTGTGATGGAGGATGACTACATTCAAATTAATGCTGACAAAATCAATATTATTATCTAATAAAGAGAAATATGCAAATATCTGAATACAGAAACAATCTGTGTGTGGAAAACCAAATACTTCTCGCAAAAATTGAGAAACAGATACCTGTTGTCTTTGAGAAAAGCGAGAGAAACTGTTGGCAAGCTTCTATTAGAAAATCAAAAGGATATGCAGTAGTCTATTGTATGGATTATTTCTCCGACAACAAGATAGCTCATGAACTTCTACATATAGAGACAGATCTGATAATGGGTGACAATCGCATAATGCTAAATAAATGTGGAAAGAACCCCATTCTCCACTGGCTATTTCTGAATGAAAATAATGACGCAGCATCACAGATTCTTAACGCATACGAACATCTTGTAATATTGCCCAAATACGAAAAAATGGGTTTTGACAAGAATGATTTCTTTGAAGACCAAAAGGCAAACAGATATGAAGACTTTGTCAACAAAGTAGAGCAAAGAGGAATACGTAAGCCAAACGGGAAAATATCATGTCAGGACTTTATAATCGCTTTTGTCTGTATTATGAGTTATCTTTTTTGGCCGATTGACGATAGATTTAACCGGCAGTTGGCTATATTAAAGAAGTCAGAAAAAGAACTCTTCGGTATCTTCAAATCTTTCAAAGACCAACTAATCAAAGTACCTATAAACAAAAAAGGTCGTCAAAGCATACAACTTGTTTATGCATGGTTTATGACGACACTTGATAAGTATATTACCAAAAATTGTGATACTAACGAAGATTTCTACAAAAATTTTCCACTTGTCTCTATCAATAAATAGAACGTTAATTAGTATCCACATGAAGCGACCGACAGATGTCGTGATAATTTTTGCTTGGTATTCTCAAACAATATAATTTTATCCCATTATAGACACCTGGAAAATGCTTCAAAATGGCGTGTGTCTAAAATTAGCACTTGCTTATTATGTCTGAAAATTACGAAAAAAATAGAATTGCAAAAAATTCAGCATTGTTATATTTAAGGATGCTTTTTACCGTATGGCTTAACCTATGGACTACGAGATTGGTATTAAACAATCTTGGTGTTGAGAATATGGGAGTTTATAACGTTGTTGGTAGCGTAGTTGCGATGTGTTCAACGTTTACAGGCGGTGTAACATCAGCTGTAATGCGCTTCTTGACATTTGAAATGGGGAAAAAAGACGGCAATATTAATCTTGTATTTTGTTCATCCATAAACGTTATTGTTATCTCTTGTGGGGTTTTGTTTATTCTTCTTGAAACTATCGGTATTATTGTTTTTAATAATTTTCTTAACATACCTGATAATATTCGTAACACAGCTTTTTGGATATATCAGTTATCGGCTTTTACATGCTTGTTCAATATGTTTACCATTCCTTATAACGCATTGATTATAGCACATGAAAAGATTGATGTATTTGCTATTATAAGTATTATTCAAGTCGTTCTTAGTTGTCTTGTGGCTTACAGTCTTGCTTTCTTTAGTAATGGGCGTCTTATGATGTATGGTATATTGACTACAGCAACAGCTTTGACTATCCAACTTGTGTATCAGATTTATTGTCGTATAAAGTTACCTGAATCAAAATACCATAAAATTTTTGATTGGAAGCAGATGCGTCAGATAATCAAATTTACCGGCATATCAACAACATCTGGTATATTAAACATGGTAACAAGTCAGGGGATTACCCTTGTAATCAACTGGACATTCGGAGTAGTTTTAAATGCAGTCTATGCCATAGCTCTTCAATTAAAAAATTTGGTATTGTCCTTTGCGCAAAATATTTTTAAAGCAATAAGCCCTCAAATAACGAAGACCTATGCCGTTGGTGACTATGCAACACACCGCAAACTTGTATATACAGGCAGCAAGGCTGAAGTTTATATGATATTCTTTTTGCTTATACCTTTTATGTTCCGCACAGACATTATTGCTCGTCTGTGGTTGGGAAATGTACCCGAATATGCTGTTGCGTTCATGAGATGTACAATATTCTTAAGTCTTACTTACGCAGCCTTTGAACCTATACGCACTGCTGTGCTTGCCACAAATAAGATAGCACGCTTTATGCTTATTCCCGATGCGTTCAATTTATTTGTTATACCTGTCGCTTATATTGTCGCACGTTGGTCTAAAATGCCGGATATAATGATATTTATCATTGTCATTTTTGAAATCTTTGCCTGTGCTTTACGTGTCTGGTATGGTACTCGCGTTGGAGAAATAGCGATACATGAAATGATGAGAGAAATTTTCATACCTACCATAACCGTAGCATTGCTGTCTTCTGTCGTTTGTTACGGGCTGGCAGCCATTACAAGTGAGACACTATGGGGATTGTCAATATTAATATGTGCTAATTCGATCGCCTTATGTGCAGTAATTTACATTTTAGGTATAAACAAGCAAGAAAGACAAGCTATTAACAATTTAATTTTAAACAAAATACGATGCAGAATATCAAAATAATAATCTTTTCACTGTTGAGACGCGTGTTAAATTACCCCCCCGAAAGGGTAATCAACAGACAGAGGAAAATAATGTAGTGTGTGTTAAAAAGCCACTTTCTTATCATGAAAATGTGGCAAGACGCAGTGCTTTACACTATTATATTGGACTTATAGTACGCTGGAAGCATCATTTCAAATATGACAAGGCTGTCAAGATTGCTCGTCGTAACGGTGCTACAATAGGCGAAGGTGTCATCATGCCTCTGTCTTTTGCCAAAAAAGCGAATAAAAACCTTGTCATAGGAAATCATGTCAGTATTCAAACCGACAAGATAGACTTACGCTCACCAGTAAAGATTGGTAACAATGTTATTATAGGTTCAGGAACTGAGATTATAACGACATCGCATAACATCGACTCTCCCGAGTGGGAACACAAATACTATGGGATAGAAATAGAAGATTATGCATGGTTGCCAACGAATGTTCTTGTCCTTCCCTCTTGCAGGAAAATCGGACACGGGGCTGTCGTAGGTAGTGGTAGTGTAGTTGTTAAAAATATTCAACCGATGAGTGTTGTTAGCGGAAATCCTGCAACAGAATTTAAAAAACGTCGCTGTGTACATTCCGCTTTGGTAGTTGAAAGTTTGCTCAGCGGTGACTATCGCATATACAAATCAGCAAGGAAGTCACACTCACAGTGAAGACTACCCTACATAAACAGATAACGTTAACGATTGAGGTTGTAATGTCGTGACATTTCTTTTGGCGGATTATAAATCCGTTGTTATATTACGCTGGGAATTGACATTTTCATACTACTCATAGCCTGTAAAATCGTACCTTAAAAATTTCGTTAATTCTTCCGTCTGAGCTCCGATGAAAGATATTTATCGTTAAACATCATTTAATACACAAATTTTCAAAAAAAGCAAGTAGAATATAAAAATTTCAAAAGAATAGTTAGAAAAGATCGAGATGTTAGTGTTTGACACCTTCAACAAAATCCGCATAGAGCAGCATCATTTCAACGCCATAACAGTAGTAATAGAGTGGATAGTGTCACATGCACGCATAATTTACCGAATTAAAATGGTAGTTTAACTGATTGGGAGGTTTACCGTCGGTTGCTCAACCGCAGTTTGGAAGGCCTACCGCCAGAATACGACGATAACATAAATAGAAGATTATTAGAAATCCTACATGGAATGAGATATCAACGAAAACAATGTTTTAACGACTTCCGTGCCGTCTATCCAGACAGCCCCTCACCTCTGCCCGACGGCTACGAGACAACCCTCCGCACCATCGCCAAAGACATAAACATCGAAAAAAAATAATAAAAGAAAAAGAAATAATT
>JBJFGK010000061.1:0-16795 GCA_051892655.1 Prevotella sp. | reverse complement strand
GTCAGCTTGCCGTTGAGCTCAGGAATAACCTTACCTACAGCCTTAGCAGCACCTGTAGAAGACGGGATGATGTTGCCAGAAGCAGCACGACCACCGCGCCAGTCCTTCATAGAAGGTCCGTCAACAGTCTTCTGTGTAGCAGTTGTAGAGTGAACAGTTGTCATCAAACCGTCTGTAATACCGAACTTGTCGTTAAGAACCTTAGCGATAGGAGCAAGACAGTTGGTTGTGCAAGATGCGTTAGAAACGAACTGTGTACCCTTAACATACTTGTCAAAGTTAACACCACATACGAACATAGGTGTAGAATCCTTAGAAGGAGCTGACATTACAACATATTTAGCACCGGCTTCGATATGAGCTTGAGCCTTCTCCTGTGTAAGGAAGAGACCTGTAGATTCAACTACATACTCAGCTTCAACCTCGTTCCACTTAAGGTCAGCGGGGTTACGCTCTGCGGTTACACGTATTTCCTTACCATTAACAATCAGTTTGCTGTTCTCAACATCTGCCTCAATAGTACCGTCAAAAGCACCGTGCATAGTGTCATACTTAAGCATATAAGCCAAGTAATCTACCGGGCAAAGGTCGTTAATACCTACTACCTGAATGTCATCGCGAGTCTGAGCTGCGCGGAAAACGAAACGACCAATACGGCCAAATCCGTTAATACCAATCTTAGTCATTTTATTTTTAATTAAAGGGTTAAAATTTCCTTAAAAGAATATACCTATTCAATAATACTAAAACATTCATCTATCATGCGAAAAACATCCCAATCAAGATGTATTTATATATTTTTATCTTTTTTCGCGTGCAAAGTTATATATTTTTTTTATATTTGCATCTGTTTCTATTATTAAATTATATAAAAATATCATGGGTAAATTTGCAAACGAGTTCAAAGAGTTTGCCGTAAAAGGTAATGCAGTTGATATGGCTGTGGGTGTTATAATAGGTGGAGCATTTGGCAAAATAGTATCTTCCATTGTCGATGATATCATCATGCCTCCTATTGGCTGGATCATCGGAGGAGTCAATTTCTCTGACCTGAAAGTCACGCTTCCTTCTGTCGATATGGGTATTGAGAAGCTTGAACCGGCAACAATCAACTACGGAAACTTCATTCAGACCACACTTGACTTTGTTATCATCGCTTTCTGTATATTCATGCTTGTAAGAGGCATTAACAAACTTACAAAGAAGCAGAAGAAAGAAGAAGAGATGAAAAACGAGGCTCCGAAAGTTCCGGAACCGACAAACGAAGAAAAACTCCTTACCGAAATTAGGGACTTACTCAAAAAATAACATGTCTTTATTACGCATATTATAAAGACATGCCCTGCAGATTACATCTATAAGTATCAAGCAGGGCATGTCTTTTATTTGTATTCAACTCAGACAATTATCAAATCTCTCATTACCATATCACTTAAAAACAGTCCTTTGTCCGTAAGTTTAAGCCTGTCTTCCCTTATCTCCAAAAGTCCCGTACTTATATGTTTCTCCGCATTACGCATCATTTCATCATAATATTTTTCGCCAAATAAACTCTTTATTTCAGACATTCCGACCCCCTCACATGTGCGCATCGCGGTCGTAATCATATCATTGTACATAGTTCGATTGTCAAGTGTCTCACGCCCGAAATCCATGTTGCCGCTCTCAACACCATTGATATATCTTTCCAAATCCGCCACATTCCATTGCCTTGAACGTCTGTCATAAGAATGAGCGGCCGCTCCCAAACCTATATACGGCATTTGTTTCCAATAACCGCTATTATGACGCGAACGATATCCATGCTTGGCAAAGTTGCTTATCTCGTAGTGTTCGTATCCCGCATCTCTCATTTTTTCAACAAGAAGCATATACATAGAACGGCTCAACTCCTCATCTGTCTCTGTTATATCGCCATTTTCGACCATTCGACAAAGCGGAGTCCCCTCTTCTATCATCAGACTATAAGCAGAAAGATGTTCCATATCCAGAGCCAAAGCCTTGTCAATATCATATTCCCATTCGGCAATGGTTTCATCGGGAAAGCCGAACATCAAATCGATACTGATATTATCTATACCCGCTTTCCGTAACGAGTTTACCGCACGAGATACATCAGATGCCGTATGACGTCTGTTGATAAAGCGCAAACGGGCATCTGAGAAAGTCTGTGCGCCCATACTGACCCTGTTAATTCCCATTGACTTCAATGACACAGCGAAGGTTTCATCTATATCATCAGGATTACACTCTATCGTAACCTCTGTTTCATCTCCAACATCATACACCTTATATATATTATATAAAAGTCTTGAAATATCTTTCTCCGAAAGACAAGAAGGCGTACCACCCCCGATATAAACAGATTTACATTTTCCCGACACATAATCATGGCGTAACAACATCTCCCGAAGCAAGGTTTCGACATACCGTCCTTGCATGGAATGTTGCAATGTAGAGAAAAAAGCACAATAAAAACAGCGGCTTTTACAAAAAGGAATGTGTACATATACACCATAACCTTCATCATGAATATCACTATTATAGGCAACAGACATAGTAAAAATAGTGTTATGAACTCTGAAACACAAGCAAAAATACTAATATGTTTTAATTTTATTCGCTTTTTTACGGTACTTTTGCTTATTATATCAAAAAATTTGTAACTTAGAGGCCAATATTTTGTATTAACTTAAATCTATAATAATATGAAAGTATATCAAACCAATGAAATCAAAAACATTGCCCTGTTGGGTAATGATGGCTCAGGAAAAACCACCCTCACGGAATCTTTGCTCTACGAGGCAGGCATAATAGCACGTCGCGGAAGGATTACTGCAAAGAATACTGTAAGCGATTATTTCCCCGTAGAGCAAGAATACGGATACTCTGTTTTTTCAACAGTTTTTCATGTTGAATGGAACAATAAGAAACTTAATATTATTGACTGTCCGGGATCTGACGATTTCGTTGGAGCGGCAATGACAGCACTCAATGTCACTGATACAGCTATATTACTTCTTAACGGGCAATATGGTCCTGAAGTAGGAACACAGAATCATTTCAGATACACGGAAAAACTGAAAAAACCTGTTATCTTCTTGGTTAACCAGCTTGATTCTGACAAATGTGATTACCAAAACGTACTTGCACGACTGACAGAAATTTACGGTCCGAAAGTCGTTCCGGTTCAATATCCTCTCAATGAAGGCCCCGATTTCAACTCTCTTATAGACGTGCTTCTTATGAAAAAGTATTCTTGGAAGCCAGAAGGAGGTGCTCCTATCATTGAAGAAATACCTGCCGAAGAAATGGACAAGGCCTTAGAGATGCATAAAGCCCTTGTTGAGGCAGCAGCCGAAAACGACGAAAATCTCATGGAAAAATTCTTTGAATCCGAAACATTGACGGAAGATGAGATGCGCGAAGGAATACGAAAGGGACTTGTTACACGTTCTATTTTCCCTGTATTCTGTGTATGTGCCGGCAAAGACATGGGTGTACGTCGTCTTATGGAATTTCTCGGTAACGTAGTACCGTTTGTTGATGAAATGCCCAAAGTACACAATACACGTGGTGAGGAAATTACAGTCGCAACAGACGGACCGCAGTCTATATATTTCTTCAAGACTGGTGTTGAGCCTCACATCGGAGATGTATGCTATTTCAAAGTAATGAGCGGCAGCATAAAGACTGGCGATGAGCTTATTAACGCAGATCGTGGTTCAAAAGAACGCATCGGACAAATATATGTTTGTGCCGGAGCAAACCGTATTCCCGTAGACCAACTCAATGCAGGAGATATAGGATGTGCGGTAAAACTAAAAGACGTAAAGACCGGCAACACCTTGAACGGTAAAGATTGCGACAACAAATTTGACTTTATCAAATATCCGAACTCTAAATATTCGCGTGCAATAAAAGCTGTCAACGAAGCTGATACGGAAAAACTTATGGCAGCTTTACTGAGAATGCGTCAAGAAGATCCGACTTGGGTAGTTGAACAGAGTAAAGAACTAAAACAAACCATTGTTCACGGGCAGGGCGAATTCCACCTCCGAACATTGAAATGGAGGCTTGAAAACAACGAGAAACTGCCTATAAAGTTCATTGATGCAAAAATACCTTATCGCGAAACCATAACAAAGACATCCCGTGCAGACTATCGTCATAAGAAACAATCAGGTGGTGCAGGACAATTTGGAGAAGTACACCTCATTGTTGAACCTTATGCTGAAGATATGCCGGATCCTGTTTCTTACAAGTTCAACGGACAGGAGTTCAAGATGAATATCAAGAGTCGTGAAGAAATAGACCTTGAATGGGGAGGCAAACTTGTATTTATCAACTCTGTCGTTGGTGGTGCTATAGATACACGTTTCATGCCGGCAATTCTTAAAGGTATCATGGAGCGCATGGAACAAGGGCCTTTGACAGGCAGTTATGCACGTGATGTTCGTGTTATAGTATATGACGGAAAGATGCATCCGGTTGACAGTAATGAACTTTCGTTTATGCTTGCAGCAAGACATGCATTCTCTGATGCTTTCAAAAATGCCGGTCCGAAAATTCTTGAACCGATCTATGATCTTGAAGTTTATGTACCTTCTGACTACATGGGTGATGTAATGAGTGACCTGCAAGGCAGAAGAGCACTCATTATGGGTATGGATTCTGAAGCCGGTTATCAGAAACTTCAAGCCAAAATACCACTCAAAGAACTTGCAAGCTATTCAATTTCTCTGAGTTCATTAACAGGAGGACGTGCGTCATTTACTACGAAATTTGCCAGCTATGAGCTTGTTCCGAATGACATACAACAGGAACTCATCAAAGAACATGAAGCTGAAATGGAAGATAAAGACGAATAAACGACACAAACATAAAGAAAGAGGGGTAGCTTTTCGGCTATCCCTCTTTTTTATATAATTATCCCAAACGAACATTGTATTTGGGATATACAATCAACAAAATATTCAAATACGCACATGCATAAATTAACTTGTTATTTAATAAATATCAAATACACATATAATTATTGGTTAATATTGATAAAAATAACAAATTTAATTAACAAGTAACACTTAACATATCTATTTTTTCATAACTTTGCCAATATGAAGAAAGCAACAATTTGGACAGTAGCCATAATAATGGGTGTTTCGTTTGTCATCTTGCTCTTTATGCAGATAGAATACATTGACCAAATGGTACAAATGAAAAAAGAGCAATTTGATGAATCTGTAAACAAAGCCCTATATCAAGCATCAAGAAATCTTGAGCTCAACGAGACATTAAGATATCTTGAGAAAGATGTCAATGCGACTGAGCGTAAGGCATTCAATCAAGACTCTATCGGAACGCGTAGTGGAGGACCTGACGGAACAATACAACACTCACATCAATATTCAGTAATAGGCAAAGATGGCACCATTTACTCCTCTTTTGAATTAAAGACCATAACATCAAAGCCGGCCTCAATGCCTAAGGCCATGATTTTGCGTAATGACAAGAACTCTATCTCTGAAGCGACAAAATCAATGAGAGAGATTGTAAAGAACAGATATATCTATCAGAAATCACTTCTTGACGAGGTTGTTTACAGTATATTATATACGGCATCGGAGAAACCTCTAAAAGAACGCATTAACTTCAAAATGCTTGATCAGGATTTAAAGACTGAATTAATCAATAACGGTATAGACATTCCTTATCATTTCACAGTTTCTACACAAGACGGACGTGAAGTGTACCGCTGTCCTGATTATGTAAACGAAGGTGAAGACTATACATATTCACAATTGTTATTCAGAAATGACCCAAATAACAAAAAGGGAATTGTAAAGATACACTTTCCTGACATGAACCAATACATATTCAGTAGTGTAAGTTTTATGATACCTTCCATTGTTTTTACATTGGTACTGCTTATCACTTTCATCTTTACAATATTCATAATATTCAGACAAAAACGATATTCCGAGATAAAGAATGATTTCATCAACAACATGACACATGAGCTGAAGACACCAATAAGCAGTATCTCGTTGGCAGCACAAATGCTTAATGACGAAACCGTAAACAAAAGTCCGAGCATGATGAAACATCTCGGTGGCGTCATAAATGATGAATCAAAGAGACTAAGATTTCTTGTGGAAAAAGTTCTGCAAATGTCAATGTTCGATCGTAAAAAGGCTATATTCAAGAAAAAAGAGCTTAATCTCAATGACATGGTTGACAACATAGCCAATACTTTTACACTTAGAGTCGAGCATACCGGAGGACATATCACCACAAATCTTAAGGCAAAACACCCTACAATATATGTAGATGAAATGCACTTTACCAACGTTATCTTCAATCTGATAGATAACGCCATTAAATATCGTAACCCGGAAAAGGGTGTTGAAATATACTTAAAGACATGGAATGACAAGGAACATCTATTCCTGTCAATAAAAGACAACGGTATAGGTATCAAGAAAGAAAACCTGAAAAAGATTTTCGAGAAATTCTATCGAGTACACACAGGCAATGTTCATGACGTCAAAGGCTTTGGCTTAGGTCTGGCTTACGTCAAAAAGATTGTAAAACTGCATAAAGGAGAGATACATGTAGAAAGTGAAAAAGGTAAAGGAACAAACTTTATAGTCTCACTTCCTATAATAAAAAAATAATTACAAATCATTAAAACAATACGACTATGGACGAGAAATTAAAAATTTTATTGTGTGAAGACGATGAGAACTTAGGTATGTTGCTTAGAGAATATCTACAAGCCAAAGGTTATAGTGCAGAGCTATGCCCTGATGGAGATGCCGGATACAAGGCTTTTCTCAAAAGTAAATTTGACATCTGCGTACTTGATGTAATGATGCCTAAAAAAGACGGCTTTGCTTTAGCTCAAGAAATAAGACAGGCCAATGCAGAGATACCTATCATTTTCTTGACCGCCAAGACACTTAAGGAAGATATTCTTGAAGGTTTCAAGATCGGAGCAGACGATTATATCACCAAACCATTCTCTATGGAAGAGCTTGTATTCCGTATAGAAGCCATTCTGCGCCGTGTACGCGGGAAAAAGAACAAGGAGAACAGCATCTATCAGATTGGCCGCTTCACTTTTGACACGCAGAAACAACTTCTCACAATCGGAGACAAACAGACAAAACTTACGACAAAAGAGAATGAGCTGCTTGCCTTACTTTGTTCTCATGCAAATGAAATTCTCCAACGAGATTTCGCTCTGAAAACCATTTGGATTGATGATAACTATTTCAATGCAAGGTCAATGGATGTGTATATAACCAAACTGCGCAAGCATCTGAAAGATGATGACCAGATAGAAATTATCAATATTCATGGTAAAGGTTATAAACTTATTACTCCCGAACAAGAATAAAGGAGATTAAATAAGGTCATATAAAACAACACGAAGGACGGTTTCAAACAAATGTTTGACCGTCCTTTGTGTTTATCATCACATGTAAATCTGTTTCCGACTAATATCCGTTGTGTCTTTTTTGCATAATGACATGTGTGACAGCTCCACCTATGACAAGCAATAATGCTACCAATAAAAAGACATTACTATCAGTCCATTCCATAAAATAACCTATGACAAGAAGCATTGCTCCAAGATAGATTGCTATAAGACCTATATTTTCATAAAATTGTTTCATTTTAACCGTTTCATTACTGTTCTATCATAACATCAACCACACATTGCCACAAAATATAATATACAACAGCAAAAATACAGATAAAAAACAAAAAGAGAAACATGTAAAGTAAGAAACGGGCATAATTATGATAAAATAAGTTAAAATTTATCATCTGTAATTGATACATCAAAGCAAAACAAAATAAAAAACGTACCTTTGCACCGCATTTTTGCAAAATAACAATTAATTAATCTTTTAAGTAGTATGAATCAATACGAAACCGTTTTCATTTTAACTCCCGTTTTGTCTGATGAACAGATGAAGGAAACGGTCGCTAAATTCAAGACTCTCCTTACAGAGAAAGGTGCGGAGATACTGAATGAAGAGACTTGGGGACTCAAGAAGATGGCTTATGCTATTCAGAAGAAATCAACAGGCTTTTATTGTCTGTTAGAATTCAAGGCAGAGCCGGAAGTGATCAAAACTCTCGAAACAGGATTCCGTCGTGAAGAGAAGGTTATCCGTTTCATGACAGTTAAGCTCGACAAGTACGCAGTACAGTATGCCGAGAAGAGAAGAAACAAACTTAGCAAGAAAGAGGAGGCTTAATTTATGGCAGCACAAGAATCAGAAATAAGATATTTGACTCCGCCGTCAGTAGACACGAAGAAGAAAAAATATTGCCGTTTCAAGAAAAGCGGTATCAAGTATATTGATTACAAGGATCCTGAATTCCTCAAGAAGTTCCTTAATGAGCAAGGTAAGATATTGCCACGCCGCATTACAGGTACATCATTGAAGTATCAGCGT
The DNA here is from genome assembly GCA_051892655.1 of Prevotella sp. Taxonomy (GTDB): domain Bacteria; phylum Bacteroidota; class Bacteroidia; order Bacteroidales; family Bacteroidaceae; genus Prevotella. The sequence goes on along the minus strand of JBJFGK010000061.1, from coordinate 8,321 downwards.
CGCGTTGCTCAGGCCGTTAAGCGTGCGCGCCAAATCGCATTGCTTCCTTACGTAACTGATTTGATGAAATAATTATAAGGAGGAGACACAATGGAAATAATACTGAAAGAAGATATTATCGGTTTGGGTTACAAGAACGATATCGTTAATGTAAAGCCGGGTTACGGTCGCAACTACCTCATACCTCAGGGTAAAGGTGTTATTGCATCTCCTTCTGCAAAAAAGATGCTTGCCGAGAACTTAAGACAACAGGCACACAAACTCGCTGCAATAAAGGCTGAAGCCGAGAAGAAGGCAGAAGCAATAAAGGATGTTGCTATAGAGGTGGCTGTAAAAGTAAGTGCCAATGGTGTAGCTTACGGTTCCGTTAACGCTGCAACTGTTGCTGAAGAGCTGGCAAAGAAAGGTTTTGACATCGATCGTAAGATTATCACTATGAACGATGCAAAGAAAGTTGGTGACTATGTTGCTACCGTTCACTTCCACAAGGAAGTTCTCGTTGAGATACCTGTCAAGGTAGTAGCTGAAAACAGCGAGCCTGCCGCTAAGGAAGAAGAGACAAAAGCTCCTGTTGAAGAGGCTGTTGCAGAAGAAACAGCTGAATAATCACGTCATTTCAATACTGTAAAGCAGTTTTTATAAAGTCGGGGAAAGATGTAATGTTGCATCTTTCCTTTTTTTATAGTGTATCTTTACTCTTTATTTATTATCCACATTATAACGTTAAATAATAGTTAAATGTCATTTATATTTAATTTTTAATAATAATAATACCTACTTTTGCAGTCAATCTACTTAAAACAAACTATAAAACCTTATTGTTTAACTAATTAAAACATTAAAATCAATGAAGAGAATTATGCATTTCTTCAGTGCATTGGCATTGCTTCTAACCATAGCAATACCTTCAAAAGCCGCTATCACAGAGGCTAAGGGCTGGTTTGAATCAGTCTATGCACAATGGGAGCCTGTTGAGGGTGCGGTAGACTACCATGTCTATGTACGTCCAGTGGGCGGAACGTTCGAAATGCTCGACAAAGAGCTTGTACGTAAATATCCAACCTATTACCGCGCTGATGCTGTCGGTCTTAAAGCAGGTACTTACGAAATGAGAATTGTGCCCGTTGATGATGCAAACAACGAGCTTGGCACAAAAGAAATGACAACAGAGCAACTAACAGTTACAGCACACGACCGTTCCGGTTTTGCACATGTAGGAATGCCTAACGGTATCGGAGCTTACAAGAACGACGGTACTCTTAAAGACAATGCCAAAGTCTTATATGTGTGGGCAGACAATGCCAAGACCGTAACTACCGATGTCATCACGAATTCTAAAGGAACCAAAACCACCGGCATTGGTCTTCAGAACATCATTTATCTATATCAGAAAGGATATGATACCACTCCTCTTGATATAAGAATTATCGGAACAATAAAGAAAGATGACTGTGACGCACTTTCATCTACTTCAGAAGGTCTTCAGATTAAGGGTAACAGCGCATATCAGGAAATACCTTTGACAATGGAAGGTATCGGTAACGACGCAGCCATCTCCGGTTTCGGTATTCTCATGAGACAAGTTAAGGACGTAGAACTTCGCAACTTTGCAGTTATATTGTGCCTTGACGACTGTATTTCACTTGATACCAAGAACTCCAACATATGGATTCACAACATGGATTTCTTCTATGGCAACACCGGAGGAGACTCTGATCAGGCCAAAGGAGACGGTACTGTGGATATAAAAGCAAGTTCAATGAATGTGACATTGTCATATTGTCACTTCTATGACAGCGGAAAATCTTCACTCGGAGGTATGAGCAATGAAATAAGCACTGCATACCACACATATCATCACAATTGGTTTGACCACTCCGATTCTCGTCATCCGCGTGTACGTGTTCAGTATTTCCACGTTTACAACAACTATTTTGACGGTGTGTCAAAATATGGTATCGGTATGACATCGGGCGGTTCTGCGTTTGTGGAAAACAACTATTTCCGCAACACAAAATATCCGATGCTTATCTCTAAACAAGGAACAGATGCTGAAGGAGACGGTACTTTCTCCGGCGAACCCGGCGGTATAATCAAAGCATATAACAATACTATTAAAAATGCAAAGCAGATTCTATATTACGACGGTTCACAAACAGACGGCAAATGGGACGCTGTACTCGTAAGTTCACGCGATGAAGCAGTAACCGCGACATGTCTTAGCGGTGGTACAGGCTATAATGACGCAGCCGATGAAGCTCTCCGCACACAATATATAGAAAGCAAAATTGACAATCCGGATGATGTTCCGGCTATCGTAAAAGGCTGGCTCGGCGCCGGACGTATGGGGCATGGTGACATCAAATGGACATTCAACAATTCTACTCAAGATGAAAACTACGGCGTTATATCTGAGTTGAAAAACACACTTATATCATATAAGTCAACTCTCGTCGGCTTTGCCGATGGCGAAGAAATAAGTAACGGTGGTGCAACAGCTACTATTGATGCCGGCGACGGTAAAGGTATAGATCCTGAAGTTAACGATGCATATGTTCCTACTTATGGCGGAACATCAGGCGGAGGTGGAGTTGTAACATCGGGAGAATATGTTTACGGCTCGGCTACTGACTATTTCTGGACAATAGCAGACAATGCTACAGCTACACAAGAACTTGTTGACGGAGGCACAATAACAATTGGAAGCAACGCAAGTTTCCAAACAACAAAGAATGTAGCAGGTAGTGACGGTACTGTCTATTCAGATAAGATTGGCTCAATACAGCTTAACAAGAAAGACGATACAACCGGCACTGCCGGCGGTAATGTTACTTTCTACTATCCTGACGGCATACAGTCTATGGTATTATATTTAGTCCGTACAGGTACATATAATGCCGACATACAGACAAGCGATGACGGGAGCAACTTTACTTCAATAAAGACAGTCACAGCAAGTAAAGGCGTGAATGAATGTACTGTAACACCGGCAGCTCCGGTAAAATATATACGTGTCGTAAACAACGCAACGGGTGCTACCCACATTCAAGGTTTCAAGTTGCTGAAAGCAGGAGAAGGCGGTGGCAGTACCGATGATCCTATCGGCGATGACAGAAGTAACGACGCTACGGCAGAATTTGCAATCAACGGAACAGAGATTCTTACAAGCGGTACTTATACCATGAACGTTGCCTTCGATGCAACGGAAACAGAATATACCGTTACCGTAACACCTGCAGACATGGCTTCCGTGAAGAGCTATACAGGCGCGACACAGAGCGGAGACAACTATATAATAGCAGCTCCCGCCGCAGGTGAGACAGCCACAGCGACATTTACGATAGTCGCTGAAAACGAGACTACGACAAAGACATATACTATCAGCATCAAGAAAGGAGTGGATCCGTCTACACTACCCGAAACGGAAGTATGTTATTTCACGGCTTCTACGAAGAGCCCGTCAATGTCAAACGTTGTCGTTTCCGGCAATTATTCTAACTCTAAGGGTAGTGTTTCATATAACGGAACCACATATACCGATTGTGTAAAGATGGAAACAAGTACCCAATTAACAATAACTCCCGCATCTGACAGCAATATCACTCTCGTATTTGACGGTGTAAGCAAGGGCTTCAAACTTGACGGAACAAAATTCACAACCAGCGCAGAGGGCAAATATACATTCGCTGCAAATGGTGGTCAGGCATATATTTTGACAAAGGGTGATTCTATGAACTTGTTCCTTATCATCTTTGAAAAGAGCAACGGAACAGGCATCACAGAGATTGAAGCAGGCAATGAGGCAAGCCGTAGTGCAATGTATGACATACAGGGTCGCTGTATTGTCGCACCGGCAAAAGGCCAACTTTATATCATAAACGGCAAGAAGTTTATCGGCAAATAATAGAATAGCGTCTGTCGGTCATCAGACCGACAGAAGATAAACATTACAATAAGGGCAGTCTGCATCATACAGGCTGCCTTTATTCATGTCTCAACGAAAACGCCGCTGCAATACTTACATTCATAGCCTTGCCTTTAAAGGTTCAAAAAACAGCATGGTTGGCACGTGTAAACAGCATGGTTATGACTCATAAACAATATGGTTAGCATGACAGAAAAGCATGTTTACGAAGGCAGACAATGCTTGGCGGTTCGTGGTAAAATGCTCGGGGATATAAATAAATTGTCATGTATATGGATAAAAAAACAAATCCAAAAAGTTCATTATACCTATACAACGCAAACGATTATAATATATAATGACCTCTTTGGATTTAATTCAGCCTTCTAACCAAAGCTCTTATCACGATTTCTCACTTGTTTTGAGTCTTACAAGCTCTATCTTTGTGGCTGTATTCTTTATTATCTTAAAGTCCCAATGTCCTATCTTTATCACTTCATTGAGCTTCGGGAACGACTGATATTCGTGCAATATAAGTCCGCCCAAAGTCATATAGTCCTCGCTTTCCGGCAGATCAAGTCCGAACATCTCGTTAATCTTGTCTATCTCGAGGCGTGCCGACAACACATATTCGCCCTCTCCGGTCTTCACGGCAGTATAGTTGGAATTGTCATGCTCGTCTTCTATATCTCCGAAAATCTCTTCCACGAGGTCTTCAAGTGATACAATACCACTCGTTCCGCCGAATTCATCAACAACAACTGCAAGGGTTTTCTTTTGCTGCATGAATATCTTCATCAGTCTGTTTGCCGACATTGTCTCCGGTACAAACGGCATACTGCGCACGCGACTGCGCCACTCCGCCGACCTGTCAAACATCTCTGACGAATGAATATATCCTATAATATGGTCAATATCATCCTTGTAAACCACGATTTTTGACTTTCCGCTCTCTATGAACGTGCTTTTCAGCTCCGACAGTTTACAGTCTTCGCCAACGGCACATATCTCCGTTCGTGGCACCATGCAGTCTCTTACCTTTACGTCAGAGAAGTCAAGAGCATTCTGAAATATCTTCACTTCATCACGTATTTTGCTGTCTTCAGAGGCATTGTCTATACTTGACTGTACAAGATAGTCAAGATCGACCTTTGAAAATTCATTGTCAAGCGTGTCTTTCTCTATCTTGACTCCCGTTATGCGTAAAATCAGATGAGACAACAACGTCGTAAACCTTGCCAAAGGCCACAGCACGATATAGCATATCAGAGTCGGAACGGCAAAGAACGTAAGCATCCGGTTGGGCTTGCTCTTTGATATGACCTTTGGAAGAAACTCACCTGTAAACAATACGATAAGCGTAGAGATAATGGTATCGGCAGGAACGGTAAAGCCGGCATCCATATTACGGAAGATAGTACTGTCAAAGAGTTTGGCTATGAGTATACCATATATGACGAGAGCAATATTGTTACCAACAAGAAGAGTGCTGACAAAATTGTTGGAATGTGCATAAAAAACATCTATAATCTTCTTCTGTATGCCCAGACGGTCTTTGTCCATCTCAAGCATCATCCTGTTTCCGGAGACAAAAGCTATCTCCATGCCAGAGAAAAAAGCGGAAAAAAGGAGTGTTACTATTATTCCCACTATAAGCGAAGAGTCTATCTGTTCCATTTGTTTATATCTACGGCAACTGTATGGTTATGCGCAATTTTACATTCTGTCTATATCAAGCCCGGCACTTTGTCAGTTTTAACGGATAATCGTCCTTGAATGAGGTGTGGCAGGCAATCTCTTTCGTGCTTTCAGCGTATCAGGCGCAGTAAGAATAGAGTCGTTGTCACTGTTACCCATCTTGCCTTTCTCAAACGAACCCTTTGAATTGGATATGGTATATCGTGTCAGACGTTCATCACTCTTAAACCAATTACCCTGCATCTCCCTGTCCGGAGTTACAAGACGTGAGAAACAATTGCTGTAAAGCTCGTGGCTTTCTTGATTCCAAAACAGTTCTTCACTTGCGAAACGCATACCGTCAACAGTACGGACCCTTACACGACCACGAAGTTCCCATAGTTTCTGTTGGTCATAATAATAGGCTGTATCACACTGTATGTATGCCTCGACATGAAATTTATCGTCAAACTGTTCAAGAAACAGCCCTCTTTCAAATATCCACCTTGAAGGATTGCGCACCTGGTTGATTTCCCATTTCTCGGTAACTATGCGGTATTTAATCATTCCGGAATCGGAAATGAGCGTGTTTACACCATAAGTAGTCATTACGGAAACTGAATCTCGAGGATAAATGGCCGGTGCCGTATGCTTGATTTCTTCCTTACATGATACAAGAACTGTGCTTATGACCATTACGGCGGCAAGAGTCGGAAGTGAAATCATGCCTGCAGACCTGCGACAACGATCGTTATGAAACAACAATATCCGCCAACTTATCAAACGCTGACGGATTAATGCCGATATATATTTTGCTAATGTTGACACGGTAATGACAATTATTCAAACTTCCATTTCATAAACCACCGTTCGTTGAAAGTAATACCTATATTTATGCGGAAGGTATTTTCGGTTAACATTCCCTTTGCTGCGGCATGAACCCATTGGCCGGAAATGTTAAGAATAGAACGGTTGTTATAACTATTGACAATAGGTATGCCGAATCCGGCGCTTACACTAACCTCCTTAGGACCGTCATCACCATTAATCTTAAGATAAGATGTGGCATAGGAAGCTCCTGCCCTGAAACGTATACGGTCTAAGAAACGACGCCCCATAGCATTGTTGCAGAACTCTCCACCAAAGGTTACCTTATATCTGTCTGAATAATAATTGTCTGAAAGTTGATAAGAAGGGACATTGTTTTCCACCTTATAGACAGGATGCTTTACACTACCCCACTTCTGGTATGAAAGATCGGTACCTAATTTAAGCTTTTCATTATGATTCCACATCATTCCCAAGCCCAACGTCATTGGTATTTCCAAACCGTTTTTTATGGAATAAGCCGTTGTATCCGTAACTCCGGTTGACGGGTTGGTTGATATTACCATACACTCCGGTGTAGAATTCAACTTATGACCAAGCCCCCAAGTAATACCGAAAGTCATTGCGTTTCTCTTGTCAACCTTAACAGTGTACTGCAAACCCAAATCAATCTTATAGCTGTTTATCGTCGCCTTATAATATTTTGACAATGTATTGACATAAGCATCACTATAACTATTGACAACAGAACGGTCAATCGTACCCCAAAGATATGAAATATTGGCGCCTATGGACAATCCTTCAAACATCTCCCAGCCCGCACCAAGATAAATCTGATGCAAACCGCCACTGCCTGAATAAGTGTTTGTATAGGTATTGCTCCTGTCTCCATTGAGATAACCCGGTGAAGAATAGTTGTATCCTACATTGGTAAAAGGTATAATACCAAAGCTCACACCCACATGCTTAAAAGCTCTGAATCCTGCTACCGCATATTCAAAGTCGGCATTGTTGGCATTAATCTTACGATTGCCCTCCTTGAAATTTGTTACCTGCCCTGAAAGACCGGCATCAAATATAAATGTCAGAGAATCTAATGATGAATACGATGCCGGATTTATATAATTTACCTGATTATGTTCCCTGAATCCAAGTCCCAGACCGTTCATTCCGCGATTGAAACCGCTTGTCTGCTCGCTGAGCTGACCTAAACCATACTGGCTGTAAGGGGAATTTGTACCGCTTTGTGCAAAAGAAAACGCCGAGAAAGTAACGGCTATGATTACGCTTAATAATCTTCTGTAAAGGCTCATTGGTTATATTCTAATATTCTGTTGAGTCCTATGGGGACTATAAAATTGTTTGCAAAGATATGTATTCTTTCGGAAAAATGCAAGTCCATATGTACTCCACCCGTTAAATAAACAAAAAGATGCGGATGTTTTTCCAGCATTTGCCCTATGTAACCTTCTATCTCATACTTTATTCCAAGAACGACACCGTTTCTTATTGACATCTCTGTGCTCTGTCCGAGTGATGATGTCTCGCCTTTTCTCTCTACCAAAGGAAGGCGGGCGGTAAATTCATGCAGGGCACGCAAACGCATCGTAGGCCCTAACGATATGTTTCCGCCTTCATAGACACCGGACGCATTGATAAAATCGAAAGTGATACAGGTTCCGATATCTATTACAAGAATATCGTGTCCCGGCTGTAGCCAATTGGCACCTACCACAGCGGCAAGACGATCTGCGCCAAGAGTGAGCGGAGTCTTATAAGAACTGGAAACAGGAACAGGAGTCTTACCACTCTCAAAAGGCATAATATCAAATGGCAACGCTGACATAATACGCTTAGCGTCTTCATCAATACCGGCAACAGTGGAACAAATGCCTTTGGAAAAAGCGTAACG
>JBJFGK010000060.1:0-4041 GCA_051892655.1 Prevotella sp. | reverse complement strand
CAACAGCTTTCGTTACATTGACATCTATAAATGGTGTTGCGCCTGCTCCCATTACAAGATTATCCACGAATGAGAAACTGAAAGACTCAGTGTAATAACCGAAGATAAGAATACCGATAAGGAAGAACATATCAGCAAAGCGTGTCACAATGAAAGCCTTTTTTGAAGCGGCTACGGCAGCATGAAGCGGATAATAGAATCCGATGAGCAGATATGAACTTACACCGACAAGTTCCCAAAACAGATACATCTGGAAAATGTTAGTGGCTACAACAAGTCCCAACATTGACATTGTAAAAAGTGAAAGGAAAGCGTAATAACGCTGGAAACCTTTCTCTCCGTGCATATAACCGAAAGAATAAATGTGCACCATCAGACTTACGGTAGATATGACAATGAGCATCATGACCGAAATAGGATCGAGCATAAAGCCCAGATCAAAGTTCAAAGAACCTAATGGTAACCATGTGAAATTGAAAGGAACGATAGTTGCAAAAGTTCCATCAGCACAACGGTCTGCCGTGAAATAGCAGAAAGCTGTAATATAAGACAATACGGTGACGGCACCTAATGATGCTGTTCCTATCAGTCCGGCTGTCTTGTGTGACATCTTCATGCCTGCAAGTCCCAAAATAAGGAAAGAGACTAAAGGCAGAAGAAGGATTAAAAATACATAACTGTAATCCATAAATACTAATTTTTCATGTTTTCAATGCAATTTACCTGATCACTGTGGAAGTTACGATAAACATTAATCATAATGGCTATCGCCACTGCAGACTCTGCCGCGCTTACTCCGATACTGAACAATGTAAAGAAAAATCCTTCCATCTGTGCAGGGAAAAGCAAACGATTGAATGCGGCAAAGTTAATATCGACTGCATTGAGTATCAGTTCTACAGATATCAACATTGCAATCAGATTACGACGGGTTACGAAACCGAAAACGCCGATAAAGAACAATAGTGCCGAAAGCACAAAGAAATATTCTACTTGTATCATTTGACATTACTCCTTTCTTGATATTACTATACCTCCAATGATGCATGCCAAAAGAAATACTGAAATAAATTCAAAGGGCAATACATATTGATACTTATCAGCTCCCATAAGCGTTTTTCCTATCAAATTCATCGGAACCTCTGTGTCTGCTGCTTGCATAGACATGTCAATGAATTTGTTTTTAAGAAATATTGTTACGACCGTAACTAATCCTATAACGGTTATAAGCGAGCCGAAAACGATGCGGCTGCCTTTAAAACGCTCTACAAGTCCTTGAAGTGTACGTTTGCTTACAAGTTGTATAGCAAAGATATATATCATCACGATACCTCCGGCATAAACACTAATCTGAGCTGCACCCAGAAATGTATAGTCCATAAGGAAGTAAAGACCGGCAACACCTAAAAGAACGCCTAAAAGAAAAGTGGCCGCTCTCATAATTCGCTTTGTAATCACGCACATTATTGCAGATCCGAGAATAACGGCAGCGAGAATAAAAAACATTACCATATTTGCCATCTTGTCGTTCTCCTTTATTTTGTATTAACATTAAATTTACCAATTACCTGAGGCGCGCCACCGTCTGATATGTTTGGAAGAGACGGTTTGAATGTTTCCTTGTCAAGATGAAGCACTAATGAATCTCGGCTGAATGTGGAATTTTCAAAGTCGTTGACAAATTCAATTGCTCCATGAGGGCATGCGTTTACGCACAATTCACAGAACATGCACTCGCCTAAATCATAGACGTAGTCTTCAAGAACACGTTTCTTCTTGCCGTCTTCTGTTTCCACTGTCTTCTGTACTATCTTGATAGTGCCATTCGGACATGCCATCTCACAAAGTTTACATGCTATACACTTATTGTTGCCCTCTGCGTCTTTCGGCATAATGAGTCTTCCGCGATGACGTTGTGACACATGGAGTGTCGTTTTCCTGTTTTCAGGATATTGTTCAGTCACTTTTGGCGTCACATATTCACGTATGGTCACTCCCATACCTGTGAACAAAGACTTCAGACCGTCTATTATTCCGCCAAAATATGATTTGTTGTCTTCTTTCATTTTGAGTGTTTATTTAATAACTCTTGTTTTTTAACTTGTCATTATCTCATGTTAGAAATGCCAACCCATTGCAACAATGATTGTCATGAGTACAAGGTTCAGCAGGCTCAATGGCATTAGGTATTTCCATTCAAGCTTTAGAATCTGGTCAATACGCAGACGTGGGAATGTCCACTTTATCCACAATAGAATCCAGACAAGGAAGAATGTTTTGCAAAGGAACCATACGATACCCGGAATATAGTCCATTATGTTATTGAAAGCATCAAGTCCGGATATGTGTAGAGGCATCCATCCACCTAAGAATACTGTTGCGGCAATACCGGCAATGATAAACATATTGAGGTATTCTGCCAAGTAAAAGAAGCCGAAACCCATACCTGAATATTCCGTATGATAGCCTGCTGTAAGCTCACTCTCTGCTTCTGCAAGGTCAAAAGGACCTCTGTTTGCCTCTGCATTTCCTGCAACCAAGAAGACCAAAAAGGCTATTATTGCAGGAATATGTCCTCTGAAAATAAGCCAACCTTCGCTTTGCGCTTCAACGATACCGGATAATTGCATTGTACCGGTCAGTATTACGGCTGTAATCAAACATAGGCATAAGGACATCTCGTATGAAATCATCTGTACTGCTCCACGCATCGCTGAAACCACAGAATACTTGTTGTTAGACCCCCAACCGGCAAGGAATATACCTACAACTCCTATACTTGAGACTGCAGTCAATAGGAATATACCGACATTGAAATCAAGAATAACGGCACCTTTGTTCCATGTCATGAAAGAGAAAGCACCGACACTCCCGATTAAAACGAGGAATGGAGCTATAATGTATAATAGTTTATCAGCCTTGTCAACAGGGAATATTTCCTTTATAAGCATTTTTACCACATCGGCAAAAACCTGAAATATACCCCATTTACCGACACGCATCGGACCAAGTCTACATTGGAAAAAGGCACAGACTTTACGTTCCATATATATGAGGACTATTGCCAACATGGCGTAGGCAAGCAGAATGATTAGTCCTACAAGAACACATTCTATAAGGATTGACAGAAAATCACCCAAACCAAGAGTTGTTCTGAGCAGATTGTCAAACCATGTTGTTATAATACTAAAATCGAACACTTTGATTATATATTTTTTATGAAACTTAATATTATGACATCCGTATTATCTGTCAATATCGGGGATAACGTAGTCAAGAGATGCTCCTATTGAAATAAGGTCAGCAATCTTCTCTCCTTTGCAGATATCGTTCATTGCAGATACGAGTGGCAGTCCCATAGGACGGAATTTCAGACGGCAAGGATTTTTTCCTCCGTCGCTTCTCAAATATACTCCTATTTCTCCACGACTGCCTTCACAACTTGTATACCAAGTTCCCTCAGGCACTTTAATTATAGGTTTCTGTTTGATATAGAAATCTCCTTCTGGGATGTTGTCTATGAGTTGTTCCAGTATATTTACGCTTTGTTCCATTTCTTTCATGCGTACCATGTAGCGATCAAAGCAGTCTCCACCGTTATAAGTGATTTCTTTGAAGTCAATCTTTCCATACATGTCATACGGATGATTCTTTCTTACATCACAATGCCAACCTGAGGCACGACCTGTACCTCCTGTGCATCCGTAAGAAACTGCATCTTCTTTTGTCAGTACACCTACTCCTTTGAAACGGTTATGCAGAATGACATTACCTGTAAAGACATCGTTGTATTCTTTGAACATTGGTTTGATATATTCGCAGAGTTTCTTTACGTTGCTTACGAAGTTTTTGTCAATATCCGCTTGGCATCCGCCAATTCTGTAATAGTTCTGAATCAATCTGCCGCCTGTGGTCTCTTCCATGACATTAAGCACTTGTTCACGGTCGCGCATACCATAGATAAAAGCGGTAAGTGCGCCGAGATCTTGTGCGCAACAGCTGTAGAACAGCAAATGTGAATCAAGACGCTGCAGTTCATCC
>JBJFGK010000059.1:0-16881 GCA_051892655.1 Prevotella sp. | reverse complement strand
GAAAGTGCGTCTGTAACATGCAGTCGGATTACGTTCTATATATGAAGTGTAGCTTTTTTTCGGCTCTTTCATAACAAAAGGAGGATTTATCTTGAAAGTATATCCGGAACTGCTGTATATTGGAGTCCCGTAGCCGTTCATTTCCCAATCTGCGGGAACCGGAAAGTCTTTCCAGCTACTGTCATCGAATGAAGTCATGAAGAAATTGTCCGGTTGTTCGTATGGAGTCTTGGTCCAGTTAAATTTCCACATCCCGTCTAATGAAACCTGCATGTCTCCTTTCTTTATAAGATATGGGAAGAAAGAAGCTCTTGCTTCTTCTCTATTTTTGCAGAGAACATATTGATTCTGCCAATCACAAGATGTAACGTCACAACTGTTGACACTATTATTTGTTCCAGCTGTATTTGTTATGCTTTTAGATGACGAAACGTCAGAAGCAAATCCTGATGTCATGGATGCAGACAAGAATGTGATGCTGATAACAGCAATGATTCTGTTGTATAATCTGCCGAATTGTATGTTTGTCATATCTTGTAGATTAAAAAGTTATATGCTTTTACGGTATGAATTCATGGTGTTTTTGATAATTAAACATATTGTTTATGTGCAGAAAACATAGTGTTTAGCCAATGTTATTCTATTGTTAGCTTATCAAAAAGCATTTTGTCTATGCCTTCGCCCGTAAGTGTTACTATATAGCTGCCGGCGTTTGTTTGTGAGCCGGTTGTAATGCTCGTGTTGCGTCGTTTGGTTTTCTTTTCAGGAGTTTTTACGAAAATGATATCATCTTCTTTATATACCACGCCGTTGAGGTCTGTTATTTTCACATGTAAAGTCCTTTCCTGTTCCGGATTATAATAGCGGAAACGCAGAGCATAGACTTTCGCTACTCCAACGTTATAGTTGAATGTGAGTACTCCTTTTTTCAGTATTCCTTCTGCAGAGATTGAATTGTTTGTCTTTGGAGGTAATAGACTGTCGGGAGTTTGAACGAGTATGTCTTTCTCAAAATTCTTCCACATGTCTTTTATTACAGGATAGGCGACAGCATCTTTAATGTCTTTTTCTGATGCAATGGCAATTGCCGATATAATAGCTTGACCCGAGTTTATTCTTGGGAAATTAATTTTTATCTCGTCCTTATTGTTCTTGATATTTATTATCCGCTTGTATGGATGTCCGTAACGAGATTGCCCCCATAGGTCAAGATCGCGTATTACGGTGCTGTCATTAATGGCAACATCAAATAGACGCAATCCTTCATAGTCAGAATATTCACATGCTCCACGTCCGTACCATGGCTCTATGAAATACAGTTCAATCCGATAGTCACCCGGTTCTGCTTTGAAACGATAAGATAACTCGTGGCGTCCAAAACGTGAGCTGCGGAATAGAGGAGAAACGGTAAGGAACGGATTGTATGTTTGGCTTGCTTGATAAGGGCTTGTTTCGTTAGGGAACTTATTGCCCCATGATTTTGACCAAACGGTATTGTCTTGATGCCAGTTTGTTCCAAATATATCCGTGTATTCGTCTCCTCCGCAATTTAAATTATAAATATAGTGATATCCATCTGCCGGCTTTAAGACAGACTCATCCCATTTTCTGTACTGAGACAAGGCGATGGTATCGGTTGCGACAATCTGGCCTTTATGTAATGCCGTTGCTACAAGCATGTCTCCGTCAAGATTTACATTATACCATTTAAATAAAGATGTATTATTGCCCTTCTTCTTTGTTTCTTTCCACTTCCCGCATGTAAGTATCACATTCTCACAGTTGCTGTAAACCCTTATGCTGTCTTTAGTGATATTAGGTACAATATATACCATCGGATTCTTATCTGCATTAATATAACGTGATTTGTACATATAATATGCATCTACAGGTTGTTCCCACGCCGTAAGAAGCCCTTTGTGATTGAACGGTCCGACCTTGTCTATAAGGCGTAATGCTTCTTCCGGTTGTCTGCGACCGGGATTGTCATGGCTTTGTAATATCCAAAGAAATTGTCCGCAGACACTGTCTTTTACACTTTCTGCCAATTGGCATTTTCTTTCCAGAATATCGCATTGTTTTTCTTCGGTATATCTGTTGCCTGTATGATTTCCTAATGTGCGCCATGCGCCGTATTCTCCATTGAGAAGCTGATCTTCGTTTTTAAGTTCATTGGCATAGTTCTCTATGTTCCCGCCATAGGTACCACTCCAGTTTTGAACTACATTCCAGTCGGTTCCGTCACCTCCGTTACATGTTGTAATTAGCCTCATACTGCCACATGTCGGATCCATTTTGCGTATTATATCCGAGCATTCCTTTGCAAAATCTTTTGGAAGAGTACTTTCATTCTGAAGCCCCCATAATATTATTGAAGGTGAGTTGCGGCGTTCTTTTACCCATTGTATCAGATGACGTTTGAAACTTTCCCTGAATTGTGGTGTGTCATACCATATATGCGCAGAGAACTGTGGCCACCATAACAGTCCCTCACGATCTATTAGTTCTTGATACTTAAGATTGTGTGGTTGATGGGCATCACGAAACGCATTGGATCCTAAATCCTTAACTTCCTTTATTCTTGCCTCTATCTGCTTTTCCGTGAATGCGTGACTTTGTCCAAAAAGATGTTCGTATTCACATACTCCATTGATATACACGGCTTTTCCGTTGAGTAAGAAACGCTTGTCTCCGTCATTACGTGTGAGAGGCCATGAGCATGTCTTTATTCCAAAATGTGTTGTGACATCATCTACAGCCTTGTTATTACGTTTGATTATAGAATTAACACTGTATAGATAAGGATTCTCCGGTGCCCAAAGTTTAGGGTCTTTAATTGTTGCCTGTTGGTTAAGGACACGTGTTTCACCGCCTGCCAGCGTGATATTCTCTGTCAGACGTATGATTTGTTTGCCACTGGCATCGCATATCTTGCTGATGACGCTTATGTCAGCGGGTGTAGAGCTGTAATTCTTTATCTCTGTGTTGATGTATATGCTGTCTGCTGTGTTGTTGTTCCATACATGCACTCCAAAAGGTTCTACTCTGACTTTGTCTGTAACTTCTAATACAACAGGACGGAATATACCGAAAGGTTGTGAACCTTCACTAAATCCCCATTCAGAACTGCAACCGCCACATACCCAAGGCATATCTGTTATACCTTCCGGATGGGATACTTTTACTTCTAAGTTGTTTCCTGCTCCTTTTTGTATGGCATTGGTAACATTAATGGTCTCAGTTGTACGTCCTATATCATATTTACCGAGTTTTTTGCCATTTAGGAAAATCTCAGCATAAGTGCCTACTCCTTCAAAACGAATGAAATATTCCTTGTCTTCAAAAGCAGGAACGTTGAATGATTTGCTGAACGTTGCTTTGCCATGCAGGTTGCCGTGCTCTTTCTGAAGGGCGCCATAATAGTCGTCAAGGTTGTATGGAATGTCTTTTATAAAAGTGTTTTTGTCGAACTGTATAGTCCATTTGTCATTTAGATTCTGACAATATCTCTTGCCTACGGGGTTAGGCGCGGGGAAAGACACTTCGCTGAGTCCCATCGGCTTGCTCGTTGCCACAGCAATTCCCCTTTGTCCGGCTTTGTTTACCGCACAATAAAAATGATAAACGACACCATTATACTTAACAACGTAACTTTTGTGTGCAAACATTTCATCATAAGGCTTTGAAGGAATAATAAGATCTTCTCCTTCCCAGTCATACCAATGTATCATGTCGCGGCTCGTCGCAAAAGTATTATAGGCATTGTATTCTCTTGTCGGATTGAAAGCAGAGAAATAAAACATGACATACAGATCACCCATTTTTACTATTTGTGCATCACCGGTGATTGTTCCATCGCTGTCATGTGCGAAAATAGGATTATCTTTGTATCGTTTCCATTTCTTCATATCATTGGAGAATGCAACTCCGATGCGTTCTCCTTTGGGGTGTGTATCATTCTTGCCTCCGGCATTATAGTACATCATGAATTGATAGCCGAATTTCTTTTTGTCAACTTGATATACTGTGCTTTTATATTGTGTCATCTGTTCCCACCACTGCGCATTTTTTTCATTATAGCTTAGTATAGGGCTGTCGTATGTGTCCCATTGATGGGCAGTGGATATATCGCCCGAAGTTGATGCAAGTCCGATGCTTAGAGGTGCGTTTACCGCTTCATAGCCGGTTCCTTCCCCTCCTATATATGTGAGCCAATAACGACCTTTAAACTTGTTGATATTGTAACTGCCTCCCCAATTGTAGTCGATAAGTGCGGGAAAGCCTCCGCGTTGGTTCATATCCCATCCGTGATCTCCAAATGCCAATATGCGTCCTAATGTCTGCCAATGTAACAGATCTTCGCTTTTTGCTATCCATGTCTCATATCCCCTTCCGTCTGTACCGCCATTGCCATTATAACATACATATGTCATATACCATGAATTACCTTCACGGAATACTGTCGGACAATCATATTTTCGATCATTGCTTTGTGGAGCTACGACCAATCCATATTTATAAGGTGTCCTGACTTCTTCATACACCTTACGCATCTCTTTCTGACTTACAGCCTTAACTGTACTTTTTGTTTTCTTTACTCCTGTTTGTGCTGTTATAGAGATAGAACAACAGCATAAAAGTACAAACAATATATTTCTAATCATATCGGATGTTTTATGAGTTGGGATGGATTTTGAGAAATACAACTTGTCTTTATATATTATTTCATAAATAGCCAATCTACTTCATCGCTACCTCCATTTAATCCTGCATCACGTGCTTTAAGAGGCGTATTGGTAAAGCCTGCAACCATAATGATGCCTTTAGGCAAGTTAATCTTGTGATGTCCGGCATTGAAATGATAAGCGTGAATATTTACAATAGGCATACCTGTCATGCTGATGGCATTACTAATAAGTGCTTCCGCTTGACCATATTCGTTGCCTGTAGCGTCAATTTCAAGTTTGGGAGGGCTTGCAAATTTATTTTGGTCATCAATAAAGAAACCGACAAGCATCATGACGGGTTTGTCACATTCAAATTCTACTGTACCGCCATTTATTCTTGTAGTATCTCTATTCATGACAAGAGCTTTCATCTCTGATAATTCTGCTGCTATCGAGTCTATTGCCTCATCTCTTCCTTCAAATAGTTTGACACCCTTTGCCATTCTTATCATCTTATAGTTGCTGATAAGTTTTATGTCTTCATTTTTGGCAATGGGATTCTTTGTTGACGTATCAGTATCATTGTTTGGTGAAACCATACGTGCAATATGTGCTTTCAGGTTTGTCAATTCTTCTTCATAGACGGGAAGCATTTCTTCCCATGTCTTGAAGTTCCCATTATCGCCACCTACAGGAATACGTCTCTGTGATGTCTGCATACTGTTTGCATATAGATAAGTGTCTTTTGTCTTGTTTACCAATTGCTTGTAGTATTCATCACTCTTTTCGAGAAGTGGTACTGCCTTTGACAGATACACGGTATCTTTACTCCATTTGTAATTAAGCACTTGTTGGGCTGCCAACACCTTGTATTTGAAAGCATAGGCGAAATCTCGGTAACACAGCATGTCATTAACTACACGCTCAAATTCATCCTTGTTTTTTGTTATCTTTGATGTTAATCCTTCAAGAGCTTTTACGGCTTTATCTCCGTGTTCCACACATTGGTTGACAATGTCAAGAGGCAGTTCTCCTGCATGCTTTTCTCCTTTCCATTCCTTCTCGACATATTCAATTAACTTTTCTCCTGCAGGTCCGCAACTTTCATAGAATCCCGGATATATTGTATATTTATAAGGATTGACCAATTGGCTGATTTTCATGCCAAGCAGGAGGCATTGCCTGTTGCCTTCTGTAATGCCAAAACGTCTTAACAGTTTAGGCGCAATTTCTCCACTTTCGTCAAGGGCTGTAATTATATTTTGTGCTGTAACGGTATCAGTACCATAAAAATCAGCAAGCACTTTTCCCCAGTAAACGTTGTCATTGTCGCGCTTACTGTTCCATGCATAACGTCCCCATGCTGAATACCACATCCAGTCACGGTCTATTTGGAGCAGTCTGTTTCCGTCGGGTAATTTGTCTGCTGTATAGGGCCAATCCCAATAGTTTGCCTGAGGATATAGATGCAGACCTTTGGCATGGTGTATATTGTGCATTGCATCTATTGTCTTTTTTATGAATGTCGGTGATGCCCATCGCCAAGGCTCAAGATTTGCCAAGATATGTACATTCTCTATATGTATGGGGGCAGCGGCAGCCAATTGTCTGTGTGTCTCTCCCCAAGGACCTCCGGGCTGATATGTGGTAAGAGACTCGCCTGTATATTTACTCATCGTGTAAATATTCTTGTATAAGGGCAAGGCCTCGTGCAACACTCTTGGCCCGTCTGTATCATGAGAACGCAATATAATAGGTGGCTCATCTGTTCGTCCTGATGCCTTAAGCCCGTCTTTGATACCGGGAATAATGGTCTCGTTCATCCATGTTACATCATCTTCTATGGTTGCCATTGCCTCTCCCAAACAAACAAGAAAACCTACATTGGGGTATTTTTGTATGAATGCGGAAATGCTTTTACGTGTGTAGTCACTTATTAGAGGTGTGATAGGACGGTTGCGGTCTTGAGTCTTTATCCCATAATGGTCTGCAAATGGTTTTGAAACAAGAATGTTGTAGAACATCTGTATGACTTTTATTCCCCTTTTTGCAGCCTCTGTCGTAAGAAAAGTAAACATTTCCTGATTCAAATTCATGGTAGCATCATCTACCTCTGTGGCGAAGGGATAGTCTTCAAGCTTTACAAGAGAAGCGAAAGGATGTCCGTTCCAAAGAAATACGGCATTCATGTTGTCTGATGCCAGCATGTCCAGATATTTTATCCAAAGTCCCTTGTCATAGAACCATGGGAAATTTTCAGGTGTATAAGGATATTCATAGACTTTGTGTCCGGGCAGATAATATGTTTTTTGCAGGCCTATACATCCGCCTCGTATCTTCATTTCGGGTGCTTCTGTTATATCTGTGATGTTCAGATTGCCATATTGTCTGTAATGCTCTATAAGTTTGTTGGCACCATAAATCACACCTGAAGCATCGTTGCCTACAATGTTTATTGTCTTTCCCTTTTTGTTGATAGAAAAACCTTCTTGTGGCAAAGCCTTGTTTCCGGATATTGTCAGATTAACTTTCCATCCTTTAATGGTTGGAATGTTTTTCTCTAATATTTCAGAAGCATAGCTTGTCTGTGGTGAAATGGCATTTTTGGCAATTTCCGTTTTTATTTTAGATTTCACATCACTGTTTAATGTATTGCCGTTTGTATGAAGACTGACAGCAACCAACGATGTAATGATTATATGTGTTATTTTCATAAGGCTGAACTTTAGGTTTGTTTCTGGTATCGAGTTATGTGTTTTTCATGTTTTCGACAGATTCTTTGTAGTTCATCAATCAGTTCTGTAAATCTATTGACAATTCTTTTCCTGTCGGGATTATATATCTGTTGCCTTTGTATATAAGAGTGCCTTTGCCTCCGTCACTTTTGATTTTGACGCTATGGGTATCAACGTGTAAATGAATTGTTCCGAAAGGAGTTGGAACAGAGCCTTCCATCCATTCCAAACCACCTGTTTCAGGCTTTACGACATATTCTTCATAACCGGGTTTTGTCGGTGCTATACCAAGAAAATATTTTCCCAGAAGATATATAGGACTTGCTCCCCAAGCATGACACAGGCTTTTACCGTAAGGACGTCCATACATTGTGAGATGCTCTGCTCCTTTGTCTTGTGGATTGTATTTCTCCCAGAAGCTTGTTGCTCCGTTGTCAACCATTCCTCCCCAGTAACTGAGTATTTCATCTAACACTTGTTGTTGCAGTCCCATTTGGCATAGAGCTTCCAACTCGTAGAAACGCATATATGGAGTGGTTATTTCCTCTATGTCCGGATTAAGCATGACAGATTTCAAAATGGTTTGTTTGTCATTCTCGTTTACTATATCATAAATGATAGCAAACATATTTGGGAATTTTGTTATCTGTTCGTTGATTTTGCCATCTTCAATGGCATGCATGAATGCTTGTTTGTCGCTATTCCAGAACAAAGGCTTAAGTTTGGACTTAAGAAGGTTTTCCAACATAGAATATTTTTCTTTATCCGTAGAATACTCTTCTGTTGTGATACTGCCTTGAGGTGCATTTTTCATAGGGTTGTCTCTCAATATGTCTGCACATGTCTTCATGGTTTCAAGAGACTTAAGCAGAAGTATTTGTTCAAAGCAGAGAATACCTCTTTTGTGCATGGGGAAGTCAACCCAATCAACAAAAATCCAGTCATCATCCTTGCCTTCAGCCAGACAATCTTCGTTGGTTCGTTGCTGCACATAATCCATCATTGTTCTCATTCGAGGATAGATTTCTCTAAGAAAATCAATGTCAGCCGTGTACATATAATAATCATGTATTGATTTGAACCAATAGAATGTATAGTCCATGATTGTATTTATGTGCGCAGTTACAGGGTCTTTGCCTCTTAATTGTCGTATAGTTCGTTTTACACATTCCGTGTCAAAACGCAAATAATAGTTCATGAGATATGACTGGATGGCATCTCCAGACCATGTCCATCTGTCTCTCTTTATTCCATCGACAAAAAACTCTCTTGTAGTAAGGTCCATTGTATATGCGGCAATGTCCCAGATGTGATTTATCCTGTCATCATTACATCTGAAACTGCCATACTCTTCTCTATCCTGTTTAGAGTATTCATAGTCCATAGCAACATCCCCAAACTCCACGCTGCCTTCTGTGACAATAAAAATGTAGCGGAATGCTTTGGAATTGGCCAGTAAGATTGTACCGTTAGTATCAACGAAATTGGCTTTACTGCCGCTGATCGTCTCTCCGGAGATATTCAGTAGATCTAATGTTTCACAATGTCGCACATCAAGAGCTTCCTCCTTGCTCTCACCATAATATATATGGATGATACCACATCCTTTGACATTCTTGAACTTTAGATAACCAAAAGTCTCTTTCCCGAAATCATATAATGTATTCGTTGTCGGGGATATACCACCGGCATTGCTTTCCTTGTCTGCTTCTTTACAAGAGATATCCTCTTTTGTCGTAGGACATAGTTCTTTGCGTTCCAGACGGAATTTCGAGGGAAGAGCGTCTGCATTGTCGAAGTTCCAAGATGCGGCAGGCACATATATTCCGGAACCATGAGCAACACCGTTTTCATCAATCCATATCTTGTCTTCATAAGTGGCAAGCCATGAAGAGTCTGTAAATATAGTATCTCCTTGTATGTAAAGAGCAGGCGGTGTTGTCTGGTTATAGACTTTAATGTTGAGCATGTGTTCTCCTTCAGGAATGACAAAAGACTCAGGCATGCCGAATTGCAGCTTGCCGTCAAGCATGAAATTAAAGTCTCCCTCTGTCTTTATCTCTATTGTTTCAGTCTTCTCAAGACATATCTTTTTAGAAAATTCTACGGTTACCCAGTGGCTGTCCTGTTTCCAGAAAGGAGGAAACATTGCGCCACGTTCTGTTCTACGGTTATTAAATCGGTTGCCGAGCCATATTTCAAAATCACCCGGATACCATATCCATGTAGCCTTAGATTTCATCACCATATCTTTCTCTTGTTATTTCTTCCAATGTCTTGCCCTGTGTCTTGGGTGCTCCGACAACTCCGATGACAAGCGAAATTATGAAGAATGTCATCATGATATATCCTGCGATAGTAAAGCCTTCGCCGTTCTCTCCGTAAATATATACGAATGAGAGTCCCCAAACAGCTGAAAGTCCTCTTACGATGAAGAACATTACACCTTGCGCTGCAGCTCTGAATTTGGCAGGAAACAGTTCTGACGCCCATAAAGCATAGAATGTCTGAACGGAAATGCCTGCTTGTATCGCCCACAAAAGTGTGAAGACAATAAGACCTGTCATGCTGTTGATGCCGATAGTGACTATGATAAGCCATGCTATGACGCCCATGCTGACACCAAAGGCGAAAAGCATGCGCTGGTTTACCTTGTCAACTATCAGTGAACATATAAATGTTATGGCAATGATAACTATCCATTGGCCCGCTGCAAACATATTTGCCATTTCATTGCTAAGGCCGCCTGCCGTCTCGTAAATATGTGGTTGGAAGAATCCCATTACGGAACATACGAGATTCCATGTAAGGTACATGCCTGCAAGAAAAGCCATAGATTTGATGCAGGTCTTGTTAGAGAACAGGTCACCGAAAGAAGAGAAGACACTCTTGCTCTTTATGCCGCTTTGCTTTTCAAGCTCCTTTGCTGTAATCCACTCTGCGCTTTCATCAAGTCTGCGCTGTAACTGCCATGCTATGAAAGCGACGATGAATAGCGAAGCAAAGACTATTCTTGAGCTGAAAACATTAAGAGCCGCACCTTGAGCCTCTCCACCTGTTATTAAGTTGGCGATAAATTCAACAAATGTGAAGCATATACCGCCTGTGTCACTTCCTCCTGTAGCCGGAGCAAGAATGGTGCCTATAATCAGAATGATAAGAGGTCCGATGCCCCATGCCATTTGTGATATGCAGATGTTGCGGCCTCTGTTGGTTGTTTCTGAACTTTCTGATATGTAAGTCCATGATGCCGGCACACCTACACCTACAGAGATTCCTGTTATCAAGAATCCTGCCAGAAGGGTGGGGAAGCCGGTGGCGAGCATGATAACCAATACTCCCAACATGTAAACCAGCATGTTGTATGTGTATATTGCCTTGCGACCATACTTGTCTGCAAGAAATCCGCCTATAATGGCACCTATTGCAGCTCCCAAACAGTTGGCGCTAATGGCGTTAAGCCAACCTAAATCACCTTCGGTAAGTCCGAGATAATCTTTCCATAATGTTAATCCGCTTGCACCCGCAACTATTGCACCTGCATCAAGATAGTTGGTCAGAGATACTGCCAATGTGCTTTTCAAACTATTTTTGCTTTTCATTATTCTTTATTATTGTATTATCTTATTATTCCGGCTTTGGCTTTAATGCTGTCAGCGACAGCAGGACCGTTGTTCTCCCATATGTTACATGGCCCGTTAGCGTTTTTGAGATATTTCTCGGTTGGCGTCCAGTTGTTTCTGACGGTTATGCAAGACGAACCTTCGTCTGTATACAGATAGAACCAGTGATGTGGGTCATGAGCGTAGCTCGGTGAGTAAATATCTCTTACGACATTGTTTTGTATGAACGAATGTGGCTGTGAGCCAAGAGTATATATGCCGGCGGTGTCATACATGTGCTTCGCATAGTGGTGGATAAGGTTGCCTTCAACAAGGTTGTTTGACATTGAGCATACCTGTTGGTTCCATCCCCAGCCCATGCTGATGCCTGTATATGACACTTCGCTTATTTCATTGTGACAGATCTTGATGTCTTTTACAAATCCTGCTCCAATGCCGACACATCCCCAGTCTTCGTTTGTGACGTCTGTTATGGTATTGTTGCATATTGACAATCCTGTACAGATAATTCTTGTGTCAGAAGGATTGTATGGCAGATGTGCCTCATGTGCTTCAGGACCGAAGCTTCCTGCCAATATGCCGTTGCCTCCGATGTCTTTCAGTGTGCACCGTTCTATCGTGCCGCCTTTAATGTAATTATGGTAATCAATACCGGTTGAAGCCAGATGGTTGAAGGTACAGCCATTGAAAACCACATTTTCGGCGCAGTTGATGCTTACCGCTGCGGCAGGGCGGCCTACCCAACCTTGATTGTCAAGCTTATGATCGCCATTTGGCCTTATCATCTTCGGCCTCAGTTTGTATGCCTCGATCATATACATTCCTGCCTGTAACGGGGCATGACCGCTTATCGAAGGTCTCATCCAAGTGGAATAAGCGAATTCTATGCCTTCAAATGTCACATCCTTTACCATGTTGTCAGGAGTGCCTTCCACCTTGAGCAAAGTCTCCACAGCGGGCACTTCGACATCAGCATTATTCATGTTTTCGCCTTTGCGTGGTATGTAGTACACTTTAGATGCCTTAGTGTCAAGGAACCATTCTCCCTCTTTGTCGAGGAGTTCTTTTGCGTTTGTCAGATAAAATGCGGAGTTATGCCCGTCTTGCGTTATCATAGGCGACGGCCATGGGTGCATGAAGTGTATGTGGCTTTCGGGTTGGTGGAAAGACACTTCTGCACTGTCACCCATCAGTTTTATGCCTTTTATGCGCAGATTGGCAATGCACCACATTTCGTGTATTACCATTTCTGCGTAAGGTGCGTTTAATATCTTTCTTACGGCTTTGGAAGGAACGTATAGGACTTCTTTGCTCTTGTCTATGTTCGTTATTCTGAACATGTCATTGAAGTCTTCCACATCTCTCGCCCTTACAGCCTTGACACCGTTAACATATAGTTGTCTGAACTCAAGCGGGCGGCCGTTAAACTCAGGAACATCTGCAACATAGCATCTGCCTTGTTTTTTCCAGCCTGTAATTCTCACGCCGCCGCTTATGACGGCCTTCCCGTCAGATATGATTTTTATGCCGTTGTCTTCGGGTCTTACTATAATGGGCTGGTTAAGTCTGTATGTACCTTCCGAGAGTCTTATACATATATTCCCGGTACCATTGAGCCTTTTTTCTTCTCTGGCTTGTTGCAAGGCTTTTTCAATGGTATATGCACCCGGCTTTACATTGATGTCGGATGCATAAGTGTTGACGGCTAAGAATGAAGCCAATAATGTAGATATCAATATTCTGCAGGTATCCATACTGTCATTTCGCTTTTGCCTCTGTTACCCCATGCGTAATATGGGATAAGGCGTACTTTCTTTGTTGTCTTGTCTTTGCTTACTTCACGATAGAGTGTCTTTGTCCAGTTGCCTTCTGTCCTGTTTACAGCTTCTGTTTCAAGGGCTGTTATTGCAGAACCGTCGATGGTTGTCTTTACAGGAGTGAATTTGGCGTCAACAGGTATTGTGATATTGTCAATGTCTGCTCCGTTGCAGTCATTGCTTTCAAGGCAGTAGATAATAGGGCCTCTCTGTACCGCTACTTGTCCTCTACATTCTTCCACAAGCGGATTAGCCTCTATGAGTTTCGTTTCCATTGGCATATCCAGTGTTATGACATCTCCTTTTTGCCACTCTCTGCTGAGAGTGAGATACTTGCCTCCGTCGTTGGCGTCAATGGACATAGCCTGTCCCTTTTTGCCGTTTACCGTTATGTGTGACTTGTTTGCCCATTCGGGTATGCGGAGCTTTATTTCAAAGGTCTTTTTGCCTTTCAGCTTGTTGATTGTAATGGTAACTTTGCCGTCCCAAGGATAGTCTGTCTGCTGTTCTATCTCAATGTCACCGATTCCTGCTATCTGTGTCTGCAGGGTGTTGGCTCCGTACATGTTTATATAAATGGCGCCGTTGTTGCCTATGCTGTAGGCGTAGTTCTGTGTCTCGCACAGTGTTCTCAATGTGTTGGGAGGACAACAGAAACAGCTGATATATTCGGTGCGTTCTTTGGGCCAGCGCAGTTTGTATGGCAGTTCATCCGACATCCTTAACGGATTTGTATAGAAGTATTTTTTTCCGTCAAGGCTTATGCCGCATAATATGCTGTTATAGAAGCAGTTTTCCACGAGGTCGGCATATTTGGCTTCGCCTGTGGCAAGCAATAGTCTCCAGTTAAGCAGCATGTTGCCAATATTGGCGCATGTCTCGTTATGTGCCGTTGACTGTGGCAGCTGGTAGGGTCTGCCGTAGCTTTGGTGCACTTTCTGAACGTTGTCCGGCTTGTAGTCGGTGCCGTCCGGTGATGTTCCGTCATAAAGGGCGCCGCAGGCACCGTTGATATACATCTTTCTGAATACTATGTCATCCCATATTGATGACAGGTTTTTCATCAGCTGCTCTTCCCCTTGCTCTACATAGAGGTCGGCAACACCTGCATAGAGATAGTTAGCTCTTACCGAATGACCCAAAGCCTGATATTGTTCTCTGAAAGGTATTCTGTCCTGATTGTCGTCAGTGCCGTTTTCAACCCTTCCTCTTATGTCAATCATGCCTTGTGCTGTCTTGAGATAGCGGGGATTGCCTGTTTCACGGTAAATCTCCGCCATTGCCATATAGTGTGAAGGACATACGGCGTTGCGGGCCAACTCATCGGCATTGTTCTCATAAAAGCTGCAAAGGAAGTCGGCAGCCTTTACGGCGCAGTCATAGAGAGTTGTCTTTCCTGTAGCTCTTTTGTGTATTATTCCGGCTGTGATAAGGTGTCCCAAGTTGTAGGTTTCGAAGTTCAAACGGTTGCCGAAGGCGCCGTCTTTGCCCGAGCCGACCTTTGTGCCTATCGTCTCGTTCTCTTTGGCCTCGTCTTGAAGGGCTTTTTTGTTCAGCTCTGCTATTATTACCGGTGTGTGGAGATAACCGTCAGGTCTTTGTGACTTTGCTATAAGTCTTATGACCTCATCCATTATCTTGCCGAGTTCAGGGTCCTTGTTTACTGCATATACGGCAGCTACGGCTTCAAGCCATTTGTAGAAATCGCCGTCATGGAAAGGAGGCCCGTGTCTTTTGCCTTTTTTCTCTCCTGCTGCAATTAGGAAGTTGTTGTAGGAGTGACCTTTGTCCGACTTCCATGTTTCCCACATGCTTTGTACCGATGTGGTACTGAAGATATTGAAACGTTCACCCCAGAATCCTCCTGTCCATTTTACTGAGTTTAACGGAGTGGAGTTCATAACAGCAAACTTGCTGTTTCTTGTGTCTGTTATGCCGTTCTGCTGTGCAGAGACAGTTAGGGGCAGTAGTGCCGTTGCGGCCATTGTGACAATGGTGGCAAAGGTTCTGCCGTGATTTGCTTTGGTCGGTGACGTGATGTTTTTCCTGTGCATATAGATTTACGATTATGTTGTTGTCTTTCAGATATTAAAGTCTTTCTCCTCTGGCTTCTACACGCTTCTTCCATTCTTCGCGTTCTTTGGTGAGGTCATAGCCTCGTTTGCTCAGATAGTTGTTGATGCGACCTTTGTATTTGCCGAAAGTCTCATGCTTTTTCTTGCTGCTTTCCGCGTCTATTGCATATTCACGGGCTTCTTTCAGCCATGCGAGAATCTGTATCTTCTCTTCTTCTTTCAGCGTGGGTATCATGTCAAGCTGGGCTTTGTATGTTACATTTACCACGTTGTAGGTCATGACATCCTTGACAGTCTCTATTTCAGTGTCATTGAGAAATAGCGAGAGGTTGGCGATGAAGCCGAAATGTGAGCGATAGAGTTTCCTGTCTTTCCGGTTTTCGGCTTCTTCCTGAGCCTTGCTCTTTGCTACTCCTGCAAGTGTCGAGGCCGCTTTTTTAAGGCTGTCCCTTTCTGTATAGATGTCGTTTAGCTCGAAATATCTGTTAGCGACAATGTTTCTGACCTGTGTCCCTTTGTCTGAGCCGTCAATATTAAGTGACTGAGTGACTTTGTCGGCTCTTTTTAGTATGCTTTTCACATATTCGGGGTCTCTTCCTGCATCATCAAGGAGAACGGTCTGGGCGTTGACTGTGCCCAGAGTAAACAATGTGACAAAAATAAGTGAAATTTTCTTCATTGCAGTATCTCTTTTAAGTATTTAACATTTTCTCCGTAGTTTTTCTTGACATTCCTTACATCGCTTGTGTCTCGGCTTCTTTCCACGAAGAGCCATCCGCTCCAGCCTGTCTTGTCAAGTGCTTTTTTAATGGCTTTCATGTTGATTTTCTTGTCATGGCGTATCAACGCTCCGTCTGTGTTTGTTGCATGTATGGCACATATACGTTCCTTGCCGAGAGTCTTTATCTCTTTTGCGATGTCGCGTTTGTTCTCTATCGCTGTCTGGAACTTGTAGAAAATCTTTATTCCGTCAGAGCCTATCTCTTCCAGCAGGTCAATGTTTCCCTGTGCATCCAACGGTGTGTCGATGCCTATAACCATGCCTTTCTGCTTTGCCATTTCACCCGTTTCTCGCAGGAGCCATATTATCTGTTGTCTTTGTTCCTTGTTTTCCGTCCACTCATTGCCACAGCCTCCAAGTGGGAGAAAGGCAGTAGTTACTCCTAATTTCTCCATTGTGTTTAGGCAGTCCTGAACAAGCCATCTGCGGCTTTCTTTGGTGGCAAAACTCTGGCCGTAGAAGCCGGACATGGCAACGGCTCCTATCTTGATGTTAAAGCTGTCAGCATGGTGAAGGAAAGTCTTGACCATCTGCGGGTCACGCATTTTGTTGTCAAATGACATGCGTCTGCCCAAGCCTCCCATATCCATTTCAATGCCGTCGCATCCAAGTTCTTTTGCAAGTTTAAACTCGCCTAACTTCTGACGTTTGAGTATCATCCAGTCGCAAACGCCAATCTGATAACGTGGCTGTGCATAAGTCAAATGTGGCATTATGCTGCCTGCGGTGAGCAACAATAATAATAAAAATGTCTTTTTCATAATACTATGACGTGATATCTTTAAAGATGTACCCGTTTTACATGCTTTGACAAAGATACTAAAATTTGGTGGCAGTAGCAAAAATAATGGGTTCTTTTCTTTTATAAATCGTGTGTTACATATATAATAATGTGAAAAAGCCCCTTAAAGATAGCAGACCGCAAATAAAAGCAAATATGTCCGTATGGGGAAGACCAAGATGAGGTCAAGTAAACCTCCCTGCGGACAAGGCCGGTTATACCTTTTGTTTGTCAGAGCGGTTGTTTTGATGTATAATCATATTGTTTTGCTCACTTTAACATGCTTGTTAAGGATTATATATATGAGTTTAGAACACAGGTTCTCTTTCAGCAGCGGCTCGATAATCTTCTGCGCAAGCCCTACTTCGCCTTTTCCGCTTGCCGACATACCGCTGATGATCA
>JBJFGK010000058.1:0-16962 GCA_051892655.1 Prevotella sp. | reverse complement strand
AACATACTTATAATTAAAAGAATGTATTTCATAAATATTATTGCATATTATTCTTTAAAAAAGTGATTATATCATCCCATGGAATATAGTCTTTTTCTCCACCGTCGTAAAGGTCGCAATGTGTTGCATTCGGAACAATTAGCAATTGTTTGTTATTCGCATACTTGCCACTTGTAAGCTTTTTGTAAGCCTCTTCACCGAAATAACGACTATGAGCTTTTTCTCCATGCACTATAAGTACGGGTGTACGGACTTCAGATGCAAATATCCATAGATTTTGATTAAGTCGCATCAATTGTGACGTTATATTCCATCCCATGTTGGAATTGAGCGAACGGGGATGATAGCCACGTTTTTCTGACTTGTAATAAGCCACATATTGTTTCAGGAAATCCGGTGCGTCGGCAGCAAGATTGTCGGGTAATCCACCTTGCGGAAGAATTTCGCCTTTACGGAATTCGTCGGTCCGCTCTATAGCAAGCTGTCGTTTCAATTCATAACGTTCATTCTCATCCATAGAGTCGAAATAGCCCTGTTGTGTCACACGTGTGAGATTATATAAAGTAACAGAGACTGTTGCTTTTATGCGGGGATCAAGAGCAGCAGCATTAAGGGCTATACCTCCCCATCCACAAATACCAAGTATACCTATACGCTTCGAATCCACATCATAACGACATGAAAGGTAATCCACAGCAGCACAAAAGTCTTCTGTATTTATATCCATTGAGGATGAATAACGTGGTTCACCACCACTCTCACCTGTAAATGAAGGATCAAAAGCAATAGTAAGAAATCCTTCTTCGGCCAATCGTTGGGCATACAACCCACTTGCTTGTTCTTTTACAGCACCAAACGGTCCGCTCACAGCTATGGCTGCAATTTTGCCTTTAACATCTTTCGGCATATAAAGGTCTGCAACAAGCACTAATCCGAAACGGTTACGGAATGTTACCTTCTCATAATAAACTTTATCACTCTGTGGAAAAGTCTTATCCCACACCTGTGTCATCTCTATTTTATTATACATACTTGTTGTTTTTGCTACAATCTTTACATGAGTTATCATTGAAAGAAGTAGTATTATAATATATTTATTACTCATTATCTGTTTATTTCAAACTTTCTTAAATGAATTTTCATTTCAATTTTCGCCTCAAGGTTTTCGCCTCATTCACGTTTGTCGCCATACCGTCATATATAAAGCCATACATATCGGCAAAGCGACTCATACTGTACTCACCATCTTCAATCATCATCTTGGTGGGAGCAGCTCCCTGATAAATGAAGAACAGGCGTTTGCCCTTAAACTCTCCATTAGGTACATAACCGTAAAAACGTTCCATCAACGTACGAATTGAAGCACAGATATTATGCCAATAGACAGGAGAACCTATCACAATAACATCTGCATCCTTCATTTTTGAAATAACTTCGTCCAATTGATCTCCTTCAAGCGTCTGCCCATAAAAGTTAAGACGATAGTCATTGAGGTTAAGCGTTTCATACTGTCTACCATCAAGTAGCACCTTTGCTAATGCGGCGGTATTGCCGTTGCGGTTCGGACTCCCGTTGATAAATAGAATCTTTTCCATTCTGTTTTCGTTTTTATTTTCGTTTGAATTATTGTTTTTCGTACCTGCCGTGCAGTTGATGATGGCCAACATGCCCAGCATCATAATAAAAAGTTTCTTCATAGTTTTTATCGTTTTATTGTTTTATTAGCTTCTTGTTGTTGATGATGTTCAACCCCTTCTGAGGCTTCCCTCTCCTTGTGCCGTCAATAGAATAGACTGATTGTTTGCTCTTTGTTTCGGTCTTTACCTGAGATACAGCCGTCACTCCCGACTGCCGTTCCCAAAACCTTACGGCATCGTCAATCCATCCTTCTGCCACAGTGCCCGTACCAAGTCCGAAACCGTGTGGCAAGCCGTTGTAGGCATGGAACTCCGTGGGAATACCAAGGGCTTCGAGGTGTTCGAGGCGGCTCTGCATGGTGCGCCATGAGGCTATGCCATCGCTTGTGCCCACGCAGACGTAGGTAGGGGCATCATAGCGGTTGGCATCAGAATAGTCCGTGTATTGCATCACCACGGCTGCTGCCTGTGGAATGTCGGTGCGTCCGGTCAACTGCCTCATATTACTGCTGTTTCCCAATGTTGCAGCCATGCGCGCCCCGGCACTGCCGCCCCATGAGAAATAGGCTATGAGCACTTTCTTGCCACCGAAATAAGTGCCGTCACCATTAGTTTCCTCGCTTGTTTTCTCAATTTCTGAGTTGTCGCTCGCACATACCTGACTAATAATCATTGCCAGCAGTCCAAACATCAATAGAAATAGTTTCTTCATTGTTTTCATCGTAAGTAATATTTGTTGTTATTTCCATCCCATGAACATACGTGTAGCCTCTGCCGAATGGTGGTCGAAGAACAGGCTTTTGCAGGTGTCGAGGGTAGCGATTAAGGCCATATCTTCATCTGACAATTTAAAGTCGAAGATATCGAGGTTCTCTTTCATCCGCTCCAAATGGATCGTCTTTGGGATAATGACAACGCCAAGTTGCTGCAACCAACGGAGAGCCACTTGTGCAACAGTCTTGCCATGACAGGCTGCGATTTCAGTCAGTACAGGATTTGAGAAAAGATTGTTGCGTCCTTCGGCAAATGGTCCCCACGACATTATCTGAGTACCATATTCTCGCATAATAGCCTGTGCCTCGCGCTGTTGGCAGAACACATGCGTTTCCACCTGATTGACGGCAGGAATGATGTCCATATTTTCGGCAAGGTCAATGAAGTGGTCGGGATAGAAATTGGAAACTCCGATAGCTCTCACTTTCCTCTCTTGATAGGCATCCAGCAAGGCACGATAAGCACCATAACGGTCGCTAAAAGGTTGGTGGAGAAGCATGAGGTCAATGTAATCTGTACGCAGCCGGCGCAAACTCTCCTCGATGGATGCTTTTGCCTTGTCATAACCATAGTTTGATATCCACACCTTGCTGACAAGGAATATCTCATCACGGTCTATACCGCTGTCCGCCACAGCTCTTCCCACACCATCCTCATTGTAGTATGCTTGTGCCGTGTCAATCATTCTATAGCCTACATCCAAAGCCTCAGCCACATGACATTCACACACATCAGGTGCTATCTGAAAAACACCATAACCCATTTGGGGCATCAATATCCCATTATTCAGTTTTACATATTCCATTGTTAATAATTTATTTACTAATTATTATACTTATTTCATAAAGTATACACATTGGTAGTGACACGAGAATAAGCGTGAACACATCGGATGTTGGAGTAATAATGGCAGCTAAAACGAGTATTAACACTACGGCATGACGACGATGCTTTTTGAGAAATAACGATGATATAATACCTATTCGTGACAGTAACCAAATAATTATCGGCATTTCGAAAACAAGTCCTAAACTTAGACTCATCATAATGAGTGTATTCATATAGGATTGTAAAGTCACCATATTAGCAACATCCGCACTTACTTGATATGTTCCGAAAAAGCGAAATGTAAGTGGAAAGATTATAAGATAGTTCACAAGCACACCTATCAAGAACATTGCATAACCACTACTCACAATAACCAATCCATAACGACGTTCACCAACATACAATGCCGGAGCAACAAAGAGAAAAAATTGACAAAGAATATATGGCGAGGCACACAACATACCCATAAACATAGCAGTTTTTACATGTATAAGAAACTGCTCCGCCAATTCTGTATTAACCAACGACACGTGAAATGAAGAAGGTATTTGAGTGCCCAATATGTTACAGACCATATCTAACAAACGATAAGTTATGAAATCAGATGAGCTTGGAGCAAGCACAATATCAAACAATATGTCTTTGAAACAGAACATTACAACACCTGTACTTACTGTCACTATAACTGTCTTTACTAAAACCAATCGTAATTCATCAAGATGTTCCCAAAATGTCATTTTGTCAGTGGATTGTATCATCCGTTTCTTTTTCGTTGTCATTTATAGTCTCTTTCATTCCTTCTTTGAAAGACTTAACACCCTTACCTAACCCTTTCATAAGCTCCGGTATTTTTTTGCCACCAAAAAAAAGTAGTACAACCAATGCGATAAGCAATACTTCCTGCATGCCTATACCGCCGATGAATAATAATGTTATCATTTGTCTATCATTTATATATTATATATCTAATAAAAGCATATCCTCCAAACAGCTGCAAAATCATGCCTAAAATGCCTATTCTAAAATCCTGCATAGCAAGATAAATATTACCTGTAATAATCCATTCGCCTAATGTGCCTAAACATTGATATAATAGCACGACACAAAGCAATAAGCCTAAAGTCACTTTGTTATATTTATAAGACATATAGCCTGCTATTATTGCCAAAAGAATAGATTTTAGCAGGATGACAGGAAGAACTTCCGGTAATGGCATACCAAACAATATTGAATTGGCAACAGGAGACATAATTGCTGTTAACAAACCGACCTTCCAGCCATATTTATATGCCCCTATAAGGGTAAAGAAATATATAGGTAACCATATTTTTCCTCCATTGGGAATAAGGTGAAATAGCTGAGGCAAAGCTATATTGCCCAATACAAATAACAATGTTGCCCAATATGTACGCTTCTCAACATAATTAAATGTGTAAAACTTTACTGTTGTCATTTTTTCATTCATCTTTTATCGTTTTGACTTGTTTTTATTAATATTTTTTCTATTTCCGCCAAACACTCTTCCGGCGTGCGACAATTTTCACAACATGACTCCATAGGGCACAATCCTGTATTCTGACGATTGGAGATGTGCTTTACTATCACATGATAGAAAACAGTTATTCCATATGCATCAAGAATCTCAAAAGCGCTTATACTAATGATTTCTGCATATAATTCCTTTATCCCTGCCTGTATCATCAAAGCGGCGACAGCTTTACCTACAACCTTATCTGCCACACTTGCTCCATTCAACAGTTCTGGTGCCTCATTTAGGAGTCTGTATAAGTCTGATATACCTCGACCATCATAGGTATGAATACCACCATTAGCAACTATCAAGGAATGATTGCCTTGTAGTAATAATTGTTTTAGTTCCTTTATCATTTTATTCCTTGTTTTAATCTCTCAACAAACGCATCTATACGATGTAATTCTTTAGGTATGTCTATCCGCTGCGGACAATGTGGGCTACATTGATTACAACCGATGCAATGGCTTTCCTGTCTAAGACGTGGAACACTACGATCGTAACCTATAAGAAAGGTACGACGGGCTTGACGGTATCGGTCATTATCAATATTATGTATAACATTTACTTCACCCACACATTTATTATAGTGTACCATTATGGACGGAATGTCTATACCATACGGGCAAGGCATGCAATATTTGCAGTTATTGCAAGGTATTGTATCCATCTCCATCATTATCTCAGCCGTCTTATGGAGGAAATCAAAATCATCTTTGCTCAAAGGATGAAGTGGAGCAAGCGAGCGAAGATTATCTTGAAGATGCTCCTTCAAAGTCATGCCACTAAGTACGGTAAGTACTTTTGGCATACTTCCGGCAAAACGAAAAGCCCATGATGCAACACTTTGTTCAGGTTCACGTTGTTTGAGTCTCGCTACAATATTGTCTGGTACATTAGACAATCGTCCTCCCAACAAAGGTTCCATAATAATGACCGGAATATTTCGCTTAGCAAGTTCGCCATAAAGATATTCGGCATTTGTGTTGTAATCTTTTATCTTATTAGCATATTTCCAATCAAGATAATTGAGTTGTATCTGTACAAAATCCCACCGATATTCATCATGACGGGAAAGCAGATAGTCGAACACCTGAATATCTCCATGATAAGAAAATCCAAGATTACGAATACGTCCCGCTTTGCGTTCTTCAATAAGGAAATAAAGTATGCCGTTTCGGATATAACGCGCCTCAAACTCTTCCATGCCATTACCCATACCAACACCATGCAAGAGCATGTAATCAATATAATTAACTCGCAATTCTTTCATAGAATTGTAATACATGGCAACAGATGCTTCCCTTGTCCATGTTTCAGGTGCGAAGTTTGATAGTTTTGTTGCCACAAACCATTTATCACGAGGATGACGACTCAGGGCAATACCCGTAGCACGCTCTGAAAATCCTTTACAATAGGCCGGCGAAGTATCAAAGTAGTTCACTCCATACTCAATGGCATTATCAACAAGAAGGTTTACCATTTCCTGGTCTATTTCTTCGTCTATACCCTCACGAGCACTTCGTCCGCTTTTTGACGGCAAACGCATCATGCCAAATCCAAGTAAAGATACTTTCTCGCCTGTTTTAGGATTAATGCGATATGTCATCTTGCCTTTTTCGAGTTTATTACCTTCCTGTCCACTCGCTTCTCCACAAGAATTTACCATTGTTGTTGCTATACCGGCAAGCCCTATTGTCTTAAGAAAATTTCTTCGTGATATATTATTTCCCATTGTTCCTTATATGTTTTGTACATTATATTATTAATACTCACTATGTATCTCATGTCCTTCCACATAAATAGCACTAAAAGGACGAGCCGGACACAAATGCTCGCATGCCCCACATCCAATACATCGCTCTACATTAATTACCGGTATCTTTAAAGAGTCTGGATCTTTGCTATCTGACGGAACCATCAGTATTGCTCCCGCCGGACAATGTCGGGCACAGTTACCACACGAAACACCATCAGTCAATGGTATACAATTCTTCTTTATCCATATAGCATGACCTATTCGTGTGGATGATTTCTCCGCTATAGTTATAGGACGGATAGCTTCTGCAGGACATACTTCAGAACAACGGTTACATTCAGGACGACAATATCCTCTTTCGTATGACATTTCCGGTTGCATCAACGTTTTTATATCAGTAGAAGGAATCAGTACATCGTTAGGACATACCGAGACACATAGTTGGCAAGCTGTACAATGGTTTGCAAAATACTGTGCTGAATGCGAACCTGCTGGCAAAATAGAGGTAGTACGCTGTGGCTTTTGTTTATCCTCTATAACAGCAAGACCACCATCCACTTTTTTCTGTTGTGCTTTGACGGCAGAAGTAATAGCAAGCAAAGCAGTTGCTGACAGGAATTTACGTCTGGCGTTATCTATTTGTGATTGAGCAATAGATTCATCTGTTCTCTTTTCAATATTTTTACTCCATCTTAATTTCAGATGCAAAGCTCCATGTTTGCAAGTATCAATGCAATCCATACATGCCACACAACGATTGTAATCAATACTATGATTTTTGTAATTGATGCAAGAAGACTTACACCGATGCGAACACAAACTACAATTTTTACACTTGGAATTGTCTATTACCGGGCGGAACAGGGAGAAGCGAGAAAAGAAACCGAGAATTGTACCAACAGGACAAATTGTATTACAATATATACGACCTTTTCGCCATGACAGCATACCTATTATTATAAAAGTAAAAACTGCAATAACGAATGTGGACAAATTCTTCATATATACCTCCGTATTGTAAAAAGAATAGCTGTCTACACGTTCTGCCATGAAAGCCAGAATGTTATTTCCCCAACGATAAATCGGAGCAAAAATATTGGATACGATACGTCCGTAGGAACTATATGGAGCTAGTAATACTACAATCGCATTAATCCCAACAAGCATACATGCAATAAACAATATAAACATGCCATATCTCAACCATTTTACTTCTTTTGAATACTGAAAACGATACTTTTTCCTTTTCCTTTGCTCACTAATCCATGAAAATATATCCTGCATAACACCCAAAGGACAGATGACAGAACAATATAGTCTCCCAATAAGTAACGTCAAGATAGTAAGAAATACTACTATTCCCACGTTCATTGTCATCAAAGCAGGTAAGAATTGTATCTTTGCTGTCCATCCCAGATATGCATGAACAAAGCCTGTAAAATCAAGAAATAGAGCCGTAACAGATATAAAAAACAATACGGCAAGAATTATTCTTATTTTTCGCAACATATTCTTATTGATTTTTGTTATTATTTTTGGTTATTTGCCAATTTGATGTCCATAAGCGACACGTTTTCATTACGATAACGGGCATTGGGATTTTTCTCCGTACCATCAGGAAATGAACCATCTTCAGATTTTGCAAACAGAATGGCTTTCTGCGGACAATTCTGAATACAAGCAAAACAGAACTCACAGTCACCTTGCATCTTTACTCCCGGACTTGTCATTTCGTAGTTTCCACGCGGACAAACATAGGTGCATATACCACAGTTTACACATGCGTCGGTAACGGTAAAATGTTTCTCTGCTTTCATAAGGAATCCTACCTCAGGGTCAAGACCACTCAGTCGCATGAAACCCTGATGTTGATAACGCTCCTCTTCTGTAACAGGCTCGTGCCAACAGCGATGAGTATCAAGATCTGCAGTTATCTTAGCCAGATTTTCAGGAATGTGTTTTTCTATCTTCATTTGCTCGCTCATGTCGAAATTGGGTAACCAATTGTCAACCATGACAAGTGTGCTAATATAATCAAAAACATTACCCGATTTTCGTGAAATATCATTCCATATTTCAACAGAGTTACATTTACGCATACCGTATGTCAAAACAGCAAACTTATATTCGGCTTTTAAGTGAGCCCGTTTGATAAATTGTCTGACCATATAAGGAGGCATATGGCCATAAATTGGATAAACCAATCCTATCTCGTCAGCTTCAATCTCAAATTGTTTATTTTGCATAAGCTGAGGAATACTGATTATCTTACCGTTTTTACCTGCGAGTTGACGAGCAACATAGAGGCAGTTACCTGTTCCCGTAAAAAACAAAACAACTCTTTTCTTTTTGACTTCAACGCAAGATCCTAAAACTGAAGCCCCTGTCGAAACCAAAACCGTTGCCATTGTCGCACTTCCAATAATTTTTAATGCTTCACGTCGTGTAATTTCGCTATTCGTCATCATCTTTTATCTTAATTGACAACTCAGATACCACTATTGCCCTGCAATGATTATTTGAGTATCACATTTCATTTACAGTGCAAAATAATAGCAAATATCCGAAATTGCTTGTATACAAATTTCGGATATAATTACCATTTTTATGGAAAATGCAATATGAGAACTTAATAAGATTTATATCATCAGACTGTCAATGCCTGTTGATTATTTTGGTATAGTCATTGTCAATTAACAAAGACTCTATCTTAACTTGTTTATTAGAAGACATGTATTTATCGACAAGTGTAACATATTTTGTCTTGAAAAAAGGCTTTTCAAATATTAAATTACAGACCCACATAATTTTTCCGACATGAACATCCCGTTCTATCTGAGAACGAGACTCAAATTCAGGCAACGGATACAGACTTAGAAGATAGAAACTCATACAATCAGGCACGATGTGTTCTCTTCTCATTGTCTTTATCTGAGACTGTGGATAATATTTCTTATAAATCGGATAATCTTCTCCAAGATATTTGTCAAGAGATATTCCAATAGAATGGTTACCAATAACAACACTCTGGTCAAGCGCTCCTATTTGTGCGTATATTAAAGGGACCGAAATGGATGGTATATATTTGAGAAGATTATCAAACGCCACATTAAAATGTTTGTTAATATCTTCCATATCAGCAAATTGTGATTCTGCATCTGATATAATAGTCTGCAAGACCGAATCCTGATAAAACGAAAGGAATTTACGATTAATCTGAGGGTCATAGACCTCACCTATCTTCAATACATTTTCTATAAGTGTTCGTGTTTCTATCGGATAATCGGTATTCATTTGCTGGAGTGCTGAAAAATCTCCTGTTGTAAGATACTGACTCTGCAAACGGTCATAACGGCAAACCTCGATTCGATGTTTTGCCGTTTCCTCTTCATTTGGTCTGAGCTTAAACTCACACGCAGTAAAGAGAAATAATGTGATTAATAATAACCAATTTGCTTCTTTCATTATCTAATGAACATCAATACAAATAATACCTATTATATTGTTTTTTATGCAAACGAGCGCAAAGAAAACTTGTTTTCTATTTACCGCGCAAACTTTACTTTATGCAAAGATACAAAAAAAATATAATATCAAGCCTATTTTTATCGGAAAAATTAAACAAATATTAAAATATCGCTAAAAAAACACTTGAAATACAAAAATCATATAATAAAATCAAACTTATGTAACATACAGGTAAAAGATAAAGACTTTGTTTTGTTAAATCATTGAATATAATATGGCAGTTTATATGAATTTTAGTATATTTGCACAATAATTCAATGTAAAGGACATGAAATATACACTTACTATTTTAGCCATTCTCATATCTATACCCACATGGTCACAAGGTGTATGGGAAAGACCTGATACAGAAAAACCTGTAACAGAAAAGAAGGAAAAGAAAACTACAGAACAAGATAACAATATTATCGATGAAAAATACATGGCCGGTGCCGTAACAGAAAATAACGGCAAGGTGGAATGGACACTTGATATAGACGTTCCCGGAAAAAGCGCTGTAGAGATTTACAATATCATGTTGGCTTTCCTAAACGACTTTACAAAAACAGACAATCAACTCGAAGGAAGTTGTGTCTCTTTGGTTAACAAGCAGGATCACATCATCGTGGCAAGCATAAAAGAATGGTTAGTCTTCAAAGAGAATTTTCTTATGATTGATCGCTCAAAATTTTTCTATACTCTTATGGCATACTGCGACAATGCAAAACTAAAAGTTGTAATGAACAGGATATACTACAGATATGAAGAAGAACGCATAAAAGGTGGTCATTTGTATAAGGCAGAAGAATGGATAAATGACAACAACGCTCTTAACAGCAAAAAAAACAAGCTTATACGTGGTACTGCTAAATTCAGATGCAAGACCATTGATCGCAAAGACCAAATATTTGAAATGATACAAGCGGTAGTACTTGACAAATAGTTATTTCTATAATTGTCTTTCAAAGACTGTAAATACCTAAATATTATTACAGTCATAATGTGTATCATACAATTTTTATGATAGCGATATTACGCCAATAAAAAATGAACCGTAATGACAGAACAAATCGAAAACGAGACAAACAACATACAAAGACCTGTCCATAGGAACAAGTCGGGCAAATATATGACACTACGAAATATTCTTAACATGATATTTATGATTGGTGCCATTGTAGGTATAATTATCTTTTATGCCTATAGTTCACAGATAGGAACAATTGTTATTCTGACATCTATGGTATTCAAGTTTGTTGAATGTATTTTCCGTTTCATTAAATGAGCATGCAGCCAATAACGAATAAAATAACAAGTGTTTCATGTTCGGCAAGCCGAGATTTATTATATAGGTATGTTGTCTGCGTTATATTATGCCTTGTTTTTTCAGCGACAAGCTCTCCTATATGCGCTCAGATAAACAATCGCAACTTTAATCAAAACACTCTGACTGATGATGGCTTTATCCAGACAGACGATTCTTTTAACACGCTGGATAAAGACACCATGAAACATGACAGGAGAGAAATTCCTATTGGTCTGAAAGTGTGGAGCATAGATGAACGGTTTGGAGAGAGAACAACGGCAGAACCGGATACGTTGCAACACATGTACATGAATTCTATTTTCACGACTGGACTACGTGGAGAATATAACACTACAGGTAATCTCGGCGCACCGAGAATAAACAGAATATTTATTGACAGGGACGATGACGGACAATTTATTTTCACATCTCCATACGACTATTTCATAACCCCTGTAAACAAATTTCTGTTTACCAACACTCTATCTCCAATTACCAATATTTCATACGACGAATGTGGTGATCGTACTAACGGAGAAGACCATTTCAAAGCCCTTTTTGGCGTAAATGCGGGAAAGAAACTTGGTATGGGATTCAAGTTTGACTATATTTACGGCAGAGGTTACTATCAAGAACAAAGTACATCACACTTCAATTATTCCATGTATGCATCATACTTGGGAGAAAGATACAACGCCCATTTTCTATTTTCGACAAATCATCAGAAAGTAACTGAAAACGGTGGTATAACCGATGACAGATATATTACGCATCCTGAGAGTTTTACAGACAATTTCAGAGAGAACGAAATACCGACAGTGCTACAAAAGAACTGGAACAGAAATGACAATCAACACATATTTTTCTCTCACAGATACAATATTGGCTTTAACCGTAAAGTCAAAATGACCGAAGACGAAATCAAGGCACGCAAGTTTGCCATTGAATCGCAAAAAGAGAATGCTGCAAACAAGGCAAGAGAAGATGCGAAAAAGAACGCCAACCGTGACGGAAAATCATTAGACGAAAATGAATTTGAAGGAAGAAAATCGTATGCAGGACGTCCGGACAATGCCAAAATTGCAGGCGATGAACCGGCAATAGACTCAGACAAGACAAAAAACGACAGAATTGCTGTAAGTGAAACAAGACCGGACACCCTCGCTTTGAAAGACAAAAATGATGATAAAGCCGAGAGCGAATGGATGAAAAACGAATATGTACCTGTAACAAGTTTCATACACACTCTTAAATTCGATAATTATCGTCGTATATATCAGGCATACGATACACCTGAAAATTACTATGCCAACTCGTATAATGTAATAAGCAAATTTCAAGGAGACTCAATTTTTGACAAGACAAACCATTATGCATTAAAAAACACATTTGCCATAGCTCTGCTTGAAGGTTTCAACAAATGGGCAAAAGCAGGTCTGAAAGTATTTGCATCTTCCGATTTACGTCATTTCACACTTCCTACAGAAGAGGTTGCCGCTGCAAGCTATAACGAACATAATTTCAGTATAGGCGGACAATTAATAAAAAAAGAGGGGCATACACTGCACTATGACGTCACAGCAGAAACGTGGATTACAGGCGAAGATGCAGGACAACTTAAAGTAGATTTTAAGACAGACCTCAATTTCAGATTGTTCAATGATACCATAAGACTTGCCGCAAACGGTTATTTTTATCGTCTCAACCCGTCTTTTTATTACAGACATTATCACTCTAAACATTTTTGGTGGGATAACGAATCCCTTGACAAAGAGATAAGAACAAGGATAGAAGGTGTTTTCTCTCTAAAACGTACCAGAACAACACTAAGAGTTGCAATAGACAACATCAAGAATTATACTTATTTGGCTCAAAGTTACAATATAACCGAAGACTTCAGCCGTACTGGAACAGATGTATATACCAAACAGCACAGTGGCAATATAAATATCATAACAGGCCAGCTGTCACAAGACTTCACATTAGGTCCTCTTAATTGGGAAACGGTTCTCACATACCAGAAATCAAGTAACGAATCGGTAATTCCGGTTCCGACACTTAACATTTACACAAACCTTTATCTGAAATTCAAGATAGCCAAAGTGCTTAGTGTGGACCTTGGTGCCGATTTGAGATACTTCAGCAAATACAATACCCTTGATTACAGCCCGGCATTAGGACGTTTTGTAGTACAAGACAATGGTGCCGCAAATGTTGAAACGGGAAACTATCCATATATCAACGCATACGCTAACATGCACTTGAAGCACACGCGCTTCTTTGTGATGATGAGTCATATCAATGCCGACAGTGGCGAATATTTCCTCACACCACACTACCCTACTAACGGGAGAATACTGCGTTTCGGTGTCTCATGGAATTTCTTTAATTAGAATTTCAGAAATACCGATACTCAACAACAAAGAATACAATAAATAACAGGTGCCACTATAAAAAAGTAGAAAGGCAAAACAAAACATTATATATAACATGCCACAAATATCAGTTCGCGGATTGGAAATGCCCGAGTCTCCTATCAGGAAGCTTGCACCTTTGGCTGCCGATGCCAAAAATCGCGGAATAAAAGTCTATCATCTTAATATAGGACAACCGGATTTACCGACACCGGATGTTGCTCTCAACGCAATACGCAATGTGGACAGGAGTATTTTGGAATATTCTCCTTCACAGGG
The DNA here is from genome assembly GCA_051892655.1 of Prevotella sp. Lineage (GTDB taxonomy): Bacteria > Bacteroidota > Bacteroidia > Bacteroidales > Bacteroidaceae > Prevotella. The sequence continues at coordinate 2,927 of JBJFGK010000058.1, read as the reverse complement.
ATTCCTCAGCTACCGTACAAAACTCGTAGATTACTACAAGAAATACAATATCAATGTAACCCCAGACGATATCATTGTAACATGCGGAGGTAGTGAAGCCGTGCTTTTCGCTTTTATGTCATGTCTTAATCCGGGTGATGAAATAATTGTTCCCGAACCGGCATACGCCAATTATATGGCATTTGCCATATCGGCAGGAGCAAAAATCAGAACCATTGCAACGACAATAGAAGAAGGGTTCTCTTTACCTAAAGTAGAGAAATTCGAAGAGTTGATAAACGACAAGACAAGAGCAATACTCATCTGTAATCCCAACAACCCTACAGGATATCTTTACACACGAAGAGAAATGCATCAAATTCGCGATCTCGTAAAAAAATATGACCTGTATCTTTTCTCCGATGAAGTTTATCGCGAATATATATATACCGGTTCACCATATATCAGTGCATGTCATCTTGAAGGCATTGAGCAGAATGTCGTTCTAATAGACTCTGTAAGCAAACGTTATAGCGAATGTGGCATACGCATCGGAGCGCTGATAACAAAAAATGCAGAAGTTAGACAGGCTGTAATGAAACTTTGTCAGGCCCGTCTATCCCCTCCTCTTATAGGACAGATTGCCGCAGAAGCCTCACTTGAAGCTCCGGAAGAATATTATCGTAATGTTTACGATGAATATGTAGAGCGCAGAAAATGTCTTATAGACGGTCTTAATCGCATACCGGGTGTTTACTCTCCGATACCTATGGGAGCCTTTTACACTGTTGCAAAACTACCTGTCGATGACAGTGAAGAGTTCTGCCGCTGGTGCCTTGAAGAATTTAACTATGAAGGAGAGACGGTAATGATGGCGCCGGCATCGGGATTTTATACAACACCGGGTGTAGGACGCAATCAGGTGCGTATAGCATACGTTCTCAAAAAAGAAGACCTTAACAGAGCTTTATTCATATTGCGCAAGGCTCTTGAAACATATCCCGGCAGAGTAAACAGCGAAGAATAAGCCCTACGATGAGTGTCCCCTTTTTTATAGCCAAACGCATTTATAAGGACGATGGTAACAATAAGAAAGTGAGTCGTCCGGCCATTGCCATTGCAACTACGGGAGTAGCGATAGGCATTGCCGTAATGATAATGTCCATATGCATTGTGCTTGGATTCAAGCATACCATACGCGACAAGGTAATCGGCTTTGGCGGACACATCAATGTCAGCAACTTCGTGTCAATGCACGGCAGTGCCATACAGCCTATATGTATGTCTGACAGCATGACAAAAGTCATAAAGTCAATCAAAGGTGTAAAAAATGTAGGCCGATACGCATTGAAAGAAGGCATACTAAAGACAGACAAAGACTTTCTCGGCGTTGTTTTTAAAGGCATTGCCTCTGAATATGACACTACGTTCATACACAACAATATGGTTGAGGGAGTTATCCCTTGCTTCAGCGATTCGGCATCTACCAACAGCATTCTCATATCAAAAACTATGGCAGATATGCTTCGCCTTAAAACCGGCGATAAAGTTTTTGCATATTTTATCAATGACAACGTCAGAGTGAGACGCTTTACCGTAGCCGGCATTTATTGTACCAATCTCACTCAGTATGATAAAAGTATATGCTTTACCGACCTATATACAACTGTAAAGCTTAACGGCTGGCAACAAGATCAAGCAGGAGGCGCAGAAGTGACAGTCAATGATTATAATCGCATTGATGAAGTTGCCGAACGCTTTGTCAGCAACATCAACAGACAAACAGACCATTATGGACAGACATATTCGTCTGCCACAATACAAGAGAGCAATCCACAGATATTCTCATGGTTGGATCTCCTTGACCTTAATGTGTGGATTATACTTGCGCTGATGCTATGCGTTGCGGGATTTACTATGATTTCGGGACTGCTGATTATCATTCTTGAACGCACCAACATGATAGGTCTTCTTAAAGCAATAGGCACAAAAAACAGCACTATACGAAAGACATTCCTTTGGTTTGCAACATTTATCATAGGCAGAGGACTCATTATCGGCAACATCATCGGACTTGGACTAATGATACTTCAACAGACAACAGGGCTGATAAGGCTCGATGCATCCATATATTATGTAGACATCGTTCCCGTAGAGATTAATTTACCTGTCATTATTGGCATCAACATAATGACACTTGTTCTCTGCCTGCTTGCACTTATTGCACCGAGTTTTCTAATATCTCACATTCATCCATCAAAATCGATGAAATACGAATGACAACCTGTTTGCTGCAAGAGAACAAACATTAAGGACAAGTAAGACATACTTGTATTTTGCATAAAAGAAAATCCGTTAGCTCCACATCAAGACAAGTTACTTAAAACCATTCTGAACGTAAGTCAGGAAATGAAAATAAAAACACCTTTTTATTTTGCATTTCACTTACCTTGCACTATCTTTGCAGGCGATAAATCAAACATATATTGTAGATATGATAAAAATTACTTTTCCTGACGGTTCTGTTCGCGAATACGAACAGGGCGTAACAGGACTTCAGATTGCCGAAAGCATATCACCGGCTTTGGCGCGCAACGTATTGGCTTGCGGAGTAAACGGTGAGACAGTTGAATTGAACCGTCCTATCAACGAGGATTCAAAAATCGAACTTTACAAATGGGAAGACGAAGAAGGCAAACACGCATTCTGGCATACGTCTGCACACTTGCTGGCAGAGGCTCTGCAAGAGTTATATCCCGGAATACAGTTCGGATTCGGTCCTGCAATCGAAAACGGATTCTTCTATGACGTAATGCCTAAGGAAGGCGATGTCATAAAGGAAGGCGATTTTGAGAAGATAGAAAACAAGATGAAGGAACTTGCCTCCAAAGACGAGCCTGTTGTTCGCAAGGACATATCAAAAGCAGATGCCCTAAAAGAGTTTAAGG
>JBJFGK010000057.1:0-17046 GCA_051892655.1 Prevotella sp. | reverse complement strand
TAAATTTATTAAAACACAATTAATTTTTATATGAAATTAAGTATTATTTTTATAGTGCTATGTTGATAATGCCGTTTATATTGATGCTCCCGACTGTCTTTACGGGAAAGTATTCCATACTTATGCTTCTTTCAATGATTACGTTCTCCATCGGTCCTGTATATTGTCTTCTTATGCAGATGGCAGTTTATAACCGTCAGACAATGCCTTTAAATGCAAAATTCATAAGCAAAGGCAATATGGAGAATAATTATTTTCAAGTAGTAGCGGAGCTTTTGGCAATGTTTTGTCCGGTAATTTTCATATCTGTATTGAAAGCTTTTTTCAGTGAAAACGTTACTTTTATAATATTGCTTGTAATAGGTTTGATATTCATAGTGTTCCATAAATTATGGTTGCGTAATATATATATGAGATTTATGTCCAGACGCTATCGTAATATGGAAAGTTTTAGAGCCACACGTTGATATTATATCGTAAGTTATTTTGCTGACATTTTTGTCAGTATGATCGTGCCAAAATTGTCATTTGATATTTTTGGCACGATTTTCGCATAATGTAAAGATGAAAATGTATAAGACTGATAATACGCTCAAAAGATAAATACAATATTATAAAATAAAACAATTAAAATAGTAATATTATGAACATTAAACCATTAGCAGACAGAGTATTGGTGCTTCCTGCACCTGCAGAAGAAAAAATAGGTGGAATTATTATTCCTGATACGGCTAAGGAGAAACCTCTTCATGGCAGAATTGTAGCTACCGGTAACGGTACAAAGGATGAGGAAATGATACTCAAAGAAGGTGATGAAGTATTGTATGGAAAATATTCTGGTACGGAATTGGAGTATGATGGTGTGAAATATCTTATGATGCGCCAAAGTGATGTACTTGCTATTGTTAAATAAAAATAAGTTATTTATAAACCAATGAACGCAAATGCGACATTATCATTGATTGTCAATGAAAATATAGTCGTATTTTCTTAAAAAAATAAATTATAATCATGGCTAAAGAAATTAAATTTGATACAGACGCTCGCGAGTTGCTTAAAAATGGTGTAGATCAACTTGCCAATGCAGTGAAAGTGACTTTAGGTCCTAAAGGTCGTAACGTAATTATTGAAAAGAAGTTCGGTGCTCCACAGATAACAAAGGATGGTGTTACTGTAGCAAAAGAAGTTGAACTTGAAGACCGTTTTGAGAATACAGGTGCTCAGCTCTTAAAGAGTGTGGCAAGTAAGACCGGCGATGATGCCGGCGACGGTACAACAACAGCAACAATTCTTGCGCAAAGTATTATCAATGTAGGTCTTAAAAATGTCACAGCCGGAGCTAATCCAATGGATTTGAAACGCGGTATAGACAAAGCTGTTGCTGCTGTTGTTGAATATATCAAGAATAATGCAGAGAAAGTGGATGATAACTATGACAAGATAGAACAGGTTGCAACAGTAAGTGCAAACAACGATCCTGAAATTGGAAAACTTCTTGCAGATGCAATGCGAAAAGTATCAAAAGATGGTGTCATCACTATTGAAGAAAGCAAGAGCCGCGATACACACATTGATGTGGTTGAAGGTATGCAGTTTGATCGCGGTTATCTGAGTGGCTATTTTGTAACAGATGCAGATAAGATGGAATGTCAAATGGATAATCCGTATATTCTTATTTATGATAAGAAGATAAGCAACCTTAAGGATTTCCTTCCAATACTTCAGCCTGCGGCAGAAAGCGGTCGCCCATTGCTTGTTATTGCAGAAGATGTAGATTCAGAAGCTCTTACGACACTCGTTGTCAATCGTCTGCGCTCAAATCTTAAAATATGTGCTGTAAAGGCACCGGGCTTTGGCGATCGTCGTAAAGCAATGCTTGAGGATATCGCGGTTCTTACCGGTGGTCTTGTAATAAGTGAAGAGAAGGGCTTGAAGTTAGAGCAGGCAACGCTTGAAATGCTAGGTACATGTGAGAAAGCCGTTGTTTCAAAGGATAATACGACTATTGTCAACGGAGCAGGAGAGAAGCAACTCATTGCAGACCGCGTAGCTCAGATAAAGAACGAGATTGCAAATACAACAAGTAGCTATGATAAAGAAAAATTGCAGGAGCGTTTGGCAAAACTTTCTGGCGGTGTTGCAGTTCTTTATGTAGGTGCAAACAGCGAGGTTGAGATGAAAGAGAAGAAAGATCGTGTAGATGATGCTCTTTGTGCAACACGTGCAGCTATAGAAGAAGGCGTTGTTGCAGGAGGTGGAACTACATATATCCGTGCTCTTGACAATCTTAAAGGTCTTAAGGGAGACAATGCTGACGAGCAGACAGGTATTGATATTGTTGAACGCGCAATAGAGGAACCGCTTCGTCAGATTGTAGCTAATGCCGGAGGTGAAGGTGCCGTAGTTGTACAGAAAGTTCGCGAAGGTAATGGTGACTTTGGTTACAATGCCCGTAAAGATGTTTATGAGGATATGCGTAAGGCCGGTGTAATTGATCCAGCAAAGGTTGCTCGTGTAGCACTTGAAAATGCTGCTTCTATTGCAGGCATGTTCCTTACAACAGAATGTCTTATCGTAGATAAACCGGAAGAAAAACCACAGATGCCAATGGGTGCACCTGGCATGGGTGGAATGATGTAATAAACCATAAATTGTAAGGTTTAGATATCAAAATGAGGAATAGAATTTTTCTTATTCCTCATTTTTTGTTTTTTTAATATATATGGATGAATTTTTTTTTGTAAAATTTTGGATGTAAAAATAAATTGCCTACTTTTGCAACATCAATAGTATGTACCGTATGGATTTACATCCACAAGTAGATATTTTTTGATTTGTTTTAGTAGATTAGTTTTTAAGTAGTTTGTTTTTTGAAAATCGTTTGTCGTGATGACATGCGATTTTTTTTGTTATCTTATTAATGCAATTACTGATAATATAATTTTAACAGTCATCATTGTTCCTCATATTATCTTTTTATAGTAACAATATAGTAATTCGGGATTTTTTGTCTAACTTTGCAATTATAAAAACAGTAAAGGAGGATGCAGAAGCTATTAAGTTTATACTTGTCATGGAAGGGTGAACAACCATTAACAATAAACAAATTGCCCGGTGCCGGTAGCAACCGTGAATATTTTAGAATATCTTCAACTGACGGTTCTTCAGTAATAGGTTCTATCGGAACAAGTCGTGATGAGAATCATGCTTTTATATATCTTTCAAAGCATTTTACAGAGAATGGCATTCGTGTACCGCATGTGTTGGCAGTAAGTGACGATGAACTTGTTTATTTGCAGGAAGATCTTGGCAACATCTCATTGTTTGATGCTATTGCTGGTGGCAGAAATGCAGGCGGACGCTATAACCAACAAGAGAAGAATCTTCTGATTAAAACGATAAAGGCGCTGCCGGAGATACAAGTTACGGGAGCAAGAAACCTTCAATGGTCCAACTGTTATCCTCAACCAGAGTTCAATGAAGACAGTGTTCTCTTTGATCTTAATTATTTCAAATATTGTTTTCTCAAGCCTCTTGACATCGAGTTTCATGAATTAAAATTAGAGGCGAACTTTCGTCTGTTTGCAAAAGACCTTGTTTCCGAGTCGTCAGAAACGTTTATGTATCGCGATTTTCAGGCTCGTAATATAATGTTGAATTCAGACGGCGCACCGTTTTTTATAGATTTTCAGGGCGGTCGTAAGGGGCCTTTTTATTATGATCTGGCATCTTTCTTGTGGCAAGCTTCAGCAAAATATTCGCATAAACTGAGAAGAGAACTTGTTTATGAATATTATAATTCTTTAAAAAATTATATTGAGGTTCCTTCAGTAAGGCATTTTGTCGGGCGTCTTTCGTTGTTTGTCTTGTTCCGTACACTTCAGGTGCTTGGCGCATACGGCTTTAGAGGCTATTTTGAGCGTAAGAGACATTTTATAGAGAGCATACCTCCGGCAATACAAAACCTTAGAGAGATGCTTGATATGACTGTCTTTACATATCCGTATCTTATGGATGTGTTGAGGCGCATAACAGAACTGCCACAGTTCGCCCGTATTGAAGGGGCAGCTCTCACAAGGTCTGATGGTTATAAGACTGCAGACAAGAACGTATATATGGCTCATCCGTCTGACGGTCCTGCCACTTTCTCCAAATATGACAATAAGGGGCCATTGGTAGTTAGGGTGTTCAGTTTTTCTTTTCATAAAGGAATACCGGAGGATAATTCGGGCAATGGGGGCGGATATGTATTTGACTGCAGATCTACTCATAATCCAGGACGTTATGAACCATATAAAAAGCTTACCGGTCTTGATGAACCGGTAATACGTTTCCTTGAAGATGATGGAGAGATATTGACATTTCTTGATAGTGTGTATAAGCTTGCCGATGCCCATGTCAGGCGTTACATACAGCGAGGCTTCACTTCTCTAATGTTTAGTTTCGGATGTACCGGTGGTCAGCATCGCAGTGTTTATGCCGCCCAGCATCTTGCCGAACATATTAACAACAAGTTTGGGGTTGAAGTAAGGATATGTCATAGGGAACAAAATGTCAGTCAGATATTGGAAGCCAAACACGGAGACAAATAATCAGAACATATCAATGTCCACACCAGTATTTTAGATATATGAGACAGGCTATGATATTTGCAGCGGGATTAGGAACCCGCCTTAAACCGCTTACGGATACGATGCCGAAAGCACTTGTTGAGGTAGGAGGCAAGCCTCTGCTTGAACATGTTGTTTTAAGGTTGCGTGATGCAGGTATGGATAGAATAATCATCAACGTGCATCATTTTTCAGAGCAGATAGTCTCATTCCTTTCCAAGAATGATAATTTTGGTATGGATATTCGTGTCAGTGACGAGACGAAATGTCTGCTTGATACAGGTGGCGGCATTAAGAAAGCTGTCAGTCTGTTTGATGCTTCTGCGCCCGTCTTGATACATAATGTTGACATACTCAGTAATATAGACCTTGCCGAACTATATGAGAAGGGTAGGGGAAATGATGCCACCTTGCTTGTAAGCAAGCGTAAGACCAAGCGTTATCTGCTGTTCTCGCATGATAAAAGCTGTATGCTTAAAGGCTGGACCAATATAGAAACGGGTGAAGTACGCAGCCCGTATGACAGTATTGATGTCTCCGAGTTTGACAAGTATGCCTTTTCAGGCATTCATGTCTTTTCTCCGGCACTGTTCCCGTTGTTGTCTGCGATGCCGGATAAGTTCGGTATTATTGATTTCTATCTGAGATATTGTGCCGAACGTACTATTTGCGGATATGTCGATGACAGTCTCCGACTCATGGATGTTGGCAAACTCGACACTTTGTCTGATGCTGAAGATTTTATCAAGACCATATAGGCTGCCAGAAAATAATAAATACAAATTTCATATATGCAACAAAAAATTATAATCTTAGATTTCGGTTCACAGACCACACAACTTATAGGCCGTCGAGTGCGTGAACTTGACACCTTTTGCGAGATACTTCCTTACAACAAGTATCCTGAAGACGATAGCGATGTGATAGGTGTTATACTTAGCGGTTCGCCTTATTCGGTTCATGATCCGGAGGCTTTCAAGGTCGATTTGTCTCGCTTTGTCGGCCGTTTGCCGGTTCTTGGCATCTGCTATGGCGCACAGTTTATATCCCATACTCTTGGTGGAAAGGTAGAGAAAGCCGATTCACGTGAGTATGGTCGTGCTCTTCTTGAAACGGTAGATATGGACAATCCTCTTTTCAAAGGTTTTGACAATCATTCGCAGGTATGGATGAGTCATGGAGATACGATAACGGCAATACCGGAAGGCTTCAGCTGTATAGCTTCAACTCATGATGTGAAATATGCCGCATATTGTTCTACGGCAACAGATACAGCAGACAAGGGCATTTGGGCGGTACAATTTCATCCGGAAGTGTTCCATTCAGTACAAGGTACTCTGCTTCTCAAGAATTTCGTAGTGGATATTTGCGGTTCCGAACAGAATTGGAGCGCAGCCTCTTTCGTTGATACTACGGTGGCAGAACTGAAGGCTGAACTTGGCGAAGACCGTGTTATTCTCGGTCTGTCAGGCGGTGTGGACTCGTCCGTTGCGGCTGTGTTGCTCAACCGTGCCATAGGCAAGAATCTAACATGTATCTTTGTTGATCATGGAATGCTTCGTAAGAACGAGTTTCGTGATGTGATGCACGATTACGAATGTCTCGGACTTAATGTGATTGGCGTTGATGCGAGTGAGAAGTTCTTTGCCGACTTGTCGGGAGTTACCGATCCGGAACAAAAGCGTAAGATTATCGGACGTGATTTCGTTGAAGTTTTCAATGCCGAAGCAAAGAAGATAACAGGTGCAAAGTGGCTCGCTCAGGGCACAATTTATCCAGACCGCATAGAAAGTCTCAATATTACGGGCAAGGTAATCAAGAGTCATCACAATGTCGGAGGTCTGCCAAAAGAAATGCATCTTCAGCTTTGTGAGCCTCTGAAATGGCTTTTCAAGGATGAAGTACGCCGTGTTGGTCGTCAGCTCGGTATGCCCGAGCATCTCATAACACGTCATCCGTTTCCCGGACCGGGACTTGCCGTGAGGATACTTGGCGATATCACACCCGAGAAGGTGCGTATTCTGCAAGACGCGGATGATATTTATATACGCGGATTGCGTGATTATAAGGTTCGTCTTTCAGGTGAAGAGGCACGTAAAGTGCTTGCTGCAGGAGTGCCGGCAGAGATGACTGACGGCGAGATAGAGGTCTCTCTCTATGACCAGATATGGCAGGCAGGAACCGTATTGCTGTCAACTGTGCGTTCGGTTGGTGTTATGGGCGATGAGCGAACATACGAACATCCCGTTGCTTTACGCGCAGTTACAAGTACCGACGCCATGACCGCCGACTGGGCACATCTGCCTTATGACTTCATGGCAAAGGTCTCAAACGAGATAATCAACAAAGTACGTGGTGTAAACCGCGTATGTTATGATATCTCTTCAAAGCCACCCTCGACAATAGAATGGGAATAAAAATATCATTGAGGATAGATGCGGCTCTTACGCTACATTTATCCTCGATTTTTTTATAGTCAATGCCAACAACCGCATGGGGTTATGCCCGTGAAAAACAACAGAAATCCAAATTATGGAAACTATGACAAACGACCGATTTGATTCTGACAAGCCTAACGGTAACAGGAACTTTTTCATGATAGTTTTATGTTGCTGTGCGGTAATAGCTGCCATTGTGGTGGCTTATTATCTTGGAAAGAATTATCCGGCAGCGGAACGGGAGAATCTGACAGCTCTGACTGACAGTGTCAAAGATGCCGTAAAGACCGATACTCCACGTGTCGGAGACAAAGCCCAAAAGGCTTCCGCTATGAAACAACCTTACGATAAGATAGGGAAATGCACGGAAAGCGATAGACATACAATATGTGATGAATATGAAAGATTATTGAACGAAAACAGCAGACAGGCAAGTGACTGCTCGTATTTCCTTTATGACATAGACAGAGACAACATTCCCGAGCTGTGGATAAAGACAGGTAACTGTGAGGCGGACTATAGATTGCTTGTCTATACATACCACGATGGCATAAAGCAACTATATGATGACGGAGCGGGACATTCGTGTTTGTATAAGGGAAAAGGCTACATACTTCAAGTCTATGCCCACATGGGCGTTGCTTTTTGGAACAAACTCACCTATAAAAACGGCAGAATTTCAGCACGAATAATCTATGAGGAGAATATCCTTGATACAGACAGGGACTATACAGAACCGAAGGAAAAGGAAATAATGATGTATCCTTCGGAAGACAAACAGCATATTTACGACATCTGAACATAATAGTTACGATAGCCAAACAACATGTTTCCGACATGCAAACTGCATAGTTATAAACTGAAAACATAGATGTTACGCAAAGCCGTTGTAAACGTTTGTTTTTCAAACAACAATCCGCACTCCATTTAGCGTCATGCTTATGGAAGTGCGGATTATCAATTTTTATCAGAAAATGAATCTTTTATCGCTCGATAGCCATATCTTCAACGGAGTTAAAGATTAATCTTGAAACCTGCGTTTACTTTCACTCCGTAGTATTCAACCTGCATTGTGCGGTCCTTGTTACCCTGATAGTAGCGCAGAGGTTGGTTCAACAGATTGTTTGCTTCTGCAAAAACGGTGAACTTAGTCTGCTTGCCCCAAGTGTAAGAAGCGTTGATGTCGAGGTAGTTTACCTTGTCATAGTATCGGTCAAGCTCGCGGCTGCCGGTGTTCATCTGGTCTATGAAAGATGAAGCGAAGTTGTATGACAGGCGTACATTCACTCCTTTGTTCTCGAAATATAGCGATGCGTTGGCTGTATGTTCAGGAGAGCCAGCCATTTTTACGCCGTCTCCGTCTTCAATACCAAGTCGCGGGTTGTAGTTACGTGTGGTTGTGTGAGTGTAAGTATAGTTTCCGTAGAATCCGAGACAGCGCAAGGCAGGTGCTATGAAGCCGAAGTCACGCTGGTAGGCAGCCTCTATACCATATACTCGGGCGTCATAGGCGTTCATGTTCTGTGTCACTTCAAAGGTCTCATTGTTGCCTGTAAGTCCGAGTTCTGCGCCTGTATAGTAGCCGAGAGTCTCTATATTGACATTCTTGACATCCTTGTAGAACAGTCCGAGACTTACCATTCCGATGCTCTTGAAATAGTGGTCTATGGAGAGATCGAAGTTCCATGAAGTCGTAGGCTTGATGTTTGGATCTCCTATTGTTGCTTCTTGGTCAGCAAGATTAAAGCTTTTGTTCGCCACGAGAGCCGAGTATTTGGGGCGTGACAGAGTCTTTGTGATGGATGCTCTTATGCTTCCTGATTCGCTCATCTTGTATTTTAACAGAAGACTTGGCAACAGATTGGTGTAATTGTTCTTGTATTCGCCTGTCGGAACGAGTGTTTCGTTCTCGTCTTCATCCATTGTATAATTTACTCCGCTGGTCTTCAGACGTGTGTTCTCTACACGCAGACCTATCGTTGCATCGAGTTTCTTGCCGAGTTTCTGGTCAAGACGGATGTAACCGGCATGTATCTGTTCTGTAGCCTTGTAGTTGCCAGCCTCTTCTTCTAAGAGTTCCACACCGTCGGCCTTGTCAAAGTTGATGCTTCCTAAGTAGCCCTTGCTTACAAATCCTGTTCCAATAGGGTATTTACTGCCTGGCATGAAACCGTCACGCACTTCATATACGATATTGTCTTTCCAATCTGCAATGTATTTGTCGGCAGCATCGCTGTAGTCATAATATTCGGTGTTGCGCTTTTTGTCCTTGTGTGTGTATTTGTAACCGAACTTCAGCGTGTTGCCGAAAAGACCTTTTGAGAGTGGTAACGTGAAGTTTATTCGCTCTTTAAACTCGTTTTCCTTTATCGACTGGTCAGAGTTAGTAAACTCATCTATCTTCCATTTGCCCTCGTTGAACGAAGGTATGGCTAAAGTGGAATAAGGTTGCTTGCCTCCGATGTTCAGAAAAGACTCTCCGAAATTCAATGCATCGCTGCCTTTCAGCTTCAGTCCGATGTAGCGTTCATTAGGACGGTCTTCGGTAGCACGCGAGTAACTTGAAGCCCAGTCAATCTTCAGATTACCGAAATTATGTTCTCCGTCAAGTGTAAAGTCCATTGTCTGCTGTCTTTCCAAACGCGCTCCTTTGGTGTCGTTTGAGCCTGCTTTAGTCTGGATGACTATACTTTGGTCTTCTGCATCGGAGTTAAGTTTCTTGTAACTTATGCGATAGCGGTTTTCCCAGTCGTTGCGGCGATTATAGATGCCTTTGAACGAAATTTTGTGCATGGGATTGAACATATAATCGAGTGCCAATGAATAGCTTTGGCGTTCACGTGTGACATAATATTGTCGTACCTGTGCTTCTTTGAGCTGTATTTCGCCCTTCTTTTCGACATATTCAAATTCCGTATTGTCCGAGCCTCCCGGAGCATATTGGTAAGATAGGCTTGCCATAATGCCAAGTTTGTTGTCAAAGAAACGGTCTCCCCATGTACCGCCGATGTTCCATTGAGGCTTGTCGGCTATCCATGTGTATCCGGTAGAGCCTGTAAAGTTCAGTATTCTGCGGTATGGAGTGTTCTTTGTTACAAGGTTTATGGCACCTCCAATGGCATCTCCGTCCATGTCGGAAGTAACGACTTTGGAAACTTCTATGGTCTGTATCATGTCTGCAGGTATGAGGTCTAACTGCACATTGCGAGTATCGCCTTCGGCAGAAGGCAGACGATTGCCGTTAACCGTTACAGATGTAAGATCTGCACTTGTTCCTCTCACTTGTCCGAAGCGGGCTTCGCCCTGATCATACTGCACGTTGATACCGTTGATGCGCTTTAGAGCGTCACCGATGTTCGAGTCGGGAAACTTGCCGACTTGGTCTGCGCTGACTACATTTGTCACGCCCATTGAACTTTTCTGCATCTGCAGAGCTTTGCGTTGGCCGGTAAAGGCTCCTTTTACGCTTACTTCGTCAAGCTCGACACCCTCGTTCATCACAATGTCGGCTACGTGAACACGGTTGCTATTGGTGACCTGTACCTTTTTATATATAGGATTATAACCTACATAAGTCACTTTCAGAGTGTAAGTTCCCGGTTTGAGATTTGGAAGTTTGTAGAAACCGTTGATGTCTGCCGTTACACCCGTATGCAGACTTTCTATCTGAATAGTAGCACCGGGCAGTGTGTGCTGTTCGGTGTCAGTCACTTGTCCGCTGATAATGCCGAATGCGGTTTCTTCTGTTGCTTCTGCCGCCCATGTGGCAGCTGCTGTCATTGAGGCTACAATGGCTGTAACCAATAGTCGTCTAACTGTTTTCATCTTTAGTTTGTGTAGAATTTACAATCTTTTACTTTGTCTTTTATATTTGAAATCAACTGAATATATTAGTCTTGTTTATCTTTGTTCAATGCCGTATGCCATTGTGGCAATATCTTTTTCCGCTGCAAAAGTACATGGTTGATGTTAAGCCGATGTTAATCCGGTTTTTAGTTATGTTTACAATATGGTTACAAAACCATGACAGACTAAACTTCATTGTTCTTTTATCTTTTCGCAACCTTTTTGAAATATATAGTGACGATATTTGTGCCGTGAATTTATGTGTCACATAAACTAAATAAGATTATGAAAAGAATAATTTTTAAAAGTGTTTTAATCCTTGTCCTGTCGTTTATTATCGGCTTTCTGATGGCATCGGCACAGCCGGCAGACCGTGCAATGTTTAAGGGAAAGTTCAACTTCTATGTCGTAAACGATATGGGACGTAACGGTTATTATGATCAGAAACCTATAGCGGAACTCATGGGCAATATGGCAGAACAGGGTGCCAATCCCGAATTTGTTGCGGCTTTAGGCGATGTTCATCATTTCAATGGGGTAGGGAGCACGTCAGACCCTTTGTGGATGACAAACTATGAGTTTATATACAGTCATCCGGAACTTATGATAAGCTGGTTCCCGATATTGGGCAACCATGAGTATCGCGGTAATACACAGGCGTGTCTGGACTATACAGCGTTAAGCCGACGCTGGGAAATGAGCGACCGCTATTATACAAAAGTTTTTAATGATAAAGGTATGACACTCCGTTTGATATGGATAGACACCACTCCGATGATGAATAAATACCGTACAGACCCGATTACATATCCTGATGCAGCATCTCAGGACTATGAAGGTCAGTTGGCGTGGCTCGATTCGGTGCTTACAAAGTCTAAGGAAGATTGGGTTGTCGTAATGGGACATCATCCTCTCTATGCCGAAACAAACAAAGATGAAGAAGAACGTCTTGATATGCAGGCTACAGTAGGCAAGGTGCTTTCACGCCATCATGTGGATATGTATATCAACGGACACATACACAACTTCCAGCATCTGCGCATTAAGGGGAGTGATATAGACTATATTACAAACTCGGCGGCATCGCTTTCACGAAAGGTTAAGCCTGTGGAGGGTACTGTTTTCTGCAGTTCCGAGCCCGGATTTTCTATTGTCAGCGCAGACAAGACAAGTCTTGTTCTACGAATGATAGACAAACAAGGCAACGTGTTACATACGGTAACTCGTACAAAATAGGTGAGTTGGCAGGCGTTTTAGTATTAAGGGGAAGAACCGGTAAATAAGATGCGGCTCTTCCCCTTAAATGTTATTTGTAAAAAGCAAGCTCTTGATTTTAGCCTTTTGGCATGATGAGGCTTTGTTTCCGCTCAATAAACTTCAGCTCTGTTTCAAGCATAGAGAGGCGTGGCATCATAAATCCTGCTTTATAAGCCTCTTCTATGGGTCTTGTGTACAGATAGTAAATCTCCATAGGTCTGTGAAAATCAAAGTCAAGTTTCATTGAAGGGGAGTAGGGAACCATGTTTAATGTACTCTCTATCATCTTGTCGGCAAACGATATGTCTATGTTTTTAACGCCGAGAGCTTGGGCGGCACCAATGACTTCAAGCATTTGTTCGCGTATCAACTCCCTTGTCGGCAAGTGCTCCAACAGCTCGTTTGTCTGTGCATTCATGGCAACGGTCATTCCGTTGAACGGCATATTCCATACCGCCTTTTTCCATCTTGCCTCATTATATTCCACAACGGCGGTCTTTATTCCCGCATCGCCCATCTCTGTTATCATTATTTCAAACCTTTCGGTGTCTTTACACGAGTAGTTGCCGATGTTTATGCTTCCGTAAAATTGGTGGTTGATGATGCCCGGCTGTGTCTTTGCCGAACAGATGAATGCCAATCCTGCGACTATTTGCAGTTGTGGAAAGACCTTTAGCAAATCTTCTTCCAGGCCAATGCCGTTTTGTATCAGCAGCACGATAGTGTCTTCTTTTATTATCGGTGGCAGAAGCGATGTCAAAAGACAGTTATTAACGGATTTCAACGCCACAATAACCACATCTGATTTGGGTATGTCCTCTGTTGAACAATGTGCATTTACGCATGGTAACGAGAAGTCTCCGTCATATGATTTAATATATAGCCCGTTGTTTTTCACATATTCGTAGTCGCTGTGTAGCAGAAAGTGAACTTCGTTTCCTGCAAAAGCCAATTTGGCACCGTAATATCCTCCTATGGCTCCGGTACCTATAACAGTGTATATCATATATTTACTTACCTCCTGTTTTGTTTAATCGTTTGATATGTATCATGGTTCTCATTTGTCAGAACAAGACTTTATTCTTTCCACTATGTCAAATCTTGTTTCTTCCGGTTGCAGATAATCATAGGCATTGCGCAGATCGGGCATTGCTATCGGAATGGTTTTGTCAATGGTACGCGGATTGTCTGTTGTCGTATGTGCAAATAACCAGTCGTAAGTCTGCTTGAGATAGAGAATGCGCGCCAGATCTCCGTGTGATGCTCCGGGTAACCAGTCATAGCGTAACAGCTTGTCGTTGCCCGAGTTCTGCATGGCTTTAACTACTGTCTTTGATTGTGACACAGGCACAGCCCTGTCTGCCGTACCGTGCATTATCCATAAAGGCACATTGCCAAGCCCTGACAGGTCTTTCAGTGTGCTGCCTCCGCAAAGTGCCATTGCAGCTGCTATACGTTCGGGATATGTGCCTGCGAAGTCCAAAGTGCCATATCCTCCGAGACTCATGCCTATGACATATATTCTGGTTGTGTCTATATTGTGGTTGTTTTCTATCCAGTCGAGTATCTTTGCAATCTTTTTCGGACTCCATGAACCGCCCGGATTTTGCGGTGCAACCACCATGCAAGGATAATATCTTCCTTTCTCTATTGCATGTAACAATCCGTATCTTCGTACTCTTTGCATATTGTTACCGCACAAGCTTGCCCCGTGTAAGAATATGATTAGGGGTACTTTTTGATGTTCATATACATATTCTCTTGGTGCATAAAGCCAGAAGTTGTAGCTGTCGGGAATGGTATTGCGCATGGCTGCCAATTGTCCGTTTTGTGCCGATGCCTTGTAGTATATCACTGTCAACAGAGTTATAAGTATGATGCATATCCTTCTCATGGCAATATGTTTGGTTACATATATGCAAAAGTAAAGTAAAAATGTCGTATTTCGGGCACTTGTTGTTGAATTTATGTATAATTGATTGAATTTAAGTTGCTTTTTGTTACCCATATTGAATTTTAGTGAATATTGTGTAAAACATCAAAGCGATTGTTTGACATACATACTTTTTGGCTTATTTTTGTATTGTTAGAGCCTTGTATAATATCTTTTTACCGCATGTATCTGTATGACAAGACTTGTATTTATAATCATTCTTGTTGCCTTATCGCATCATTCGTATGCGCAAGTCACGTCTGTGATATGCGATATGGAGACAAAACTTCCGATATCCAATGTGAAGGTATTTGTCAATCCCCGTGGCTTGATACATACAGATAAGTTTGGACGTTTATTTATTTACGGCAAGTGTGACGGTGCAACGTTCACACATGTTAATTATGAAAGCCGTTCGATGTCATATTCTGCGATGAGAGATACCATATGGCTGATGCCGAAGATGAACACGCTTGATGAAGTGGTAATAACGGCAGCACGACCGAGAATTAAATTCAGTATTATTAAGAGTGTTCAGAAGTCGACTTCCGGTATGAAATCACCTTCAGGAATAGACTTTCTCGGTTGGCTTGATCGCAGTCAGAAGCATAAATCTCCTGAACAAATGGCAAAGTTCAAGAAAATGTTGGATAACTATTGAACCTCTTTTCCGATTATTCCTTTGAAATACCGTTTACTTAACGATTGTAGAAATTTGAAAAATGTACGGTCTGTTATATTGTTTGGACAGATTATAAAATTAAAAAGGTGGAGCAATAATCTCCACCTTTTTGTTGGTTTTCATTAGATATTATCAATACCATCTTGGATCACCATTCTTATAATAAATGAGATCTTCGTCTGTTAATGTAAAGTCGCCTTTATCAGCATCCTTAAATGGATTGTTCTTTACTTCCCTACCGTCTGTATCAAAATATTTAATGGCTTGAGTATTGCCGTCTGCAAGAGACATAAGATTGATACAATTATAGTAAGCGTTGTTACCGAATACGGGAGCATTGGTCTTTGACTGCTCTGTAAAGCCTCTTGTATTGGCGAAATTAGCTACAAGATTGTTCTGGAATGTTATTGAATTGCCTGTTGAGCGAACATAGAATATCCTGTAAGCGACACCGGCACTACCTACATTATAGAACGTGTTGTTGTTACAATTAATGGTAACGGGATTTGAGCTGTTGTTATCACGGAACAAGTCACGTCCTGTAGCACTGTCATAAACAGTTGAATTAGTAAGAGAGATAGAGTTGATAGTACCTGTACGTGAGTCAAACATGTCACCTCCTGAGCACTGGATGTCATGTATGATACAGTTGTTTATCTTTACGCTGCTAACTGTTCCTGCAACATTGAAGTAATAAAAACCTTTTACATAGTTTCTAACTTCGCAATCTTCAAGAACAAAATCGCCGTAGCTTACTGCGTCTCTCCATTCAAAAGCCTGACTGCCGTCTGTATCTGTACCGTCAAGAATAACCTGACTCATTGTCAGCGATGCTCCTGATGTTATGTGAATACATCCGTTGATTACCGGACGGTCAGAAGCTTTAGCCGCCTTAATGGCAATTGATTTCTCAACAAGTATCTTGGCGAGACCTTCTGTCTCTCCTGCCACTTTGTAAGTACCCGGGAAAAGAGCCAAAGTAGCGCCAGTTTCGGCATTGGCGATAGCTTCATTCAAGTTGTCTTCCGGATGTACGGCAATAGCATTACCCAAGTCAATAGCTGTTGTAGCTGTGATTTTACCACACTGCTCACCGTTTCTTAAAGCGATAAACGTATATTCAGTTTCACCTACAAGACCTTCTATTGTTGCGCTGTGACTTGCTTTGTCTGCATCGGTAAGTGTATATACAATATCTCCCGGAGTCACTGTGATTGTCTGGAACTCTGGTGTTGTTTCAGCCCATGTAAGTTTTACGCTGTTAGCGGTGATGTCAGCGTCGCTAACGTTGCTGAAACATTGCTCTGTACCTGTTTTAAACTCACGTCCGGACCATTTAGAATTCTCGTTGGAAGCACCTATTGCCCTGACTAATGCAGTATAAGTGGTTTTTCCTTCTAATCCTGCAATGACAAGTGGAAGATCTTCCATTGTGATACCGGTAATGTTTTTAACTTCCGTTCCTTCAACTTCCACTATATCATTGTTATTGGTTTCCTCAGCTCCTTGAATAGAGTTTTTTATTATAGACACCTCATAAGAGTCTGCACCTGGAACTGCATTCCATGTCAGTCTGACGTTTACATTATCTACAACGCGTGCTTCTACTGTTGTTGGAGAAAAATATCTGCTGTATTCAACAGAAGTAAGTTCTGAGTCTGCATCAGAGCACGATGTCAAAAGAGACATCGCAACTCCGACTACAAACAGTATATTATATAGCCTTTTCATTATGTTTTACTTTTAATAGTTATAATCGTTAGAAATTAATCCGTTGCTGGCATTGATGAATGTCTGCCAAATAGGCCAGAATTGATAATCGTCAGGATTGTTGACATAAAGTCCGTTAATCTTGTCAGACCAGTCTCCGTTCCAAGACTTCTTTGTTGCGTTGGCAATTGTTGCTCCTTCTTCGTCTGTCTGATTAAGTTCCAGACCATAGATTTCCGCTGTTTCGCCGTCAGCGCCGGTCTTCCAGTAGATATTGTTCGGAAGTGTTGCGTAGATACCTGTGCGGTTCATGAGTTCTGTCATGTTCTGCTTTTCGGCAGCCAATGTAGAACCGAGTTTGTTCCAACGAATAAGGTCTGCCTTACGCAGCATTTCACCGCAGAATTCAAGTCCTCTTTGTTCCATTATAGCATTTTGGAAGCTTTCCTTGTCAGCTGAAACCGCAGCCATATAGCTTTGTGCCTTTGCTGCAGGAAGCGAACGCTCTACAATCATTGAAAGATATTTTTTAGCATTGTTTGCTCCTGTCGGACCTTCAAAATAGTTTAT